>JBHEKR010000143.1:0-34231 GCA_041859365.1 Candidatus Hydrogenedentales bacterium
TGCGCGCGGAATAAACAGGGAAAGACGCTCGTCGTTCATCGCCGCCTGTAACTGGCCCGAGTGGGAATCCTCCACGCTGCCCCACGCGCTGTAGAGCGTCCGGTTGGGCGCGAAAGCCGCGCTCGGTAGTGAAGCGCCCTCTCCGTCCAGTTCAAACGCTTCCACGTTGTCGATCCATAAGCTCGTCGTCGGCTCCGAACCCAGCACGGTCGCCTGAAGGCGAATGCGCGACACAGGCTTCTGCGGCAGGAAGCCCCCGCGCAGGTAGTCCCAGTCGTGATCGCTTTCGCCGAGGCAGAAGGTGGGGGAGACCTCCTGCATGGTGCCGTCCTGATGGTAAACAAAGATCGTCAGGTTCGGCAAGTTGTCCGATCCGTAATAGCCGCCGCCCGCCGCGCTATTGCCGATGGAATTGTCCAGCTTCGCCCAGAGGCCAATCGCAATTGGCCGGACCGCCTCCTGGTTGAGATGGACCACCTGCGACAAGCCGGAGACGTCGGCGTACGTCACCGTGCAGCGCATCGCATGCTGACCACTGTATGACGCGCCCACACGTTGCGGCGCGCGGAATTCGTTGCCCACCCAACTGACCCACTGGTCGTCCATGGGCGCTTCCCATGAAACGGGCCATGGCGAGCCGGGCGCCGCCTGCTCGAAGCCGGGATTGTGTACCAGATTGAGTCGCTCGCCCAGGTCCTGCGTCACCGACACATCATCGACCCACGCCACCTGCCCATCGCCGAGGTTGCCGGCCGCGCGAAATGTGATCGACACGCCCCACCGAAGCGCCTCGGGCGTCATCGTGTGCGTGACCTCCTTCCACTCAGTCTCGGCCCCCATGGATACGGTTTGGGTTTCGGAAGGCAATCCATCAATCGACCCCAGCCGGATCTCGGCACTGAAGGAATCCGCCGCCAGCGTGGGCGACGTCTTAACGTGGAAAGAAATCTCCACCGGACGCCTCGGCGCCAGCGGCAGTCCGAAGGGCATGGATGCATCTTTCACGCGCCAGTAATCAGAGAAGACCGTCGCTTCCGCCGTTTGTTCATCGGCCTGGAGCGCAATAGAATACGCGCCGCCATGAACCGTCCCCCCGTCAAGCGACGCGCCATGACCGCGCTTCCAGAACGTGGGCTCGCCCGAGTTCCAGGCCTCAATTTGGGTCTTCCGTTTCTCCGTCACCCGGATGTGGTTCACGAACTCGTCTTCCACATCGCCATTCGGCAACAGGTTGGGCGCCTGGGCCCCGGCCGGAATTGCGGCGACCACAAAGTACAACATCAGTGAAGTGAAAGAGCGAAGATACCGGGAAGCGCATCTAGATGTCATTATCGCACCTCGCCTGCCACATGAGGTGACGGCCGATTGGAGGTTGTAGGCAATATTCGATTCCGCCCCATACTATCGCAACTCATACGACGCGGAACAATCTCAAACAAAATGATTCACAACGAAGGTCATGAAGAGCACGAAGAAGCAAGAGGGAAGGAAGTATCCTGGAACAGTGATTTCCGCTAATCCGCGTAGCGGATGGCAGTCTGTAGCCTGGGGCTTTAGCCCCAGGATCAATGTCAATGTCGCGTTAAATCCGCGAAGCGGATGGCAGAGTAAAGTGACCCGGCTCTGCCATCCGCTTTGCGGATTCGATGCTTGGTCGCACCGTGATCCTGGGGCTAAAGCCCCAGGCTACAAACTGCCGCTCCTCCGGAGCTGGAGTTTTCGGACAACCAACGTCTCCTCCATAATACCCCCGTGGATGTTGCTGTTTAAGAATGCGACGTGCGCTGAAACCGGATGAACCAAACGTATTGAGCTGGCGGCTCACTCGCCTTTGCGCCTTTGCATACAACACATCGGGATAACGGCATGCCAGGAGTGACTGAACGACCGCCGAAATCGCGCAACGCCGCGCTCTCTTTTCCCTTCGTGCCCTTAGTGCCTTCGTGGTGAAAATATTTTTGCCGACCAAGCAGAAAGCTCGAATTCGCGTTCATTCGCGGTTCACCATACAGTCCTTGCACTCCCAGCCGCGCCCCCGCGTTGACATCGCCACCGCCAATCGCGATCATAACCCGACAGGAAAACTATCACCTCAGCCAGAAAGGGATCGCCCAATGACTAAACGAAGTTTCGCCGGATTTGCCGTCTTCATCGTGGGGCTCCTGTCGAGCGCCGCGACCGCCACGGCCGAGGAAGCGGCGGCAAAGGCCCTGCCGATTGGCCCACTCCAGTTCCACATGCCCACGGTCGCCGTCCCCTACTACCATGTGACTGTGGACCTCGACATCGCCAACCACGAGGAGCTTTTTGTCGGGGAACTCCTCGTCAATGGCGCCGTGGAGCGCAACTACCTACTGGCCGATAAAGATCATCCCCTGCCGCCCGACCAGCCGCGCAACGAGCGACGCCTCACCATCGCCGAGGCGCTCAAGAGCATTCGGCCCGATCACTTCTACACGAAACCCACGCTCTACGTTCGTGCGGATTGGCGTGCAGGTGAGTCCATAACCCTCCGAGCCACCGTTCACCTCGGCGGGAAAAAGGGCGAAGCCCATTCCGGCGAAGTCAGCGCCACCGCCCCGCCGAAAGGGGGTTACTGGAACCCCGCCTGGAAACACTATCAGAGCGTCGTACTCAGTGAAACCGCTGGTCACCCCCGCGTCGGCGAGCCCGTCCAGGTGACCATGCTCGTCTACCCGGACACCCTGAACGACCCCAACCGCGAGATTCGCGTCGTCCACTTCGATCCAAAATCGGGACTCCACCACGAAGTGCCCAGCCAGATCATCGACTTTGACAAGTCCATCGCCGAAGAAGCCCCTATGTACGACGAACACGGCAAGCAAAAGCCGGCCACCTTCCTGCCGACCGACGCCGTGACCGTCATGTTCTCCGCCGATGTCGCCGCGCGCGGAAGCGCCGTCTACCTCATTTTTCACGGAAACCCGGACGCCCCCGCCCCCCAGTACGCGTCAGACCTTCAGGTCTCCGGCGAAGGTCCGGGCGTCACCGTGGCCAACAGCACCTATGCCTTCAAGATGCACCCGCTCAATGGCATGCTCGACGAGGTCGTACTCAAGGCCAAACCCGAATTGAAATTTGAGCACAAAAAAGAGACCAACGGCGCCATTCAATGGAACCCGGACGTCTACTCCCCGCCCCGGGCCTGGGTGCACATCTCCGACTGGGAACCCGGCAAATATGACTACGAGTTCGAAGAACAGCGCGGTCCCGTCGTGTACCGCACCCGCCTCTGGGGACAGATGCCCCTCATGCCCGAAGTGACCACCTCCATGGAATATGAGTTCTACGCCGGCGTGCCCTACTTCCGCATGCGTTCCTCCATGCATATCCGCCACGAAGTCGCCGTGCAGGCCCTGCGCAATTCCGAAGTCGTCTTCGCCCGCGAAGCCTTCAGCGAGGCCGCCTGGTTCGATGAAGAACACAACAAAATCGAAACCCGCAACATCACCGCCGCGCCCGACCTCAGCGAATGGACCATGGCCGACACCACGCCCTGGATCGCCTTCTTTGACCGCGAAAAGGGTTGCGGCTACGGCGGCATCCAGGTGAACTACATGAACGGCGGGCTCAACGGCGAACTCCGCACCCTCAATCCCTTCATGTACGTCACCACCGGGCCCTGGATCTACTGGACCCGCGCCCTCGCCTACCCCTACGGCGGCCGGAACCCCCAGCAGCTTGTGAACATCCCCGAGGGCAGCGTATTCCTCGAAGAATGGGCCTACCTCCCCTTCGAATTGGGAAAGACCGAGAAAAACCGATTTGACGCCATGGGCCAATGGCAGGCCCGCCTCACCAACCCCCTGCTCCTGCACCTCGAAGCCCCGATCGATCCCCGCATGCAGATCCCCGAAGAGATCTACATCGAACCCACCAAGACCGGCTGGGGCGACGACGCGGGCTATCACAAGGAATAGTTCGTCACACCGAAGAATGGAAACGGGCCGCAGAGGACTGCGGCCCGTTTCCCATTTCATTCCGCCCGACTGGGTACACTTTTGGGTACAAATGGCCATTTCGGGCATAGAAAAAGGGACTTGCGAATCTTCGCAAGTCCCTGATTTCATTATTGGTAGCGGGGGCCGGATTTGAACCGACGACCTTTGGGTTATGAGCCCAACGAGCTACCAGGCTGCTCCACCCCGCGTCAATTGGTGACAGGAACTACTATAGCAAACGCTGCAGGCTCCGTTCAAGTAAATTGCGACTATAATTCGCCAGGAATGGAAATATGTGTTCCAATCCGGTCATAAATAGGAATCTATGGGCCGCAATCGCAACCGCGAATCCTACGACTCGTCAAAAATCGCCTTGAAGTAGTCTGGATTGTCCAACAACCGCAGGTCCACATTCTTGAACGACTCAAGCTCCTCGCTGGTGATGGGGGCCTGCTGCTGGTTTCCGTACAGGTCGATCTTGCCGAGTTCCGTCTGGGCGGGCCGATCCGGGCGCTGCGACGACGCCTCATCGTCCTCATCCTCGAACGTGACAATCTCATCCACTTCGTCGTCGGAGAACAGGCGGTTGATGCGATCCTGAAGAAAGGTGCCCAGCACCGCGTTCAGGTGCTCGCGCTTCTCGTGCGTCGCGCCTTCGGTCATGATTTCCTTGTCGAGGGCCAGAACTTTGCCACAAAAGACGGCCACCATGCCGTGACATTCAGGGCAGGGCCCAATGATGATCGCGCCGAGGGGCGGGAGCATGATCTGGCCGTGGGCGGCGCAGTGGGGGCAAGTGACCTCAATTAGTGAAAGCATAGACGAGAATCTCCAGCGTTTTCATCTGAGAGGAGTATATCACGAGTCCGTAAATCTAGGCAAAAATACGGATATTCTCGCTTTAATGGAAATATTCACGCGCGCGTCTCAAAATGAGATTAGGGTGCAAAGAGAGAAGTCTGTCGAGGGGGGCCGCAGCGATTACTGCGCAGGGGCCGCTTCAACAACTTCCGGGGTGGCGCCACTTGCACGGGCCACGATGGCATCCAGCAGCGCCTGGGATTCGGGGGAATCCTCGGTCTTGCGGTCGTGCCATCCGGGGTAGGTCAGCAGCGTCACGCCATAGGCCTGCTTGCGGGTGTCGAGGGCGATCCGGGTCTCATTCGCAGAGACTTCCTCAAGCTGGAAGGTGTACTGGTAGCGGTTGGGCTGGAGTAGCCGGCGCTTTTCCGGCGTATAGGCCACAAAGCGGCCCCGCTTGTCCCGCGTATAGATGTCCAGTTCCTGTTCGCGCAGGACATCCTTCACCGTCTGCCAGGTCGTGTCAAAGGAGGCGGGCACGACGGCATTATGGTTCAACGCGAATCCCGTGGTGTCGCGGGGCGCGCGAACGCACCCCAGCGGGGAAAGCGTGGCGACAAGTAAAATGCTGAAGCACAGGAACTTACAGCGATTCATGCAGATTCTCCCGAGTAGGTTGCAGCGATTGTAGCACAGGGGCCGGGGGCGTGCAACCCGACACGCGCGCTGCACCATATCCCCCGCCCGGACTACAGGGGAGGATTACTCGGTCTTGTCACTGTCCGAAGTGGTCTCTTTTTTCTCGACCTTTTCTTCGGGCTTCACCGCTTCCTTGAACTCGCTGATGGCTTCGCCCAGCGAGCGACCCACGCCGGAGATCTTGGAGCCGCCAAAGACCAGCAGCACAATAACCAACACAATAACCAGTTCTGTCATGCCAAGTCCAAACATGGCTCATCTCCTGTTGATCTGTGAGTCACAGACTTCCGTCCCGATCGAGGCAATCCCGTCCGGGAGGTGTGTGTTTGCGGCGGCGCTTGTTCGGCAGGGTTCTAACCAAGGGGATAGAGGGGGATTATCACTGCCAGCGACTCGCTTCATATAGTCCAAACATTATAAATCCTGCCCGAAGCTAATACAAGCACGCCGCAGGCGCGCCACATCGACTTCATCGGAATTGTCAACGCAATGGACCCGCGTACCCACCATCTGGTGCCAACAAAATTGCAAACGGGTATCCCCTTCGGCCAGTCTATCCCCCGGTGCCCCGACAGGCACGGGCCGCACCCACTTTGTCCAATTCGCCACGAAGGAAACTTGCCCATGCCGCCAATCCGATCCGCAGCCTGCGTCGTACTCGTCCTCCTCGCGCTCCGCACCGCCGCTATTGACCTGGGCGGAGCCACCATTGTCGTGCCCCAGGCGGATGCCCCCGCCGTCGTGGGCACCGCCGCCACCGTACTCGCCGAGGAAATCGCATCGCGCGCGGGCCAGAAGCTCGCCATCGGTGAAACCTGGCCCGAGAAAGGCACCGCGATCGTTCTGGCGACCTATGCCGAGGGCGCTCTCGCGGGCTTGCCCGTTCCCGAAGTGGCTGCCGATCATCCCGTGCGCAAGCCGGAAGGATTCTGGCTCCACGCGACCGAAGCCGAGGGTAAGCCGGTGCTCTGGGTGCTGGGCAACGACGGACGCGGCGTCCTCTTCGGCGTCGGCGCCATCCTCCGCAAGATGAACTGGGAGAAAGGCGCGGCAACGCTGCCCGACAATTTCGAGCTCGCCACTGCGCCCGCCTATCCCATTCGCGGACACCAGCTCGGCTACCGCGCCCGGGCGAACTCGTGGGATGCGTGGACGCTGGATCAGTTCGATCAGCACATCCGCGAGCTGACCTTCTTCGGCATGAACAGTTTCGAGAACATCCCCTTTCAGGACGACACCACGAATCCCATGATGAAATACTCCCGCGAGGAGATGAACCGCGAGTTGAGCCGCATCTGCGACAAGTACGATGTGGACTACTGGGTTTGGACGCCCGCCGAGTTCGACCTGAGCGATCAAAAACAGCGCGACGAGTTGCTGGCCATGCACCGAAAGCTCTACGAGGACAGTCCGCGCATCGACGGTGTCTTCTTTCCCGGCGGTGACCCCGGCGACAATCCGCCGGAGCTGGTCATGCCTTTCCTGGCCGATGTGGCCAAAGAACTGATCCCGCGCCACCCCCACGCCCGCGTGTGGCTCTCACTCCAGGGCTTTCACGGTGAAAAGGTGAACACGGCCTACGCATACATCAAGGAGCATCAGCCCGGCTGGCTCGGAGGTCTGGTGGACGGCCCCTCCAGTCCGCCTACCGACCAACAGCGGATGAACCTTCCGCCGCAATACAAGTTCCGGCTTTATCCCGATCTCACCCACAACAAACTCTGCCAGTTCGTCGTGCCGTGGTGGGACAACGCCTTCGCGCTTACGTTGGGCCGCGAGGCGATCAACCCGTGCCCCGCACAGTTCACCCAGATCCACAACTGGTACGCGCCCCACAGCGACGGCTTTATCAGCTATTCCGATGGCGTGCACGACGATGTGAACAAAGCGATCTTCAGCTACCTCGCCTGGGACCCCACGACGGATCCGCGCACGATTCTGGAGGACTACAGCCGGGTCTTCTTCGATCCGAAAGTCGCCGCGAAAGCAACAGACGGCATTTTTGCGCTGGAGAAAAACTGGCAGGGCAGTCTGGCGGAGAACGGCGCGGTCGATGGCACGCTCCTGCTCTGGCAGCAACTGGAAAAGGAAGCGTCACAGCTTGCGGGCAACTGGCGCTGGCAGATGAACCTCATGCGCGCCTACTACGACGCCTACACGCGCAAGCGCCTCCTCCGCGAGAGCGCCCTGGAGATCGAAGCGAATCAGGCGCTGCTGAAAGCGCCCCAAATCGGCGCGGAAGCCGCCATGGCCGAAGCCTTGAAGATCCTCAGCGTAGTCGATGAGGTCAATGCCGCCCCCGAGCTGCTGAAGCGCGTTGAGGACCTTTGTGACGACCTCTTCAAGTCCATTCAACTTCAGACCAGCGTCGAAAAATACGGTGCGGCCGGTGCCGAGCGCGGGGCCTCGCTCGACTTCGTGAACTATCCGCTGAACAACCGCTGGTGGCTCGAAGACGAGTTCAAAAAAGTCGCCGAGATGGCCTCCGAAGAAGAAAAGGTCGCGCGGCTTCACACCCTCGCAACCTGGGAGACCCCCGGCCCCGGCAGCTACTACGACGACATCGGCAACGTCGCCAAAATGCCCCACGTCCAGCGCGAGCAATCCATCGCCACCGACCCCATCGGCCAAAACGCGCCCTACCCCACCTGGTGGTGGCTCGACGATGGGCTCAGCCGCCTCCGCCTCGCCTGGCAGGTCACCATGGACTTCCCCGAAGCCGTGATCTATGCCGGTGTTGACCCCAACGCCACTTACAAAGTACGTCTCACCGGCTACGGCCAGATGCTCCTCAAGATCGACGGCGAGCGCGTGAAAGGCGACAAGCAGAAAATCGTCCACGGCGAAGTCGTCGAGTTTGATGTGCCCGCCAAGGCCCTGGAAGATCGCCGCATCGAGCTCACCTGGGACCGCCCCACCGACGAAGCCCTCCTCAACTGGCGCCAGCAGTCGCGGCTTGCGGAGGCGTGGCTGTTGAAGCAGTAGCCCCGCCGGGACCGTCCTGAACGCAAAGGCCCCATGAAAACGAATAAGGGCTGCAGCGCAACAGGTTGACGACGTCGCGAAGTGGCCCACTTCGCGTTCGGGACCGTCCCGCGTTTTTCAAACACCTTTTGCAATCCACGACCCTACCGCACGCAAGCCTGCACGCTATTACCCTCGTCGCTCCTTTCACCATTAGCCTTTCGTACCGCCGATGGTGTGTTCCTCGTTCGTTGCTAATACTTTTTACCAGATAGACGCGCAAGCCCCTTCGTTTTGTCTAAGAAGACCTTGGAAATCTGAAGAATGGGTCTTACAGGTCGTATGGGTCTTATGGGTCGATATGAAACAACGCCTGCGTGCTCTTTCATAAGACCCATTGGACCCATACGACCTATTAGACCCATTCCCACCCAATTCGACATTCTAAATTCGCTATTCTAAATTCCCCTCACCCCTCGGGCGGCGTATCCGCCTGGATAAAGTTAAACAAATCCCGAATGTCCTGATCCGACATCCCGTTCAGCAGCCCCTCGGGCATGACCGACAGCTTCATGGGCTCCTTCGACTTCACCTTGTCCCGGGGCACGGTCATTTCATTGCCCGCCGAGTCCACGAGCGAGATTTCCGCGTCCGTCTCGCGCAGGAGGAAGCCATTGACGATTCGCTCCTCCGCGCCGAGGCCGTCGTCTTCGCCGAGGATGGTGAAGGTAGTGCCCGTGAACTCGGGCAGCACGGACATGCTCGGATCGATCACGTTGGTGATGAAGGACCAGAGATCCTGACGGTTCAAGCCGGTAAGGTCGGGGCCGACCTTGCGCCCGATGCCGAGGTGCACGTGGCACTTGCCGCAGATATTCTCAAAAACTTTGATGCCGTTGCGCGCGTTGCCGGGGCCGTTTTTCCAGGTGGCCCAGGCGGCGTTGACCTGCGCCATCTTCTCCGCCGGGCTCGTGCGGATCGCGCCCCAATGCTTGTGAACGAGTGCGTCGATAGCGGGATCATTCAGCGCGGCCAGATTCGCGAGCAGGTCTCGCGCCACGTCCGCCGGGGGTATCTTGCCCGTGTCCACAGCTTCCAGCAGGATCGTAGCCCAGGCCTTCCGCGCCACCAGCGCACTGGCGATTTTTGCCTTGAGCTCTCCGGCGGTGGGCAGTGCGGCCAGAAGCGCCGCGCCGATCTCCGGGTCGCCGAATTGCTGCAAGGCCGCGAGAGCGTCTTCGCGAAACGCGCCGCCCTCATTGAAGAGAGCGAGAAGGGTCTCCTTCGCAGGGGCATAAGCCTCTTCACCGAGCAATTTGATCAGGGCCTTCCGCTGGCCCGCGTCTGCGGAAGCGTCCGCAATGGTGGCCGTGGCGATATCGAAGACCTGCTTGTTACCCAGGCGCGCCGCGATGATGAGCAACTGGGTGTTGCCCGGATCCTCGTCGAGCATATCGGCGAGTTTCGTATTCAGCGCTTCGGGCACGACGGCATTGGTGCCCTGGCCCAGTCCGGTGGCCATGCCAGTCAGCAACTGCTGTTGCTGCGCGGGTGTTTTCAGTCGCGCCAGCACCTCGGCGCACGCGTTAAACTCCTCGTCATTGCGATTCTGTGTGAAGCGCTGGCCCAGGCGGGGCACGATGATATTGTCAAAAATCGCGCTGTTGGAGTCAGCCGCGAGCTCCACTATGCGTAGGACCGCTCTCAGATCTTCTCTTATCCGCGCCTCAAGCGCCCACCAAAGTAACAGAGGGATATGGAGATCCTGTGTGTCCTTTCCCGAGCGTAACATTGCCAGCACGACGGAAAGTCCATCGCCGGTCAGTAATCGCTTTGCGGTACTCGCGAGCTGACTGCGCAGTTGGGGGTTTGTCTCGGTGAGGGCCATGGCCACAAGTTTGAGCCGGATTAAATCGTGCGCCTCGTGGTCACTTGGGTACCCACTCAGTTCACTGGCCGTGCCATCATTGCCCAGCAGGCGCACGGTCCATTCGCGCACCAGCGGATTCGGATGGTCCAGCGCGCGCACCGCGAATTCCGGTGTGAATCCGCCGCAGGCGTTAATGGCCCAGAGCAGACGCAACGAACGCTCCTCCACCACGTTCGGCTCCCAAAACTCCGCTTCGATGGCGGGCACAGCGCTGACATCTTTGCGATCATAGAGCACGCGCAGGGCCGTCTCGCGATACCACTTGTTCGGATGGTCCAGATGCTGCACCAGTTCCGCCGTCGGCGCCGCGCCGAGATCGAAGGGCGCGTAGGGCGTGTTCGCGCCATAGGTCACGCGGTAGATGCGGCCCGTCTCGCGCATGATGCGATCCGTCTCCGCCGACACGCTCCACGTGATGTTCGAGTCGTGCCAATCGGCCACGTAAATCGCACCGTCGGGCCCCTGAGCGAGATCCACGGGCTGGAAGTGGGCGTCGTCCGTCTCGAAGAGCTTGATGGTCTCGTGGGCGGAGAACGTGGAGCCCATGGGCTTCAATTCCGCCCCGCTCACGTGATGTACCAGCGCCCGTGCGGTGAAGAGGGCGTTTTGATACTGCGGCGGGAAATTTGGCGCGAGGTAAGAGATCATGCCCTGGGAAAGCTTCGCCTTGGCGCTGTGATCCTCCATGTTCTCAAACCATCCGTAGGCATAAGGGTTGGTCAACTCGCCGTGCTTCGCCCACGCCTTCCAATAATAGCCGCCCTGCACCTGATGGAAGCCGATGACACCGCCGTTGCCGCCGGTGTACATGCGGCCTTGGGCGTCCAGCGCAATGCCGAAGTTGTTGTGGCCGCCTTCCGCGAAAAGCTCGAAGCGTTTGTCCGCCGGGTTGTAGCGCCAGAGATTCTGTCCCTTGAAATGTAGGGGCGCCTTGTCCATGCCCGGCTGCGTAATGGTCGCCGTCGTGGTTGAGCCCTGATAGCCGTAGAGCCAGCCGTCCGGCCCCCAGGTGAGGCCATTGGCCACTGCATGGAGATCTTCCAGGCCGAAGCCCGCCAGGTGTACCTCGGGGTCGCCATCGGGCACGTCGTCGCGGTTCGCATCCGCGTAGAAGAGGAGATAGGGCGGATTCAGCACCCAAACGCCCCCGCGCCCCGGCAGCGCCGAAGTGGTGACGCTTAGGCCCGTTACAAATTCCTTTACCGTGTCGAAGCTGCCGTCGCCGTTGGTGTCCTCGTGGATCGTGATCTTGTCTTTGCCCTTCACGTGGTTCGGCGGCGCAACGGGCGGGAAGTTCTCATATTGGATGCGCCAGTATTCGTCATGGCCGATGACCTTCAGCCCCTCGGGAAAGGGAAACTGAAGATATTGCGTGATCCAGAGTCGGCCCCGCTCGTCGAAATTCATGCACAGGGGCTGGCGCACCTCCGGCTCGCGGAGCACAGTCTCCAGTTGAAAGCCCTCGGCGGTCTTGAACTGAATATCGGCGGATTCCAGCGCGGCGGCGCTCAGCGCCAGTCCCGCAGCGGCGCTAAGCAAAACGGATTTCATGAACACAACGGATCTCCCGGTAAGCTGGCCCCGCCAGCGTTTTTGCATGAGTCCGTTATTGTGGCGAATCGTTGGAGAGCGATCAAGGGACTGACGGGAATGCTAGACGTGCGACGGCAGGGGATGGAGATTCTCGATCGCGATGCCGGGTGCAATCCTCCTATGGCGGATCTCCGACCTTAAATCGAGCGTTGCTCGATAGAGGTGGCACCCGGGGTCAGCATCGAAAGTTCTCAGGCACTTCTCTTGATTCAGTGTTATTCGGGAAAGACACGCCGGGTCATGCGTCTTTCCCCGCTTCATGTTCCGAGTCTGTCCCTTTGGGGCAGCACGCGGAGATGGCTTCGCGCACAAGTTCCTGGTCACTTTCCCACCAATTCAAGAGGTCGCGTAACGCGTTAAGCAGTCTTGGATCACCAATCTCCCGCGCCGCTTCCACGTCCAGGTTGCCAACTGAGTTTGAGCACAATACCTCCAAAAGTGGTTCGAGCACCCGGCTATCACCGCGCAGCGCGAGTCCAACGAAGGCTTCCCCGCGTGTTTCATCGTCGGGATCGGCCACGCGGCGAAAGAGAGCGTCACGGATCTCTTCGCTATCCATTTCGATTTGGGATCCGAGCCCGAAGGTCGCCCAGTCTCTTACTTTGGTGTCGGAGTCTTCGCTGAGGCGGATCAGCATGCTGACTGCGAGGTCGGATTCAATCGTGAGGGCGGCGCATACGACGGCATTTCGCACATCCGCTGACTCGTGCCCGAGTAAGGGCAAGAGCCTTGATTCGTCGCCAGCGATATTCAGGTGCCCCAAGGCATGCAGGGTCGAACACAGCACATCAACCGAAGGGTCATCCAGCAAGGGCCAGAGAATGGGGAGGGATTGTTCGCGAAATGGACGCTCCCAGACGCCGAGCTGGGCAAGAACATCTGCGCCCAGAGAACGGAGTGCTGCATCACTTGAAAGACACCACGCGCGCGCGGCCTGATATACGGCCTCCTCCGGACGAAAGTGCAGGGCGACGACGTAGTCCCAGAGATCCTCGCTTGCCAAATTGCGCTCGGCCTCGGCTATCAGATCGCTGGTCGATAGCGCCTTTAACGCCTCGCGCTTTTCGGAGCCGGGTACACGCTCAGCGCTCATTCATTTCATCCCGCGTCAACTTACGTCCGACGCTAACTTTGCCGCGAACCGAGTTCATCACTTCGTCATAGCGTCTGGCTCGGGCTTCCTGCCCCGCATAGTCCGCGAGCCATGCATTGAAGTGGATCTCAAGCGTGGTGTGGGCCTTTCGCGCCCGCTCTTCAGCCGCTTCTATGAGGTGTTCGTCGACATTCAGTGTTATCGTTTTCATGAAAATACCGGATCCATCAAGGTAAATTCGCTTCTTGATTGTACATCAATGTGGTCGTACGCGCCAAGGCTCAGGCGCGCCCGACTCACCGACCCAGATGCTCATCCTGCTGCTTCTTCCACTTCTCCCAGCCGCGCCTGAAGTCCGCATAGGACTGGCCGTCCCAGCGCACTTTCTGCCCTGCGGCCGCCAGCGCCTCCTGCAGTTCCACCGAATCAATGTCCTGCACGATTACGCCCTCGTCCACGGCCAGGGCGGCGGCGATGCCTGCGGATTCGCCCATGATCATGTAGGTCGGCTCCATGCGCATGGAAGCCAGTGCGACGTGGGAGGCGGATACGCAAACGGATACGAGGAGGTTCTCGCATTCCTCGCGCTTTGGCGTCAGGGATCGGTAGGCGATGGGGTAAGGGCCCGGCGAAACGAGTTCGTTGGTCTCGCCTTCCGCCGCCACCTTGCCATCCACCGCCACGAGACGGCAGGGGTAAATATCCACGAAGTAGAAGCCCAGACCGATGGAATCTTCGATGGTCGTTTCATGGGCGAGGTCGTGTTGTGTCATTACATAGTCACCCACCATCCGCCGCCCAAGGCGGATATAAAGCTGCGGCGGGAAATCTCCGCTGTCGGGGTACTCGCCCTGCTTGAGCGTCTCCGTAGCGCCGGTGAGTTGGTGCATGATCTTTGCGTGGTCGATCCACTCCCGCCAGATTTCCGCGCGCTCGGGCCACGTGGCATTGGGGTAATCCGACTGCCGTCCGGGAATGCCCGTAGAGATCACGGTCTGGCGGTTGTAGTTACCGTTGGGCCAGCCGATGTAGTCCGGGTTGGCGGCCAGCGCCCGTCGGACGAGTTCATAGCGGGTGGGTCTGGACAACGTCGGCACGCCAAGGGGCGTCCCCACACCAGCGGGTTCGAACTGCAGTCGGAAGTTGTATGCCATGGTGTGGCGCGAGGCGGAACCCTCTTCTCCCACAGGGTCGGGGTCGATCATGGGGAGCAGTCCACTGGACGGATCCCCCGGGACTACGTAGGGGTCGATGTCGAAGACACGGAGGTTGCGCACGCCAGCGAGCGATTCGCCATACTGCGCGCGGGATTCGCGCCCCATCGTATGGGTCACGCCCACCGCCGCCATGAGGTCGCCCTCGTAACTCGCGTCGATGTAAACCTTCGCCTCAATCAGTGCAACCCCCGGCATTCCTTCTGGGGAAGGACAACCATCGCGTTCCGGAGGGGCGTTGTCCGTTGTGATGTACACGATACGGTTGCCCTCTTTCTTCACAGAATTCAGGCGGTCTTCATAGAGCACGAAGATCTTGTGTTCCTTTGCCAGCGCCAGAAAGATCTCGCGGAAGGCCCACTGCCCCTCGTGGGGCGATTCGCCGCCGAGGGCCGTGTCTTTATCCAGCATCATCTTCGTCAGCCCGCCGATGTCGCGCGGGTATTTGCAGTCGATCGCAACGCGTAGGCCGCCGCCCACCATGCCGCCGAGCCATCGCGAGGGTTCCACCACGATCACCGACTTGCCCGCCTTCGATGCGGCAATGGCGGCCATCATACCCGAGGCCGTGCCGCCGTAGACACACACATCGGTCGTGTAGGTGTGCATCGTCCACGCGGGTGCGGACGTCGCGGTCGCGAGGAGAGAAAAAAGACATAGAGCGCTTCGCCAGCGGTGCATGGAGTGTTCCTTAATATCGCCGAACCGTCACGGGCCTGAGTAGAGTCATCCACCAACCCTACCAAGGCGCTCTGAGGAAGGGCAAGCCCCTTGCAATATTCTCCATTTCCCTCTATCGTATGCGACGGTAGCACCCAAGGGAGAGGCGGTTTGGCAAAACAGCAGCAAGGTATAGCACCCGATGTGATCGCGTCGTACAAGGCGCAGTGTACCGCCCTGTCTGAAGACTGGCAGCGGGTCCATGAACTCCTCGACGCGTACCACGTGCCCGACGCGGATCGGGAGAGCCTGGAGCTGGAGTACATGGCGCTCCGGAGCAAGCTGTCCTGCGATTATCCCGTTTTGTCCTACTGGCGCAAGGGCGGCTTCGGACTGAGTGCGGAAATCAACCGGACCCTCGCCCTGGGCAGCAGTCTGGCCTCCCTGTCGGAATCATCGGCCGCATCGTGCGGCACCGTGCAGAAGCATTGGCAGGCCGTTTGGACCGCGTTGCGCAAGGTGATGGACGTGTTGCAGGGGGCCGAGCGCCAGATCGCCGAAGGCAAACCTGTCGAGCTGCCGCCGGAGCTGCTCGTCCACGCTACCCACGTGCCCTTTCCTATCCGGAAAGTGCTCAAGGTCCTGGGCACGATTGCCGCCGTGCTGTTCGTCGCAGGCACGTTCTACGTCATGCGCAACTTCCTCGGTTTCTGGGCGCCCGAAGCCGGTGCGGGCCTCGCCGTGGAGGGTATGAGCGATGCGCAGCAGATTGAAGCAGTACTCGTGACCATGAACGAAGCCTTCAAGAACAACGACGTGGACCAGTTTATGACGGTTATCGCCGATGACTTCCAGGACGAAGAGGGCAACGGGAAGACCAAGCTCCGCGTGGCACTCCAGGCCTTCAAGGAAACGGGGGAGCTGGTCGGGGCCTCGGTCAACTGGAGCCGCATGGCCATCACCGAGCGGGATGGCCTGATCGACGTCCGCCCCGTGTACATTGTGGCGCCCGACGGGGAAATAACGATTTTTCTGGGCTTCAAGTCCTATCGCGGGGGCAAGCTGTTGATCGCGACGGGCAGCGCCGCATAACATGGTACAATGACGGGCGGACGAGGCGCTGGGAACGCAACGCCGGACCGTATTCCAAACAGGTGGACGGAAACAAGGTAGTGGCCATGTTCATACTGCGGCGGACGAAGGGGGATACGGACGGCGAGCGCTGGCCCATCAGCGCCGCATCGTTGTTCATTGGGCGCAGCGCCCAGTGCGACGTGACCGTCGGCGACCCCACCGTATCCCGCCGCCACTGCGAGGTCTATGCCCAGAACGGCGGTATCTTTCTGCGCGATCTGGGCAGCAGCAACCTGACGCTGGTGGACGGCCAGCCCGTGAAGACGGCGGAGCTTCACCCCGGCAATCACATCATCGTAGGGACCGCCCACTTTGTGGTGGAGGAGTCGAGCGACGAGGTCCCCGTGGAGACCGCCCGCGTTCCTGAGTCCGCCCGTCGCTCCCTGGCGGTGGATCGCAACATCTTTGTTGATGAAAACCGTATTCCCGAGGTGATGGCCCTCGGCCCGCGCGGCGTGGAGGGTTTAAGCCGACTATTTCGCCTTGCGCGGCTCCTGAGTGAGACCCAAACCATTCAGGAGCTCGCCATGATCCTCCATGAGGCCCTCATGGACGCTTTCAAGCCGGAAATCTGCTGGATCGCCCGCTACATTGAAGAGCGGAGTACCCTGACCTTTTTCAACGCCCAGGGCGAGACCATGGACGCGCCGGACGACGCGCCCAGGAAGATCGTGGAGGCGGCCTTCTTCCGGCGGAGCGGACTGCTCTGGCCACGGGAGAAAGACGGGGTGGTCCAAGCCCAGGCGGCGGCCCCGCTGGTTACTCCGGAGAGGCGGGTCGGTATCATCGTGCTGCAGAGCATGCCCGGCACCCTCTACGATTCCATGGATCTTGAGCTGCTTTCCGCCATCGCCCTCACGGCCGCGCCCTTCGTAAAATCCATGGAGCAGGCCGAGCAGACCCAGATCTCCCTCACGAAACTTCGCAAGCAGTGGGGCCTGTAGGGGACTGTCCTGCACGCAGGGTCTGTCGAATTGCGACACCGACGATACCCGCCACCACATTCCCGACCGAGGCAGGTTAACTGTGCGTGCGGGACTGTCCCCCGCTTCAAACCGCGGGACGGTCCCGAACTTCTGGCGAGCT
Source organism: Candidatus Hydrogenedentales bacterium (assembly GCA_041859365.1). Taxonomy (GTDB): domain Bacteria; phylum Hydrogenedentota; class Hydrogenedentia; order Hydrogenedentales; family JAEUWI01; genus JAEUWI01. The sequence continues at coordinate 17,137 of JBHEKR010000143.1, forward strand.
TCGACGTGTCACGTTGATTGGAGGATGGCAGGGACGTGTCGCGCCATCGGAGGGCCTGTGCGTTCAGGACGGTCCCGGCGGCAGTTTCGACGCAATGGCCTCCGCCACCAACTTGCCCTTCACTTCATTGCCCGCCGCATTCATGTGGATGGGATCGGCAAAGTAGAACTGATCCCGTGGGGTAGTCTTGTGCAATTCAATCAGCCCCGTGCCGGTCTTTTGCGCGAGCGCGATCACGATCTGCGTGTGCTCGGCGAGGCCCCGGCGATACCCCCCTTCCAGGCGTCGCGACTCCTCATTCGGCCCGGCAAAGGCCGGCACGTCCAAGTAGGCCTGGGTCAGCAGCCATACCTGGCAACCCGCCGCCTGGGCCGTGGCTACCATCTCGCTCAGGTTCGCCTCGTAGCCGGTCGGGGCGTTTAGGGCCAAGTTCGCGAGGGCCTCATCCACCGGCGGCATGGGCTTCTGGGTCTGGCTTTGCAGGGACAGGGGTCTGATCCAGTCGAGTCCATAGGCGAAGGCCAGCCAGGCCTGAGAGCGGTAGGCGATCTTGCGCCAGAGGTTCATTTCCAGTGGGGCAAAGTCGGTACGGAAATGACTGTAGTCCTTCTGATAGTCCGGATAAAAGCGGGGGATCACATCATTGATGGCATTTTGTATGAGCACCACATCGGGATCGAGTTCCGGCAGCGTACGTTTCAGTGTGCCGAGGATTTCCCTGGAGGTGTAGCCCCCGACCCCGAGGTTGAATACTTCGACCCGCTCCCAGCCCGCCGGCTTCAATGGACCATTCAGTTGCGCCTCCAACTGGGCGGGATAAGTCTCATTGTTGTCTTCCACGCTGACGCCATAGGTGGTGGACGCGCCGAAGCAGGCGATGCGAAGCACCCGGTCCGACTTCGGGGGGAAATCCTCCGAGTCCCGAAAGCCCTGGCGATTGTGGTGCGTCACGCCGCCCCGGGGAGCGGTCAGCGTAAATTCGGGCCGCAGACGGTAGCTGAGATCGGGATCGGGAACAAATCGGATCCAGTCGGGGCCATCCGAAGCGAGGCGCCCATAGTCCTCGATCACCCGTTTCAGAACGGGATCATCCCCCAAGGAGACAACGATTCGAGCCCCAACTTCGAGGGCGAGCAGGAGCCCCAGCAGGAAGGCGACGAAAAAAAACGGCGGTACCCAACGGGGGAGTGGGGAGGAGGGGGAGGAGGGGGACGTGGGAGAAGCGGGTGGGGTGGCCGGGTCCAAGGGTGGAGTCCTCATGGAAAATCAGGTTTGGGGCATTCCATCGGGCAGATACACACCTCTCCCCGGTGATGACCCCGGTGGGAAAGCGACATTATCGTGTGTCGGGCCCAAAGCCGTCAACCCGAGGTAACGACGGTCCCGGTCTCACCCTGTTTGGCCTTGCTCAGTCGGCGATACGCCATCTTGATCAGGTTTTCCGCCTTGCCCCCATCGCTGGGATAGGTCACCACGGAAAAACGCAAGTCCAGTTGGCTTTCAAAAAAGCCTTTATAGCGATTCACTGCAATCATGGCGCTGTTGATATCAGTTTCCCCCATCAACACGGCGATGGAACTGTCGAAATCCGCGATCACATCACTGTCACGGATATGGGCGCCCAGGAAGCTCCTCAGCCCGGATATACCTTCCTCCGTCGTGACCATCACCATGGACACGAAGCGTCGGTGCCGCTGCGCGCTGTACAGTTCGTACTGCAGCAGTTGACGTAATATAGTGAAGTCCGTCTTCACGCTGGCCTCCCAATATAGGCTGAACGGGTACAGAATAGTCTTCGTTCGTTAAGCAATATTCATGCCGGTACGCATTTTTCGCGAATTTTAAGTAGTTCACGGTGTAAGCGATAGTAATAGAATAACTTAAGGAGCTGGCTCAGCGGGCTGAACTTCGATCCCATCGAGATTCGCAATCAGAAAATACCAATTAGTGCGTCAAATATGACAATTATGTATCGACCGGCGAATGTTTATTGTGAGTAATTCAATAAATCGAGGGCGTTATTGCCACGGTTCCGGATCAAATGCGCTTCCTCGCCCCAATCTGGGTCACCTTTCGTCCAGATTCCAGGTTGCGACTCCATCTTTTTATCATATCTCATTGCCTATCTATCAGTGAAGCCGGAAAGTATTACGATACCTATTCAACCATGGTCAAACTTGAATACATTTGTCGCGTCTTATGGTATACTTTACGCAATCGAGGGCGACGGTGGGGCCCAAAACTTCCGCTGGTGCCGCAGTGCGCTGCCATATCTGGTACATAAATGGCAGAAATCCGGCACGCATCGCTGGTGAATCCGGTTTGGCATAGTTGATGCTAATGAACCTGCCATGCTTCAAGTATCGAGCACGCGCCCTGGCGCGGCGCAGGGTAGGAAAGGACGCGGTCGTGACAACGCAATTCAAAGCAGAAGTCTGGCAAAATGAAGCCGTGGCATCCCCGCTCCATGAGCAATTACTCGGGCGGGATCCCCGGATCCTCGAAGTAAACGATCTGGTACGGCGTCTCGCCCAGGTGGACCTCTCCGTCTTGATTCGGGGCGAAACCGGAACGGGTAAGGACATCGTCGCCAACCAGTTGCACCGTCTCTCCCCGCGTTATGGCAAAGCCTTTATCAAGGTCAACTGCCCCAGCATTCCCGAGGATATCCTCGAAAGTGAACTGTTTGGCTATGAACGGGGCGCCTTCACGGGCGCGGATACCTCCAAGCCGGGTCGATTTGAGATGGCCCACGAGGGCACGTTATTTCTTGACGAAATATGCGAAACTGCGCCTCAAGTGCAAGTTAAATTGCTTCAGGTGCTCGATGGCGAACCCATCGTACGTATCGGCGGAACTGTGCCGGTCCACAGTGATACGCGCGTCGTGGCCGCTACCAACTTGGACTTGGACGAGGCGGTGGCGCTGGGCCGACTTCGCGAGGACATCTCCTTTCGTTTGCGGGAGGTCGTGATCGAGGTACCACCCCTTCGGGAGCGCCGAGAAGATATCTCTTTACTGGCAGAGCATTTTAATTATAATATGTGCAAGATGATGAAGAAGGAGTATGTGCCCCTGACTCCCGATCTCATCCATGCCCTCACCCAGTTGGATTACCCGGGCAACGTCCGGGAACTCTCCGGGCGAATAAAAAAATATGTAACCACGGGCTCCGTGGATCTATTATTGGCGGAGGAGAATGCGACGGGACAACGGCCCATGTTCGCGCCGGTCGAGGCAGCGAAGCCGATTTTCCTGGAGTCGCGTGAAGAACGGACTTTCATGCCCTTGAAGGAGGCCGCGCGAAAAGCCGCCGAAGCGGCGGAGCGCGCCCTCATTGAGGAAACGTTGAACTATACTTTGTGGAACCGTCGCAAAGCGGCCAAGCTATTGAGAACGAGCTACAGCTCGCTCCTTCGCCGTATTGAAGCGTACGGTATCGGAAAAGCTGACTAGAACGAGCTGGGAAAGAATCGGAATGAGAAATCGCCTCTGCAATATGCTCCTGGTACCCGCCCTTGGCCTTTTTGTCCTCGGCGGATGCGCTCATGATCCCGACGCGGCCCCGGAAGTCGGCCTGGCAAGTGAATCGCCGGCCCCGGCGGGAGAGGTGACGGAAACGTCGCTGCCCCCCGAGCCGACGCCGTCCGACGCGCAACCCGCCGCCACCGCCGCCGCGCCCGCCGAAGAGATCGTTGTCGAATCCGTTACCGTCCCGGAAGGCGGCGCGGTGCAAGAGGCGGTCCGGGTGCAGACCGACGCCATCATGCCGGGCGATCTGCCCGGGGGCGCTGCGCTGGACGGCCCCGCCAAGGGTGAAGTGCCTCCCGCGCCGCCCACGGAAGAGGAGATCATGGCCCAGTATCGTATCGGGCCAACAGACGTGCTCGAGTTCCGTTCCTTTGACGACGAGACACTGAATACGAGCGTTACCGTGCGTCACGATGGCTATGTGTCCCTTCCCTGGATATCGGATCTGAAGCTCGGCGGGCTGACGCGCGATGAGGCCACGGCCAAAGTGCGGGAAGCCTATCAGTCGTTGTACTTCGAGGCCGAGGTCAGCCTTCAGATTACCGAAGCCATGAGCAAGACCTATCTGGTCACGGGCGAAGTGGCCCGGCCGGCCGAATTCCCCTACGTCAAACCGATCACCTTGCTCGATGCCATTGTGGCGGCGGGCGGCCTGCGCATAAACCAGCGTGGTGGTGACAGCTACGTCGGGGGCCAGGGCCAGTTGGTCCAGGCGGTCATTATCCGGGGCACCGGAGATGAACGCACGCCAACCGTTTACGATTTACGCAACATGGACCAACCTGGCGCGCACCCGAGCCAGACCCCCGTACTTCCCGGAGATACCGTGGTTGTCCCCGAGGGTATGAACCTGGTCTATGTGCTGGGGGCGGTTGGTCGGCCCGGTATTCAGCCCCTGAGCTACGGCATGACCATGCTGCAGTTCCTGGCCTCCGTCGGCGGCATCAACGAGAGCATTGCGCGAATGAAACAGATCGTGCTGATTCGCGAGGTGGATGGAGCCAACTCCGAAATCCAGCTCATCGATATTCGCACCATGTTGCGTACCGGCCAGGACATGCTTATCCAGCCCGGCGATATCATCTACGTTCCGCAGAAAAAGCTGGTCAATCTTGCGACGTTGATCAATAACTCCATTGGGGTCGTTTCGCCAATTATCAATATAACCTCGCAAGCCTTGGGCCTCTACACTCAGGCCTATGACGCGTTTTATGCCGACGAGCGCATCGACCTGCTCTACAACTCCGACAACTCCAGCCAGCTCCAGACCAATTTACAGTTGCTCGAAGCTATCCGCACCATCGGCAACGTTGCGGATGGCGTCGGCGGAACGAAATAGCCAGATCCAAGAGGTACATGCATGTCCAGAGATTTCTCGACCGTTGTTGATGATACCCCGAGTGAAAAACCGGGCACCCGAACGCCCGGTCTTTACTTTGATATCAAGCGGTTCTTCAGCCTTCGAATGCCGGTCATCCTGCTGATCTCGAGTGTACTTGCCGTGCCTTTCGCGTTGGCGGGTTGGGTGCTGACCCCGGTCGAATTCACGGCCATCGCCCAGATTCAGTTTCGCTCCTTGAACGCGACCTTCGCCGACCTCAATAGCGCCGCCGGCAGTTCTGCCGAGTATGAGAAATTCGTGAATACCCAGATCGCCATGCTGACCGGGGATAAAGTCATCATGAAGGTCCTGGAATACTCCAGCATTCAGAACCTGCCCAGTGTACAGCGGGTGCAGGATAAACTGACCTTTCTCAAGGGCCGTATTACGGCTCGCCCCGTGACGCGAAGCGAACTCGTGAACGTGGTCTGCGCCATGCGCACGCGCGAGGAAGCTTTGGAGGTATTGAAGGTCCTCACGACGGTTTACCGAGAAATGGCTCTCGACGTAGCTGGCCAGGAAGGCAGCCAACGCATCGTCACCCTCAACGACCAGATGGATAACCTTGAGAAAAAACTGGCAATAAAGCGCCAGACCATAGAGGACCTGGAAGGACTGTTGGGCGCGTCCGCCGGTATGGTTCATCCTCAGGATTCCGTAGAAGCCGAGCAGTATCGCGCGAGCATGCTCGCCGCAGAGACCCAGCTCAAACAGGCCGAAAAAGTTGTCGCGGACACGCAGGATCAGATCGCTCGCCTTGAAGCGCTGCAGGCCTCCAACAAGAGCAACCCCTCCGCTCCAATTTTCGACTACGGCGTGGAGTCGCTCGTCGGCTCCGATCCGCGGGTAAGCACCATTCAGGGCGATCTGGTTCGTCAGGAAGGCGTGGTCGACGGACTGCGCGAAACCCACAAGGACAGTCACCCGGAACTCAAGTCCCAGGTGCGCACCCTGGAGTCCCTGCGCAAGAGCATCACCAAGCAGGAGGAGATCGCCCGCTCCAGTGCGCTTCAATCCCTTCACGGTGATTTGATGCAGCAATTAGAAGCCGCGAAGCGGGGCGTGGCCGATGCCGAGTTGAATCTCAAAACCAATACGGAACGCTTAAACACCTTTGTCAATACCGAGGTCGAGAAGGCAGCAAAGAGTTCGGCGGACCGGGCGAATTTGGAAAAATTGAAGCAGGAGGCAGCCAACGATAGCGCGGCCATCGAGAACTGGCGCAATACGGTGAACAACTTGCTGCTTGACGAGAAAGCGCTGCCACGGGTCGAGGTAAACACGGAACCCTACGCGCCGCTCGTCGCGGGCATCGCCAAAAAGCTCTTAATGGCCCTCATGGGTATTGCCCTGGCCTTTGGTATCGGTTTGGGCTATGGGGTCCTGCGCGAGCTGACCGACGGCCAGGTGCGCACGCCTCAGGATATAGGCCGCATTTCGAGTCTTCCTATCATCGCGTCCATTCCCCATTTCAGCGAAGATCTCACATTGGAAAATGCGGATACGGCCCTCCTCATGGCGCAGCACCCGAATTCCATTGTCGCGGACGAATACCGACGGATTCTGGCCCGTATCCTGTTTCCCGAGGACAATGCCGCCGAGATCAGCTCCCTGATGGTGGTAAGCGCGAGCTGGGGCGAAGGCAAGACCTCCGTGGCCAGCAATCTGGCGGTGGCCCTGGAAAGTGCCAACCGCCGCGTACTTCTCATTGACCTGAGTTCCCAGCGGCCGGGAATTGAATCTACATTCGGCCTCGTGCCGGGGCTCGGCCTCGCGGAGTTGCTGGAAAACGTCGACGCCCGGGAGGAATTGATTCGCCGGACCGAATTCGAAAACCTCGGTATCATCGGGCCCGGCCTCAATCCCAAGGCCCTGGCGGGTCGCCTCGCGTCACGGGAGATGATGGACTTCATGGAATGGGCCGACGAGCATTTTGACCATATCATCATCGATACGCCGCCGCTGTTGCTCATGTCGGATGCCAAGTTGATTGCACCCGCGATCGATGGCGTGCTCTTCGTGGTCGGTGTCGGCCATTCCTCCCTGGGAATGGTCAGCCGCGGTTTGCGTGAGTTGGAGTTGCTCCGTGCGAACACGATCGGTGTCGTGCTCAACGGTATCCGCAGCCTGCGCGGCGGCTATCTGAAGAAGAACCAAAAACTTTACTACGACTACGCCAACCAGAACGCGTCGGCGAAGGTGCGCCCCATGGCGATGCCGGAGATTAATATTCTCGACGAGGATATTCCTGAACCGCTTGACGCGGAAGTCGTTCTACTTCCGCTCGAAAAGCGAAAGCACTAGAGCGTGTGTGTGCCCCAGGCTCCCGGAATTATACCTGCCCGGGGGCGCGGCGCAGGATTGTATTGCCTGGACGTCGATTGCCCCGTGTGACGGGCCGAAAGGCGCAGGGGCGGTTATCCTCACGGAACCCGCAAGGCGCGGCGGGTTCGGCAACTGGCAAGGCAGATCGAAATTGAGTAACCGGAATCAGGGGATATCATGTCACGCAAAGTCTGGATAATTCTGATAGCATCCACCCTTGTGCTCGGGCTGATTTGCGCCGCGGGGGTTGCTGCGCTCATTCTTGTGCCCAGGTATCGCGCCTCGCAGAGCCTGGTCAAAGCGCGCCAGCTTGTCAGCGAGGGAAAGGCCGACCTTTCGCGCCGTCCCTACAAGGAGTACCTTTACAAGAACGGCGAAGATATCGCCGTCCTCGACGAATACTTCGGCGTCTGCTTAGGGGTGATTACTGATCGTCGCCGCGTATTGGCCGACGCGGGTCGCGTTATGACCCGCTTGATTCAGTTGGAACCGGAGAATCCCGCGAGAAAGACGCAGCTCTTCGATTTCTACCGCAAATACCGATTCTGGAATGAGCTCGAAAGCGCCATCAATCTCTATGGCGGGGACAACATTGCTGACCTGGAATATGATCGCGTGGTCGCTATCCAAGAACAGGGTCGGCTCGACGAGGCCATTACAGAGCTGCAGGCCTATATCCAAAGTGGTCGCGACCTGCGCGACACGCCCCTCCGGAAGGCCCGGGCCCATGTGGCGCTGCGCGAAACGAACGAGGCCGACAATGTTTTTCCGCCGTTGATACAAACGCATCCCGATGACAGCATGCTCCGTGTACACTACGCGACCTACCTTCTGGATCAGGAAAAGATAGGCGAGGCCGAGGCCCAACTCGCCTCGGTGCCCGAGAACCTGCGGGAACAAACCGATTTTGTAATTGCGTCCATCCGCGTGAATCTAGCCCGCGAGGATTACGCCAAGGCTCTGGCCCTGGCGGAAAAAGCCCTCGCGGCAACGCCGGACAATCTGGATCTGCAGTTGAACTATATTCTGGCCCTGGAGCGTTCGGGTAAGCGCGATGTCGCCATGGAGTACATCCAGCGCATGGATCCCGTACAACGCATTGATACGCCGGGATTCATCATGTTCCTGACGGAGATGCGTCTCGAAGCCGGGGATGCCGACGGCGCGGACGAAGCGCGCAAATTGTATGCCCAGGCCTATCCGGACCAGCAATCGGTCGACCAGTATCTCAGCGGGCGCATCCTTCTGGAGCGAAGGAACCTGCTGGACGCGCGTAATAAGTTCGCCATCGCCGCCGAGATGAATCCCAACCTGCACCGCGCGAACTACTTCCTCGCAATCTGCGAACTCGAGTTGGGCAACAAGTCGAAGGCCCGAGCACCGCTCGAGCAGTTTCTCAGCAGCAATCCAACGGATCAGCAGGCACGGCGCCTGTGGGCCCGCAATTTTGGCGCGGCGCCCTCGATATCCGAGTTGCAGGCGCGGAGCAAGCGCCTGCTCGCGGAAACCGACACAGACGTCAATGAATTGATGTTTACCATCGAGGACCTCCTCCAGCACCGCCAGGAGGCGGAGCAGTTGACAGCGCTGAAACTTATCGAGAAGGCCATCGCCATCGCCCCCCGGGATCCCCGCGGCTACAGCGCCCTCGCCGGTTTCCGGCTGGAGCGTGGTGAAATTCCCGAGGCCGAGAAGGTATTGCAGGATGCCGCCGATGCCGGTGTGGACCAGTCGAGTTTCTCGCTCCTCCGCACGAGTATCCTGCTGGTCAAGGGGGACAAAGAGGGAGCTTTCGCCTCGGCAAAGGCCTACCTCGAAAAGAGCCCCAGTGCGGAGGCAAGAACCTGGGGTGCGTTTTTCGCGCGACAAGGCTATTTCGCCGAAGGCGACGAGCTGGTTAAGCAATTTGGAGGCGAGGGGAGTCCAACTTCCGAGGCCGAGGATTCTCTCCTCTTCCGCCTTTCGCTTGCCCTTCAGTACGGCGTGCTTGATGCGGCTCGGAGCCGGGTGGCGGAGGCGGAAGAAACGCGTGGCCAGGATCCCGCCCTTGCGGCCTCGCTTAACCGCATGCGTCTGGCGCTCGCGGAGGGACTGGTGGTGAATTCCAGCGAAATCCCCAGCGAAGAGGTAAATGGTCTGCTCGCCAAGGTGCGCCAGGCGGAGCCGCAGAACGCGGGCCTGAAAATCGTGGAGGCGCGGATGATGCTCAAGGGCCCGCTTCCGAATGTTCAGGGCGCGCGCGATATTGTCGTCACCATCTCCGGGGAGTCGCCCGTCTACCTCCAGGGGCAGCAGATCCTGGCGGAAATTGCGTCCATGCAGGGCAACAAAGGCGAGGTTGTAAGCCTCTGCAATTCGATTCTGTCGCGCACCCCCGGTAACACGCAGGTCATGCACCTGCTGGGCGATGCACAGTTGGACTTGAACCAGCCGGAAGAGGCCCGGAAAACCTTCGAGCAGATACTTTCCTATGACCGAAGCGACGCACGCGCCATGCGGGTTCTCGTCCGTATCTACGAGATGATGCAATTTCACCCGCGCGCCGACGAGATGTTTGCCCGCTTCAAGGAGAGCGGCCGCAATCGTCCGGGCCATGATGCGCAGGTGGAAGAGCTTCGTAAATTCTTGAATCGGCCGGGCAACGACGCCCCTGAACCGGCTGCGGAAAGCGAAGTTGCGTCGAGCCCCAGCGCCACCTATGCCGAATTGACATCCGAGGTCACGGCGCTCGTCAACCAGATGAATTTTGGAGAAGCCATTGCCAAGGTCGAAGCCTATCTAAAGGAGAATCCGAATCGGGCGGAGCCTTGGGTTCTCCTGGGACAGGTCATTCTCAGGCAGGGTCCGGGTGCCGATCTGGGAGCGGCATCGACCGCTTTCACCCGCGCCCAGATTATTATCGCCGACTATGGTCCGGCCTTGCTGGGCCTGATACAGGTGCATGTTCAAAGCAAGAACCTGCCCATCGCGTTATCCATGTGCGAGCGCTACCTTCGAACCCATGACAGTGATCAGGATGTCATGTTTCAGTTCGCGACCCTGCTCGCGCCGAACCCGGCCCGACAGGAGGAGGCCCTCGCATGGGTGGACAAAGCGTTGGTGATCGACAGGCGCCCCACCTTCATTCGATTCCGCGCATATTTACTGACCCAGATGGCGCGGCCGGATGAAGCCATTGAGGAGCTGACATCGCTTATCAAAGCGGCGGGTTCGTCGACGGCCGAAGATGAACTGACGTTGGCCGAGGCGTATCTCACCAAAGAGGATAAGTCGGGCGCACGGGAACACCTTCAGGCCGCAGCGAAACTAATACCCGAGGGGGGTACCCTCCTGACGGAGCGTTTGAAGAAGCTGGAAGCGCGGGTTGCCGCGGGAGGAGCCAATTGATGAATGGGAGTCTTTCGGTTGGTTCCTCGGGTTCCGGGTCTCGTCCCGCCCTGGGCGATTCGTTTGGCCGTAACCGGGCGGTGTGGATAGCCTCTTTGGTCACGGTTTTCGTGCTGGTAGTCGCGGCGTACTGGCATTCCTTTGTGGATATTTATTTCGGGGCGACCGCGCCGGAGTCGCTCTATTCCCACGCCATGTTTATCCCCATGATCAGTCTGTTCTTTGTGTGGCGGCAGCGCCTACTGCTGGGTAAAGCCCCGCTGGCCCCCTCGCCACTCCTCGGTTATCCCCTGCTACTGATGGGGTGCCTGATGCTTCTGGTCGGAGATTTCCTCGGGTTCATGACCCTGGTCCATTTCTCGCTGTTGCCGGTCGTCTGTGGTTTGTGTTTTCTTATGCTCGGCCGGCCCGCCACAGTGGTCCTCTGGTTCCCTCTGGCCTTTCTCTTTTTCATGCTCCCCCCGCCCTATTCCATCATCTCCGTCATCTCGTTCAAAAGTAAAATGCTCGCGACCGAGTCCGCGGTACATCTCGGCCAGTTGCTTACGTTGAATTTTGTGCAGGATGGTTCCTATGTGTTTCTCGGTTCGGAGGATCGCCTCATGGTCGGCGATGTGTGCGGCGGCATGCGTTCCCTGATTGCCCTGCTGGCCTTCGGCGCGCTCATGGCCTACATCAGCAAGACCCGTGGGTGGGCGCGGATCGTTATTCTGCTCATTTCACCCGCGGTGGCTATTGCGGCCAATGTAGCCCGTATCTTCTTTCTCTGTGTGGTGGGCTATATCTGGGGCAGCGACAAGGCCATCGGCTGGGTCCATGACGCTTCCGGTATCGGCATATTCGCCTTCGCTTTTGTCCTGCTCTTTAGCGCCGAGGGTTTGCTCAGGCGGCTGGCTCCGGCCCGTGAACCGAAGGAGGGCCAGTCATGATCCACTACATTGCGGGTATAGCCATACTCCTCGTCAGCGCGACGCTTCACTGGGGTATCAACCTGAAGCGGGATTGGGCCGCTGCGGCGGGCATCGCCACGGTGAGTCTGGATCTGCCGGCCCAGGTGGGCCCCTATCGCCAGAGCGGCGAGGATATCGACCCCGGGGATGTCGTGCGGGAGGCCCTGGAGGTCGGGAAGTCCGATATTTTGATGCGCTACTACACCGCCCCGAATGGCGCGCCGATCCTGGTCACAATTGTATATGCCGGTCAGAAACGGCGCAGCCTCCACTTTCCGGAAGTCTGCCTCGTGGGCCAGGGCTGGGAAGTGGAACAGTCCTACTCGGCTCCGGTGGGCATCGAGTTCGAGGCCCGGCGTCTTGTGATCTTTCGCGGAGATCGGGAGGAGGCGGTTCTGTACTGGCTGAAAACCGGCAAGCGATTCACAAGCAGCACCTTCATGAATGCCATTTATTGGGCCCGGGAACAATTGTTTTTCGGCACACCCACCTCATCCATGATCAAATTGAGCATGCCCGTTCTGAAGAAGATGGGGCAGGACGACGAAGAGGCCTTTGCCGTGTTGGACGATTTTGCCAGCAGGCTTGGCCCCATTCTTTTGGAGAACGACTACCTTGATTAATACGGGAAGGATCACCATGAACCACCTTATTTACTTTGCCCGGACGCGGCATATGTCCCTCTGCGCCCTGTGTTGCGTCGTGCTGCTCGCCGCGGGCTGCAGCGAACGCCGCAGCGAGCAGTATCGCGGCGAAGGCGACACGCTGCTCAATCTCGGGCGCGTGGACGAGGCCCGCGAGGCCTTTGAGAAGTCCGCCGAGACCAACCCGGAAAACGCCCACGCCCAGATCGGCCTTGCCCGCTGCGCGGTGAAGGGCGGGGATATCGATGGCGCCCTGACACTCTACGAAAAGGCGCGCACGCTCGATCCGGCCTTGCCCGAGAGCTACATGGAGCCGGTAAAGCTTCTGGTGGATCTTCAGCGAACCGATGACGGGCTCGCCATCGCGGAGGCTTTCCTCAACGTGGCCCCGGAGAAAGGCGGGCTCCTGCACGCTGCCGTGCTCCTGAAGGCCGACCGCACGGCGGATGCCATCGCCGAGCTCGAGAAGCTGGGACAACAGTTTCCCGAGTCGCCCGATGTGAAACTTAACCTCGGCGTGGCCTATGCCAAGGGTGGAAAGAACGACGACGCCGTGGCGCTGCTCAAGGACCTCTCCAAAGGCGCCACCCCCGTCTCTACCGCGGCCCACATGGCCCTCATCGAGGTGTACCAGTCTCAGGGCAAGGTGGCGGAGCTCCTGACCGAATTCGAGACCCTCGCGGCCGCCCACACGGATGACCCGGGTATTCAGTTGGGGCATGCAAGGGTGCTGCTCCTGGCGGGTAAGCCCGAGGAGGCGGAAGCGAAAGCGCGGCAGATCCTCGAGAAAGATCCTGCGGCGGGCTGGGCGAATTATGTCGTCGGTGCGGTGAAGCTCAGCCAGGGCGCCTTCGAAGACTCGGTCCCCTTCTTGGAGACTGCGGCGACGGCCCTGCCCGACGAGAAGGCCGTGACGGCGCTGCTGGCCCAGGCCAAATCCGGTAAGCTGCCGACGGAAGTCGAAGCGTCCCCGGCCCCCGTGGCAGTCGCCCGCACTCCGGAGTCCGTCACCTGGCGCGATCTCTGGAAGCAGGCTGCGCTGAAGCGGCTCGTAAGCAACCGTGACACCTACCTTGCCGAGGGCGGCAACGAAGTCCGGGAGGTACTGGTCCTTTCCGCCTTGTTCACCCAGGATGTGGCCCTTGCCCGAGAGCTGTCCGCCTCCCTTCCGGCGGAGTCGCGAATTGGTCAGTTCTTCAAGGCCATGGATTCCCGCGATCCCAAAGTCGTCAGCGCGCTGTTTGAAGAGTGGAAGCCGGAAGCCCCCGAGGAGCTCATCCTTCGCGACAACGCCCTGGGCTTCGCCATGGCGAGTGGCGCCTCGCGCGGTCAGGCCCTGTCCCTCTTCCTGTTTACGCTGGAGCGCTTTCCCGACAACGTGGTCGCGCTCTACAACATCGCGCAGGTGTTCCGCTCCGTGCGTCAACCGATTATCGCCGCCCAGCAATTGCAGCGACTGATCGTTCAGTACCCCGAAAATATCGACGCGCACCAGATGCTATACAGCGCGCTGCGGGAGGGCGGCGCCTTCGAGCCCGCGCGCAAGGCCGCCGAGGCGAGCTACGCCCTGTTTCCCGAGGAGCGTTGGAGCTTTCTCTATCTCGGGCAGGCCTACCTCGACACGGGTGAACCGGATCTGGCCCTGCAGGTGTTGAGCCGGGCTTCAGGTTTGTTCACCGGGGACCCCGAGATCGAGCTCGCCAAGGGCGGCATCTACGCGCGACTGGGCGATTGTGCCCAGACCCGCACCGTGCTTGAAGCGATTACCTCCACGGCCCCGGGCATCATCGCCAACCGGGCCAACTTGCTCGCCCTCTGCGCCATGCAGGAGGACGACTGGGCCGCCGTGGGCACCCTGGCGGATTCCGCCAACCCCGCATTCTGGCCCGAGAGCCTTCGCATTATGAAGGTCCTCTCCGCTTTCAAGGCAGGAAATGTGGATGGAGCCGTGGCGGCGCTGAAGGTGCCCGGCGCCGATCAGCCCGCCGCCGGCAAGCTCGGCCTGATATTTACCTCCGCCCTGGGTGTGGCGGTGGAGGGGCTCAACGAGGAGGAACAGGCCTGGGCGGCCACGCTGGGTGCCGATCGCGAGTTGATGCTGGGCTATGGCGCCACATTGGCGCTCCAGATGGCCAGGCTCTACAACGCATCCTGGACGAGCTACCAAAAGCACCTCGCCAGCCAGCCGCCCCATCTGGCCATCGCCCAACTTGCCATGGCGTCGCTCCAGTTGGGTGACAAGGTAGAAGGGGCGAAGGAGAAGGGTCAGGCTATTGTCGACACCGTTGCCTCGGACCCACGCGCCTGGATTGCCTATGCCGAACTCCTCAAGAGTCTGGGCGATGCCGAGGGCGAGGCCCTTTCCATGGAGAAGGCTATCGCGGGAGGGCCGGACAGCCCCGAGGTTTGGTCCCGGAATGGCGCCATGCTGGAAAAGAAAAAGGACTTCGCGGGGGCGGCGAAAAGTTACCGCAAGCTCGTCGAGCTCCAGCCCGACAATGCCCCGGCGGCGAACAATCTGGCCTATATGCTTCTGATGGCCGGGGGCAACGATGAGGAAGCCCTCAAGTATGCCACCCTTGCTCAGGAGAAGGTGCCGAACAATCCGGGTGTTCTCCACACGCTGGGCCTGGCCCAGATGCGCACGGGCGACCTGGAAGCCAGCAAGACGACCCTTGCCCGGGCTGCCGAGATCGACCCGGCCAATCCGACGATCTCCTTTGATTTCGGTCGCGCTCTCATGAAGCTGGGAGACAAGGTAAAGGCGGAAGAGCGTATCCGCTATTCCCTCGGCATCAGCGCGCGTGCGGGACTCGACTTCCCCGAACAGGCGGAAGCGGAGCGCCTCCTGGCGGAGTTGAACTAGTGGAATGAATTTCTCATAAGCGTAACGGCGCCGCAGTCCACTCGGGATTGCGGCGCCGGACCTGTATAGGCCCCGGCTCGCGACAGGACGCGGACGGGAAGAACCGGGCGCGAAGGTCCGCGCTCACAACGGCCCAGGCGGCCTGGATACGGCCATGGAAGATCATATTCGCCTTCAGAGAGCGGCTATTTTCAAAGGCTTCGATCCCGGGGCCATCGAGTTCGTCGCATCCCTGGGGCGCACGGAATCGCTGCAGGGAGGTAATGTCATCTTCCGACAGGGGGACGAGGGGAGCTATTTGTACATCGTGCTGGAGGGCAGCGTCTCCATCTACTTCGGGGATAAATGCATTGCGAAGTGCCGTGCTCTCGAGGCCTTCGGTGAAATGGCCGCATTCCGCCCCCGAAACCGGTCAGCAACCGCAAGGGCGGTGACGGACGTACGACTGCTTGTGCTCGACGAAGCGGCGGTGAGCAGTCTTCTCAGCGGCCCCCTGGCCGTTCCCTTCCTCTTGAATGTGATTGACGTTCTGAGTCAGCGGCTGGAAGCGGGGAATACGTGGATTGCATCGAGTCTGGACGCACAGCGTCGTCGCTCATGAACACGTCAGAATCATAAGTTGTCAATTTTGAATACTTATGATTCTGCGCTGAGTGCAATAATTCAAAAATTCGTGTGCTCGCCAGTTGCCTTCTTTCTCCCCGCCCCTTTTTTCCCCAGGCTTGTCCTGAAATGATACAAAATTGTATCTTTCTGCGGAAAAATCCGCCCATTCTGTCTGGTCGGCCCGTAAATAAGTGAGCAAATTTGACTATGTTAAATTTCTGTTATGATCGTCAGTAAATCAAATTGGACCATATATAGTTCAATTCTGATTAGTAAGCCCACTATCATCAATTGTTTGCGTCGGTTTTTGTTATTAATATATTTGGCACGCAACATGCTTATATGAGACAGCCAAGTTAAAGGTAACGGAAGTTAACTGGTTCCAAAAGAAATTGAAATGTTGCGTAACGAACGAAACCCATCCACAACCCAAGGACACAGGAGAAGTTTAATAATGAAAAAGACGCTTTCAATGCTCGCAATCGGTGCGGCCTTCAGCATGGCCTCCACGGCGGGCGCCATCACGGTTGACGGTAGCTGGTCCGACTGGTTCAACTACAGCGGCAACACCACCTTCAACACGTGGAATGAAAATGCGGTCACCACGCTGAACATGAACATCCGCACGCTGAACGACGAAGAAGGCCCCACCCCCGGTGGCGGCGGTCAGAACTACGACATCGAGCAGATTTTCTACTACTACGATGACACCGATCCGAACGCGTCCACGGGTGGCGTTTTCTACATCGGCATGGTTACGGGTTTCCCGCCCCAGGGCATGCCCGCTGACGGCCTCTTTGCCGGCGACTTCTTCCTCGACCTGGGCAACACCGGTGGTTACACCCACGCCATCGCTGTGAGCACGGCTGCTCAGGACGCTGCCCGTTACGGCCGGATGTTCGGCAACACCGGCGCGCCGAACTGGTCCGTCCTCAACCCCGCTCCCTTCGTTGCCGCCACCCCCTGGCGCGTTGACGAGACCCAGGCGGGTGCGGTTGACGTAACCGGCGCCTACAACCCCAATATCGCCATCGCCCTGACCGGCAAGCACTACTTCTACGAGATCGCTTTCGACATAAACGGTACCGATGAAGACCTTCTGCTTGACCCGAACAACGGCGGTATCGGCATCCACTAGACGATGCAGTGCGGCAACGACGTGATTGACGTCCGCGACGACAATCCCTTCGTCCCGGTTCCGGAACCCTCCACCTTCGCCCTGCTGGGCATGGGTATGCTGGGCGCCGCCCTTCGCCGCAAGTTCACTGCCTGATACTTGGCCAAGTAGTGACCCGATAACTTCCGAATCAATAGAAGGCAGCCTGACCCTCGGGTCAGGCTGCCTCGTTTTATGTGTTGACAGTTGACAGTTGACAGTTGACAGGGGACAGTTGACAGGGGACAG
>JBHEKR010000226.1:0-3827 GCA_041859365.1 Candidatus Hydrogenedentales bacterium
CTGCACGTCTCCAAGCGAGTATGATGTCTACTTGGTCGTGCTTCGCTCCGAATACGGAGCCGGTAGCGTGGATCGCGCTTCTGCTTGGCGGACGTGGGTGTTAGTGACCCAGTTTGACAAGAAATTCGAAACCTGTAGCACATTTTGGATCACAAATGAGCCATGAAGTGCTATAGATTTCTGGACACTGGTATATCGTCTCTGAGTCAGGAAGAGACGTGGGCCTACGATGCGCCTCGTCGCCGAGTCCGCCCCTATTATAGTGTTTATGAATGCAGCCCCACCGGTGAAGAAGTCATCGATGAACGGACGGGCCAATGCGCGTGTGTATACGAATGCTCGCTTGTTCCAAACAGCGATTCCCGTTGCCCGAGTAGGCCTAAAACATCGCCACAAGGGCGCGACATAGGTCCGGCTTCCTCCGATTTAGGTGATTGCGGAAGCGAAGCCTCCCAAAACATATCAGACTCATATCAAGCAAATGGAGATCATGTTTCACCCATCCCAGCTCCCGACCGTTAAGGTGTTAGCGTGTTGCGCACTGATGTTAGCGTGTCCCGCAAATTCAGCGGATTCAGACGCGTTCATTGAGGATCGATTAATTCAATCGCATGAAGGCAATCCTGTGTACTGGCATGAACGGCAGGGGGTTTCCGTGTTTCGTCACAATTCGTCCCAGATATTTGAAATGGCGCGACCCTTGCAACTTGCCATTAAGGGACTCGGCTTTTCACCGGATGGTCATTGTGCTGCTGCTATTATCCGGACTGTAAAAGATATAAATCCCGAAGACGGTGTTCTTGATTTGGCTCATGCAGGAATTGCGTTGTCCTACCGGACCTCTGGGGGATGGAAACAGGAAGCTAAACTGGTTGCGAAGGTATTACCGCCTAATACGCAGGGAATTGAGGAGATCGCCACGGTAAGCAATTCTGGTAGGGTGTTCCTTGTGAAGGCTCGAAGGATTCTCAAAACGAAGGAGGGTAGCAGAACCGCTTGTGAATGGGTGTGTCTGAATGAAAATTCTGAGATTGTGCCATTAACAAGACTGTTGGATTAAAGCGTGGCAAGTCTGATGATTAGTGGCAAATTGAGCTGCTCTAGATTTCTGGACCAACAGCTCCAACCATAGAGGACCATGATCAGCCGCAGGACCAGACGCATCTACGTAACCGTCCGAGGAAGCACCCTGCGTTGACTGGCGCTGATGGCGTGGGGGCTGCTCAGGCGGCGGACTGGCCGCGGGGGGTGGAGGCGGCGGCGGCGGCGAGGAACCTGGCGAAGGCGGCGGGGGTGAGTTCGGCCGCGGTGCGGTTGGTGGCGGTGGGCAGGCGGGCGTAGAGCCAGAGCAGGTAGGCGCGGGGGTTGAGGCGGCGCCGCAGGCACGAGCCGATGAGGGTGTAGAAGGTGGCGGCTTTGGCCCCGGCTTCGGGGGCGCCGATGAACAACCAGTTCTTTTTCCCGAGGGCGGTGGGGCGGATGGCGTTCTCCACGCTGTTGTTGTCGATCTCGATCTCGCCCCGGTGGCGAGGGACCTCCAGCGGCTCCCACTGCGACAGGGTGTAGGAGAGGGCCTTTCCCAGCAAACTCGTCGGGCGCACGCGGTTGGCCAGGCGGAGGCAGGCGCGTTTGAGCCGGTCCAGGACCATGCCGCTGGTGACGGCGCGGGCGCGTTGGCGGAGCACCGGGCCGAGTGACTGCTCGCGGGCCATCCTCTCCACGGCGTAGAGCAGGCCGATCTGGTGCACGAACCACGAGGCGACGCGGTCGCCGGCCCGGGCGGCTTCGAAGAACTTGCGGCGGGCGTGCGCCCAGCAGCCGGCCCAGAGCACGTCGGCGCCGCGCTGGCGCGCCACCGCGGCGTAGGCGGAGTAACCGTCGCGCTGCACCACGCCGCGGAAGTCCGCGGGCAACCAGTCCCTGAAGACCTCGTGCCCCCGACTCTCCGCCCAGCGGAAGACGACGTCGCTGCCCGGCGGACCGGTCACCGTCCACAGATACCCGCGGAAACATCCTCCGGGCCGTTCGCGGTCCAGACAGCGGATCGGCGTCTCGTCCGCCTGAATGTATCCCGCGGCCCACAGGTCGCGCTCCATGGCGGCCACCACCAGGGCGGCCGAGTGGGCGAGGTGCGCGAGGTTGTCGCTCATCGTCTGACGCGCGATCCTCACGCCGTGGAGGCGCAGGAAGCGTTGTTCGATCCGGTGGAGCGGCAGGTGATCCAGGAACTTGTCCAGGGTGATGCCGGCCAGCAGTCCCGCGCCGAGGAACCCGCCGGGGATCAGGGCCGCCGGAGCCGGACTCACGATGGGCGGCTCGTGCGGCGCGTCGATCTTCACGAACTTCGGCCGGATCACGCGCCGCACGTAGAGATAGCCCGGCTCCTTCTCCAACTGCTCGCTGACCTCCTCACCCATCTGCCGCCACGCGGCGGGCTCGGCCTGCACGGCCAGCGGGACGATCTTCTCCTCCCGCACCGGCAGGTGGTCGGGCAGGCGCTGCGCGCGCGTCTCCCGCTTCCGACCCGGCCGGGCGGGGGGCGGGGTCTTCCCGGGCGGGAGCGCAGGAGCCTCTTCTTCTTTTTTTTCCTCCTCGCTCTCCGACAGGCCCAGACCCAGTTCGCCCTGACCCTCGGGCACACGTTCGCTCTTGCGGCCGAAGAGCTGGCGCTTGAGCCAGTCCAGCTGCTGCTGGAGCACCGCCACCTGATCTCTCAGGGCTTGGTTCTCGGCTCGGGCTCGCTCCAGTTCGCTCACGGCAGAGCCCGTAGCACCGCCAGACTCGGGAGGCCACCCGAACCATGCCTCGGACAAATCCGCACTTTTCTGCAACCAAGGAGCCTTCAGCCGTCCGCCCCGTGCGACTCATACCACGGCCGCAACCGCGCCCCCTTCAGATCGATCCCGCCCAGTAACATCTCCAGAGCTTCCGGTCGCAGCGAAAGCTTGGACTGCGCCGCCCCGCCGCCCGTCGGCCACGCGAACGTGCCCTCTTCCAGCTTCTTGGCCAGAACCCACAGCCCCGTCCCATCCCAGTAAAGCATCTTGATCCGGTTCCGTCGCTTGTTCGTGAAGACGAAGACCTGGCTGGACCGCTCGTCCTCCCGCAGCACCTCCCGCACCACCACCGCCAGCTTCTCGAAACTCGCCCTCAGGTCACAGGGACCCACCGCCAGACAGATGCGCAGGCTCTTGGTGAAAATCAGCATGCCCCCTCCCGGCCGAAGAACCGCACGCACGCCCCGCCCGGCAGCCACAACTCCGCCACCACCAAGCCCACCGGCACCCGCTCCGGAACCAGTTCCGGCGTCAGCCCCCGCGCCGCCGACGGCGCAGGCACCTCCACCTCCACGAACCGCACCCCACCCTCAGCCCCGGCCGCACCCAGTTCCGCCTCCCAGCGCACCAGGCTCCCCACCGAGACCCCGTGCCGCCTCGCATACGATGCCCGACTTTCCCCGCTCCCCGCCCACCCCGACACCAACCGCAACTTCTCGTTCTCGCTGTAACGCTTGCTCATCCCAACGCTCTCGCCCCTCCCCGTCCCCCCAGCCACTCATTACAGACGGTGCTCCCTCGGACGGATACACCAAGAGAGATGCACTGAGCAACCAATACCGTTCTACGGCTGACTGCGCAACCTCATAAGCCACTCGAAATCGATAAGCGAACAAGCCGTGACATCCAACGGCAGGCTCTTTTGAAGATTGGATGGAGCGTCAAGCGTGAGGCCGGTGGCTCGCATCGTGTGCTGCGGCGTGAAGGATGGGCAGATTACGTTTTCGCCTTCCATGACGGCACGAGATCGGGCCGAGAATGCTCGCGAGA
>JBHEKR010000564.1:0-18788 GCA_041859365.1 Candidatus Hydrogenedentales bacterium
GGCGAAGGTGAAGGTGAAGGCGAAGGTGAAGGTGAAGGCGAAGGCGAAGGCGAAGGCGAAGGCGAAGGTGAAGGCGAAGGTGAAGGTGAAGGTGAAGGTGAAGGTGAAGGTGAAGGTGAAGGCGAGGGCGAAGGTGAGGGCGAAGGCGAAGGTGAAGGTGAAGGTGAAGGCGAAGGCGAAGGCGAAGGTGAAGGTGAAGGTGAAGGTGAAGGTGAAGATCTGATCCTGGCGGAGTTTGAAGCCGACGTGGTGTCGGGCGAAGCGCCTTTGACCGTACAGTTCACCGATGGCTCCATAGCCGAAGGGACGAGCATAAGCAGTTGGTTCTGGAGCTTTGGTGATGGAACCTTCAGCAGTCTCCGCAATCCGGAGCATACCTATGACGAAGCCGGTAGCTATACCGTTACCTTGAGCATCTTGACGGCCAACAGCCAGGGCGAAGTAGAGACGAAGGCTGATTATATCGTCGTCACCGGTGGCGGCGAGGGCGAAGGTGAAGGTGAAGGTGAAGGTGAAGGTGAGGGCGAAGGCGAAGGCGAAGGCGAAGGTGAAGGTGAAGGTGAAGGTGAAGGTGAAGGTGAAGGTGAAGGCGAAGGCGAAGGCGAAGGCGAAGGCGAAGGTGAAGGCGAAGGAGAAGGAGAAGGAGAAGGAGAAGGAGAAGGAGAAGGCGAAGGCGAAGGCGAGGGCGAGGGCGAGGGCGAGGGCGAGGGCGAGGGCGAACTAACCCTCGACGAGATCGCCGAGCGACTGGCCGATGCCTTTGCGAGCACCGATACCAACGACGATAACCGGCTCTCCCTGAGCGAGGCGCGGGTAAGCTACCCGGCGCTGACGAATGGTGAGTTTGAAGCGCTCGACACGAACGGTGACGGCTTCCTGAGCCTGGCGGAGCTGGAGGCCCAGATTGAGGAGCCCTCGGGCTGCAACGTGGCCACGAAGCTGAAAGGCGCTCTGGGCGACCTGTTCCTGCTGGGCGCCGCGCTGATGACCCTGGCCGGCTTCATGAGGTCGTCGCGCACCGAGTCGTAGTCTGTTCCAGCGACGTATCGCCCGCGTTTCGGATTTCGAAGCGCGGGCGATTTTCGTTTGGCGCCTTGCTGATTGCGTTTGTGTGCGGGCTGCTGCGGTGCGCGGGTCTTTTCTGGTCCACCTCTTTATGAGTGAAGTTTTTGTCAACCGGTGCTATACTATAAACGGATGTCGCATATTTTACGGTGTCCGGCATCAAGCCCGAGGCCGACATTTTACTCGCGTCAACGAGGGCCAGGGATGGAAGGAGCGGTGGGCTTCACCGCGATCGCAGTATGATGTTCTATTCGCTGAGTTCGGACGATGTGGTGGTGGATGTGGGCGGCTTTTGGGACGATTTTGCCCTGGCGAATGATGGGGAAGATTGCACCCGTAAGCACGTGCTGGGGAGGTCAGTGTTCAAGTTCATCAGCGGTCCGGACGTGATTACGTTGTATCGGGCGCTCTTTTCAAAAGTGCGCGCGCAGCAGCGCCCACTGTCCTTCGCATTTCGCTGCGATGCGCCCGCCCGCCAGAGGCGCATGATGCTCTATGTTTCGCCTCTTCCCGAGCGGGGGGTGGTCGTCACCACGGAACTGGTGCAGGAGTCGAGCCGGGACCTGATTGCTCTGCTGGACCGCGGCGCGGAGCGCTCAGCGGAACAGTTGGACATCTGCTGCATTTGCAGCAACGTCAGAAGCGATCGCAATGAATGGGTTCCAATTGAGGAGGAGAGCGCCCGTCGTAACCTGTTGGCGCAGCACGCTATTCCCAAGCTTTCCCACGGTTATTGTCCGCCCTGCCTGGAAGCGCAATTGGCGCTCTCCGTCGTCGCTCCCTGAGGCGATCTCAGATCGTGGCGAGATAGGCGAGCACGGCCTCTTTTACGCGGGCGAATTCACTCCCCAACTGACCGGCCAGGACTATGCCCTCCGGAGCGGCCACGTCGGTCATCCCTTCCAGGTGCATGGCGATTTCCTGCAGGCGGGTTGTGCCCACATTGGCGGCCGCGCCCTTGATGGTGTGGGCTTCGCGCTGGAGTTCACTGAGGCGTCCCGCGGCGAGGGCTTCATTCAGGCGCTGGAGACGTTCCTCGCAATCTTCCAGAAAGACCCCGAACAACTCTTTCTCGAAGTCCGTATCGCCATCCGAAGTTTCTTGAATCCGGCTGAAATCCACGGCTGCCCGTTCGTCCGCTGCTGGGGTATTCATAAATTTTCGCTCTCCATTTGGCAGGTGATGGCGTTGTGGAGCCATGTCACGCGGTCAAAATACCCGTCGCCCGCACGCCCGTGACCCGCAACGCTGAGTGTAGAGGATTCAGGGGCGCTTTTCAATCGGGAAATTTCAGGGCAGTTGAAAAATATCCTGTTCTCTGGTAGAGTTCTCCCAGAGGAATATCATGTTTTTTAATTCGAAGCATAATCTGGAACTGCGACTCCCACTCCTCCAGCTGCTGGAGGAACGCAGGTCCGTTGTGCCTCGAATTCTTATTCGATAATCTCCCCGAAAGGGTGATTGTGGCCGCGGGCTGAAGCCGGCGGCCTTTTTTGTATGTGGCCCGTCATCGGAAAGGAGGGAAGTGGAATGGAATTGGGACTGCGATAGCCCGAATCCACATGCTGCGCCGCTCACGTTGATGTTTCCCCTTTGACTTGAAGCACTACGTTGAGAGAGTGATCGCATGCAGAAAAAGATTCGGGTTTTAGACACCACCCTTCGGGACGGCGAGCAGACGCCCGGAGTACATATGGATATCCACGAGAAAACCGCCATTGCCGGGGCGCTCGAAGCCCTCGGGGTGGCCACCATCGAGGCCGGTTTTCCCGCGTCGTCTCCGGGCGACGCCGGGGCCGTGCGGGCTATCGCCGAGGCGATTCGGGGCTGCGAGATCGCGGCCCTGTGCCGCTGTGTTTCGGGGGACATTGACGCTGCCGGCGAGTCGCTTCGACCTGCCGCCACGCCGGTGATGCACCTCGTTATCGGCGCCTCGGACATCCACCTTGCCCACAAGTTGCGCATGACCCGGGCCCAGGTGGTTTCGGCCATCGACCGCAGCGTGCGCCACGCGCGCCAGTGGGCCGATTCGGTGCAGTTCAGTCTGGAAGACGCCACGCGGAGCGACCCGATCTTCCTCCGCCAATGTGCGGAGGCGGCGGTCCAGGCGGGTGCCACGCGCATCAACATTGCCGATACCGTAGGCTGCATGACGCCCGACGAGTTTGGTCCGTTGGTGGGCGACATGGTCCAGTTTCTCGGCGCGTCGACGATTGTATCGGCCCACTGCCACAACGACATGGGGCTCGCCACGGCCAATGCTCTCGCGGCCCTTCGCAACGGGGCGCGCCAGGTCGAGGCCACGGTCAATGGCATCGGCGAGCGTGCGGGCAACACCGCGCTGGAAGAGATTGCCGTCATTGCGGCGCTCAAGGGCGCGGGCGAAACGGGTATTCGTCTCGACGGCCTCACGGCGATCAGCGCCATGGTGGCGGAGGCCACGGGCGTGCCCGTACAGCCGAACCGGGCCATCGTGGGACGGAACGCCTTCACCCACAGCTCGGGAATTCACCAGGATGGCATCTTGAAGGCGGCGGAGAACTACCAGTTTGTCGCGCCGGAACTCGTGGGAAAGCGGGGCCACGATTTCGTCCTCACCGCGCGTTCCGGGCGCAATGCCGTGTTTCACGTGGCGCGGCGGCGCGGCCACGCCCTGGCGGAGGTCGACCGAGAGCGGATTTACACCGAGTTCGTCCGCTTCGCCGATACGGTGCATGGCGCGGTGGACGAGAGCGATCTCGATGCCATCGTGGCGCGCGCGCTTGTAGGCTGCCGGGTTTAGTCTGTAGGCTGTATTGAAGGCTTCAGGCTGAAAATGGGTCTTATGGGTCGAATGAAGTCATTCGGGCCCATAAGACCCGTACTACACAACCCACCGGAGTGACCATGAAACGCGGAGACTATACCGCCCTCTTATTGTTTATGCTCCAGGCGGGGCTTGCGTTCTGGTATGCGCGCGGGCTGGAGCCTTTCGTGCCGCCCCTTGGGGATTCCTATTTTCAAGTGGCGCTCTCGCCCTTGAAAGATGCCCTGAGCGGGCTGCGCACCCTGGGCTATCCGCTGTTCCACGCCTTTGTGGCGGGCCTGGGCCACGGATTGTCGGCATATCCCGAGGCCCAGGTTCTCATTCTTCTTCCCTGCGTTTTTCTCTTTGGCCTCGGACTGCGGGCCTATGGGTTGAGCGGGCTGGCCGCGCTTGCCTCCGCCTCGCCCCTGATTTGGCTCGTGCCCGTGGAGTACGTCATTCCTGAGACCCTGGCCAAATGCTTCGCCATCGCCGCGGCGGGTTGCCTCCTCTGGGCGGCGGGCACGCGCACCGTGATTCCATGCCTCGGCCTCGCCCTCTCCATCTTTCTGGCCTATGAGATGCGACCGGCCTTCCTCTTCCTGGTCGCCTGGATCCCGGCGGCCTGGCTTTTTCTCTACACACGCCGGTGGGGCCTGCTCCATCAGGCCCAATGGCTCCGCCAGTTCACCCGATGCCTCGTCGCCTGCGTCCTTCCCCTGGTGCTCTTCTGTCTCCTGCGCCTCATCGTCGTGGGCCACTTTGGTCTCGTCTCTTTCGGTGGTCAGAATACCATCGGTATTTCCATTGAGATGCTCGACCGCCAGACCGTGTCGCAGCTCCCCGCCGGGGACCGGCCCCTCGGCCAACTCCTCGCCCGGGGGCGCGATGCCTGGCCGGAGGCCCGCTTCCTTACGCGGAAAGGTTTGCAGGACGATTGGGGATCGATCGCCCGCCTCTACGCCGCCAACGTGAATCGC
Organism: Candidatus Hydrogenedentales bacterium; assembly: GCA_041859365.1. GTDB lineage: Bacteria > Hydrogenedentota > Hydrogenedentia > Hydrogenedentales > JAEUWI01 > JAEUWI01. The sequence goes on from JBHEKR010000564.1 coordinate 4,831, forward strand.
ATCGGTCGCGCCATCGAGGCCAAGTTCCCCCCGACCGACGGCGAGGTGGGCAATGTGGCCCGGGACAAAACCCTGAATCGCCTGAGCACCCACACATTTCTCGCCGATTGGCCCATGTATGGCGCCTGGCTGGTGGGCGCCGCGGTGGAGAGTTTCCGTATGGCCCTCTTTCTCCTTCTGGGGGGCGGGGGCGACGAGGGCTTTGGTCTCGGTTCGGAGTATTCCCTGCTCGTGGTCCTGGCCCTTATCGTCCTGACGCTGTTAAGTTGGCCCGTGGAGCGACGTGCCTTCGGCGAAGGATCCCGTCCCTATTTCAATCGCGCCGTCAGCGTGCTTTTATTCGTCTCAGGCACTTTCTTCCTGACGAAGATGCTGCTGGTGATTCTGGTGGAGCCGCCTATCGCGCGCTACGTGGAGGCGGCCGCGTTCATGCTTCCCTGCGTGGTTATCGCCCTCTACTGGGATCGCGCCGTGGTGCTTGCCGCAGCCCTCTGCGGGCGACCGCACTGGTACAATCAGTGCTATGCCGCTTATCCCGCGATTCCCGACACACGTCACGCGTTGCCCTGGCGCGTCTGGGCGGCGCGGGCCCGAGTATCGCGCCGCGCGACCCTGATCACCCTGGCCGCAATCGCCCTCGTCGCCGTGGTTTTGTTCTGGACCACCCGGGACAATCGCCTCTTTCACGCCCTCGCGACCGAGCCAGACAGCGTGCGCGCCGGCCTCATGAGCGCCGGGCCTCCCATTCAGTGGCGCGCGGACGATGGCGCGACCCTCCTGCACTATGCGGCCCTCCACGACGATGCCGAATTGCTGGAGCATCTGCTGGCCGAGGGCGCCGATCCCACCGCCAGCACCCGCGACGGCGCGCTTGCGCTCCACTGGGCCATGCTGGGGAAGGGGGACGGCGCCGTGGTGCCCCTGCTGCTGGGGGCCGGTGCGCCTGCCGACTCCGCGGGGCCCCTCGGTCTCAGTCCCGTTCACCTCGCGGCGCTCTTCGGGAATACCGGCGCGCTGACGGCCCTGATGGACGGGGGAGCCGATCCCAATGTTCGGAGCAGTGCGGGCGTGGCGCCCTTGCACCTCGCCGCGTCTGCGGCGGCGGCCACCGTGCTGCTCGACCGCGGTGGCGATGTGAACGCCGCCGATGGAACCGGCGCGACGCCCTTCCACTGGGCGCACAACCGCGAACTTGCGAAATTTCTGCTTACCCGTGGCGCGGACATCAACGCGCGGGAAGACTGGCGCTCTTTCGTGCGCCAGGGGACGCCACTGCTTAAGGCGGTTTATCAGGGCGACAACGATACGGCCTACTGGCTGCTGGAAGAGGGCGCGGACCCGAATGTCGGCGATATCAACAATCTGAGTCCCGTGTACTACGCCATCTGGCGGGGAAACACCACGCTGCTCCAGGCGTTGCTGGATCGGGGTGCGGACCCCATGCACCCCGGTCGCTGGACGGCCTACAGTCGTGAGTCAACCTCCCCGCGCTTCACCGATATCTTCGGTAAGACCGTGGGGCGTCACGGTAAGCGCGATACCTTTCCCAACCTGATTCACGACGAGGCTCGGATGCACCCCCTCGATTGGGCCGCCTTCCTCGGCAATATTGAGGCCATGGAGATACTTATGGCCCGGGGCGCACGATTGGACGCGCACAACGAGTACGGCATGTCCGCGCTTCACTGGGCCATCCTGGGGCATCGCGATCCCCCGGAGAAGATGCTCCGCGCCCGAGATCCGGGGCTTACCCTTCTGAACGACGTCCGTCTCCCCGTGAGCGCATTTCGCGACGCCGTGGTCGCGGGAAGACGCGATTTGGGCCCCGTAGCGGCGCCACCGATATCGGCGCAGGAACCGATATCCCCCGCATCGCCCTCCGGTGAATGAGGCGCATCGCCGCGTCGCGAGCGCGTTCTGGTGGACCGGCCGACGTCGAATATGAGACCATCTCCTGCCACGCTACGCGGGCTCCTGCGATTACTCAAGCACCCTTGAACCGTGCGCGTGGGTTGGAGCCGGGTTTTTCGCGTGGCTTATTTCGGTCCTTCGGGATACGTACAATGGGAGGTGTCGACGTTGCCCCGTGTGGAACACGCGCGCCGACCTTAAACGGGAGAGAACTTTACAGCCATGTCGAAGACGGCGTTTTTTCAGTGTGAAGAAGCGGAGAAGCACGACACCGGTCCGGGGCACGTGGAATCACCGGGTCGTATGGGCGCGATTCGCAATGCCATGCAGGTCGCTGGCCTCACCCCCGATCTGCTGCTCGAAAAAAAGACGGCCCGCCTCGACGATCTCGCCCGCTGCCACGCCGAATCGCACATCGGCATCGTGCAGCGCTATTGCACGACGGGGGAGGAGTTCAACGACCCCGACACGGCCATGGGGCCGGGTTCCTGGGATGCGGCCATGCTTTCCGCGGGCGGCGCTATCGAAGCGGCCCGTGCCGTACTTGAGGGACGCTGCGACAATGCTTTCAGCGCCATGCGCCCGCCCGGTCACCACGCGGAGCGGAACCGCGTTATGGGCTTTTGCCTGTTCAACAACGCCGCTATTGCCGCCCGCTGGCTCCGCACGGAAGGCGGTCTCGACCGCGTGGCGATCCTGGACTGGGACGTGCACCATGGCAATGGCACCCAGGATATCACCTACAACGATGATTCCATCTACTACGCCAGCATTCACGAGGCCCCGCTCTATCCCGGCACGGGGCACCCTTCGGAGCGCGGAAAAAATAACACCAATCTCAACATCACGATGTCCTATGGCAAAGGTCCCGAGGACTGGATCGGGGCAATCAAAGACACGATTCTGCCCGAGTTCGAGCGCTTCGATCCCCAGTTTCTCATCATATCCTGCGGCTTCGACGCGCACCGCCTCGATCCGCTGGCGAGCCAGCGGCTGGAGTCCGAGACCTACGGGGAGATGACGAAGCTGGTGAAAAACGTGGCGGGGGGCCGGGTCATATCTCTGTTGGAAGGCGGCTACAATCTCCAGGCTCTGGGGGAAAGCGCCGCCTACCATTTTCATGCGCTGCAGCGCTGAGAGGGTATCCGGGCGCGCTATTGGCGCCTGAATAGTCTGCCGTAGAGACGCTGGAACGCGCGCCTGACGACGTCCTGGTAGCTCTTCCAGCGCGAGGGCTTCGCCTCGCCCTCGTCCATGGCAAAGCGTTGGGCCTTGCCCCGGCGGTGTGCGCGCTGGTAGATTTCCAGCAATGCCGCGCCTGCGGCTTTTGCATTGGCATAGCGTTCGAAGGGGTCGGGGGCGAGGGTCTTGGCAAGAAATTCATCACATCCCCGGGGCAACTGACGGCCCAGCACTTCTGGGGATACCCCCGCAGGGGGCAGCTCGCCGGTCAGCATCTCATAAAGCATTACGCCCAGGGGATAGATGTCCGCGCGGAAGTCCGCCACGGCCGCATTGCGCTTCTGTTCGGGCGAGTTATACTCGTTGCGCCCCAGGTTGGTGCCGATCAGTGTGAGTCCCTCATTGCACTGGTTCTTGCGCGCCAGCCCGAAATCGATGACCTTCACCACACCGTCCTTGCGCAGCATGAGGTTCTCCGGGGCAATGTCCCGGTGGATATATCGCTGGTGGACATAATGAAGCCCGCGCGATGCGAGGCAGATCACGTGAACGGCCGAGCCGAAATCCATGGGGTTGTGGCGGAACATCCACTCACGGAGGTTGCAGCCCTTGATGTATTCCATGGTGTAGTAGAGCCGCCGTCCGTCTTTTCCCGCGTCATAGAGATCCACGACATTCGGATGGTGCAGGGTTCGGAGCACCTCCACCTCCCGGGCGAAGCGCGCCACAATCCAGTCGAGGTCGCGGTGCTTGTCGTGCAGTACCTTCAGGGCCACCTGGCGATGCTTGGCCTCGTCGTGGACCAGATACACGGAGCCCATGCCGCCATAGCCGAGCAACCGGCCCACCGCGTATCGGTTGGAAATACGCTGGCCCTCAAGGTTCTCGTACTTCATGGACAATTATGGCCCTGTACACCAAGCTGCAAGCAGTTCTCCCGTCCGGGATTGTGTCGAAGGGGGCAATCCCGCTACATTAGGGTCTATGCGCGCCGCGCGATGCAAGTTTTCACGACGGTCCCGACGCGTCCCATTTGAGCCGCCCTCCGGGGCCAGAGAGGTACCGTTCCTTGTCAAAACCAGAAAAAGCCTATAAGAATCTGGACTTTCTCACATCCCCAGACGCCCGACAGATCCGTGTCCTGTGCGAGTTTGCGGAGCCTAAAAGCCGGTTCAGAAAATACCGCGTTCGCGATACCATCGTTTTTTTCGGATCTGCCCGCACCCTGGCCCCCGAAGTGGCCGCCGAACGGCTGGAAAAAATAGAGACCGAAATGGCGGGGCTGGAGGTGCTTGACCCCGAGCAAACCGGACGCCTCGCCATCGCGCGTCGCGACGTGGCCAACGCGCGGTACTATGGCGAGGCCGTGGCTCTCTCAGAGCGCCTTACCCAGTGGTCCATGGGACTGAAAAATCAGGGGTACCACTTCGTGGTGTGTTCCGGCGGCGGACCCGGCATCATGGAAGCCGCAAACCGAGGGGCCCGGCAAGCAGGCGGGCGTTCCGTGTCGCTCAATATCAGCCTGCCGATGGAGCAGGCGGGAAATCCCTACCAGACGCCCGAGCTGGCCTTTGAGTTTCACTACTTTTTTGTGCGTAAATTCTGGTTCGTCTACCTGGCCAAGGCGCTGATTGTGTTTCCCGGCGGTTTCGGCACCATGGACGAACTCTTCGAAGTCCTCACCCTAGTGCAGACCCATAAGACGGCGAAAGACATGCCCATCGTGCTCTTCGGCCGCGAATTCTGGGAGCGGGTCTTTAATTTCGATGCGCTCGTGGAGCTTGGTTACGTTTGTCCAGACGACCTGAAGCTCTTCACTTTCTGTGACACGGTCGACGAGGCCTATGACTATCTCACCCGACGCCTCACCGACCTCTATCTGGATGATCACGGCGTCCCCAGGACTTCACCGCACCCCGTGGTGGGTTAAATCGCCGGGGGGTGGGAGTGATATCAATATAAAAGGGACAGCAGGCGGGAAGATTCCTGCTGTCCCTGATAACGCTGCGATGATTCGCGATTCAAACACGCAGACCGGCGCGTCAGTTTCCGGAGATGGTATCGCTGGTCTCGTCCGGTTCCGCGCCCTGCTCGTATCGTATCGCGGCGGACACATCGATTCTAAAGCCATTCCACCCGGTCACGTTCCACTCCACCGGCGTGGCATAGGCCACGAAACTGGTGCCGTCACCTTCGACGCGATACTGGTAGCCACTGCGCGGGCCGGTCCAATCGCCGCCTTCGAGGAAGGGGGGCGTTGCGTTGGTCAAGTCTGTGATATCGTCGGCATACTCATAGTGCTGGGTGTTATAGCTGGTTTCCGCATCAAGGATGACGCGCAGACTGGCGATGGCCGAAGCTTCGTTGGCCTGAATGCGGGTCCGAATGTAGTTGGGTACGGCAATGGCGGCGATAATGGCGATGATTTCGACAACTATCATCAACTCGATCAGCGTGAATCCCTGGTTGTTTTTCATGGCGGGCTCTCCTTTACTGGGCATTTTGCTTCGTACACAGGAGGGGATATGCAAAGCATGTGCCAATGTTCCACGACAGTGTTAAGTTGTTGAAAATAAGTGACTTGAGGAAATTGGGTGTTTTTTCTGGAATTTCGAGATGCGACAAAAATTGTTACCTGGAGACGCTCCCGGTACACGGCTTGCAAGAAAGAACAGGAAAAATCCCCCATAGGTTGCTTGCTGTAAGTCATTGGAATGACAGATTTTTGGCGATTTACATTGTTCGGAAGATGAGGTCAATAGGAAAAATCTCGCACTTGAAAGCGCCACCGGGGTCCTTGTTACAGTCTTACCAAAACAGGAGCAGACCATGGCCGCTATCGATCTGAATCGGGCATCCGCAGAAGTTTTCATTCGCCGTCTGGAAGCGATCAACTCATCCGAGCAGCGACGGTGGGGGACGCTGGAACCGGCAGCCCTCATGCGTCACCTCGCCTACGTTTTCGAGGCATCATTGAACGAGCAGAGGCCGGAAAAGGTTTTTGTTCCCCTGCCGCGCTTCGTCCTGTGGTATCTCTTCTTCGTGTGGTTCACCCAGTGGCCCGAGGGAAAGATAAAGGCGCCGGGTAGCTTCTGCCCGGATGGTGACGGCGCGCTGGAGGAAGAGCGGGCCCGGTGTATTGCCGCCCTCGGGCGATTTCTGGAAGCGCTGGAGAGTACGCCGGATCGGAAGGGATTCAGCCCGCTCCTCGGCAATATTCCCCTGCGCCGATGGTCACGGGTGCATGGGGTGCATCTCGCCCACCACCTGCGGCAATACGGCGTCTGATCAGTCGGCCGTCGCGCCGCTCAGGCTGAAACGCTCGCCCAGGTAGTACTTGCGCGCGGTGGGATCATTTGCGATTTCGTCGGGTGTGCCCGAAACCCGCACTTCACCTTCGATGATGATATAGGCCCGATCCGAAATGCCGAGGGTTTCGCGCACGTTGTGATCGGTGATGAGCACGCCGATGCCCTTCTGCTTCAACTGCCCCATCATATCCTGCAGGTCGGCCACGGCAATGGGGTCGATACCCGCGAAAGGCTCATCGAGAAGAAAGACTTTCGGATTGGTCACGAGCGCCCGGGCGATCTCCGTGCGGCGTCGCTCCCCGCCCGAAAGGGTGTAGGCGGGGCTGTGGGCGAGATGGGCGATGTTCAATTCGTCCAGCAGTTCATCGGCACGTTTGTCCCGTTCCGCTTTGCCGAGGGACTGATACTCGAGGATGGCGAGGATATTCTCGCGCACGGTGAGCTGCCGGAACACCGAGGGCTCCTGCGGCAGATAGGCCATGCCGGCCTTGGCCCGAAGGTACATGGGCATCTTCGTGATGTCGTTGCCGTTGTAAAATATCTTGCCCGAATCGGGACGCAACAGCCCCACGGTCATGGTGAAGGTGGTGGTTTTGCCCGCGCCGTTGGGGCCGAGCAGCCCCACGATCTCGCCCGGATTCACGGCGATGGACACACCCCGGACCACCTTCCGCTTCTTGAAGGATTTTTCCAGGTTTTCCGTGTGGAGCAGGGCTGATTCGGTTTTGGGCACGTGTCTACTTTCCTCACATCACTTTTTCACCAACAATGGCACTTGAAGCTATGGAGGGGGGGCTTTCCAGCCCCCCAAACTTCATGCAGCGCATTCCTTTGAAACAATCTCTCGGGTAGCCGCACAACTTCGTTGCGCGGCTTCGGGGGCTGGAAAGCCCCGGCTCCATAACCCCCAAGGATATGTAAACAGCGCTATCCCAAGGACGCTTACAATCCCTTAATCATAGCGGGGTAGGCCGCGTTGAGCAAGAGGCGATTCTGTCGGGCCTGTTCTTCCGGGGTCTGGTCCTTCTTCGCGATGAGGGCTTTCACCTCGTCGCTCAGGGTGATTCCTTCCCAGGCGGCGCGCTTGTACATGCCTGGCTTCCGGATTACCGCGTTGAGTTGCTTGATCACGTCGGCCTTCGCGCCCACGAGCACCGAAGTCTCCTGGCTTTCCAGCATGCCGCGAACAGTGGGGTTGAGTTGGGCCATGACCTGCTTGCCGGGGTTGTCACCCGCTTCTTTGGCCTGGGCCTTGAGCGCGTTGATGAGACCCTCAAAGTCCGTTACGTCCGCCTCGGTGAGTTCGCCGGGCACGGGTGCACCACCGCCACCGCCACCATTCGAAGCGCCGCCGCCATCGGCGCCCTTCAGCGGCATTTTATCCACCGAGGTCTGCTCCAGGGAGAAGGCGCCCGTCTCCATGTTGATCATGATCCGCTCCGCCGCCAGATTCTTGAACGTGTCGGAGTCCATCACGGGATTGCCGGTGAAGACCAGATCGCCCGATTCCAGGTTCCAGTCGGCGTGCTGCGCCTTGATCTGTCCCTGGGGGTGCTTGATGTCCACGTTGCCGTCCATCTTGATCTTCGCGGGCATGGAGGAACCTTCCTTCCACTCGAAGGTGATGGTGTTGGCGCGAATCGGAAGGCTGGGCTGGGCCGCATCATCGGAGAGCAATTCGATGAACACGCCCCCCGTGAGCGAGTCGAGCTTCCCGGTCTGGATGTTGCCCTTCATCATGCCCGCCTTCACCGACATGGAGTTGTAGCCATCGGCGCCGCCCTGGGCGAGGGCCGGTGCGGCGATCAGCATCGCCCCGAGTAAGAATGCGGCAATCCGCCTCATGGTTTTTCTCCCGTAAAGGTGATAACACCCGATACTTCATACAATTCCATGGAATTCGTGTCAGGGTAAAGGCGCAGGCGTGCCGCCTCGAGTTTTTGTGTTGGGCTGGTAATGGTGAGGGGCTTGTCGCTGAAGGCCATGCCGGTGCCGCCTTCCTCTCCGTTCCGGGGCGCGATCTCCCAGGTAATCTCTTCCAGGGCAATGTCCATGTCGTCGATCTGGGCTTTCACGCCGCCCTTCAGGACCGCGCGCTGGTTCTCCTGAAAGGTACCGCTTGCGGCCTCAAAGTGAATCTGGGAATCTTCCGGCTTCTGCTGGGGTACGACGGCCTGGGCCCCTTCAAAAGACAGCTCCGCGCCGCTTCCGTCCATGTTGCCCGTTACCCGCTGGGCGCGGATCGACAGCAGGGGCTTTTCCTCCTGGCCCGGCGCTTCGCTCGAGGGCCAGAGGTGCATTTCGATATTCGTCATGTCCATGGCATTGTCCGGGGCCGCTTCGGCGGGCGCGACCTCTGCGCCGATCTCGGGCCCGGGCGTGGCCGGGGGAGCACCGCCGCCACAGGCGACCAGCGTCAACGCGGGGAAGACAACTACAATCCAGTACTTCACAGGCTCGGCCTCGGATTCCGGTGGTACACCGCCTTGAGGCCCTTCAGCGTCAGGTAGGGGTCCACCACGTCGATTGATTTACCCACCTCCGCCATGACATGGGCCAGGCCGCCTGTGGCGATGACCTTGGGCTTGCCGCCCATTTCCTCGCCAAAACGGCGCACCATACCGTCCACCAGGTCGGCATAACCATAGGTCAGGCCGGAGCGTATGTTGGTCACCGTGTCGCGGCCGATGGCATGCTCCGGCTTGGAAATCTCCACCCGGGGCAGTTTCGCACAATGTTCGAAAAGGGCCTCGGCGGACAACTGGATGCCCGGCACGATGGCGCCGCCGCGCCACTCCGCTCTCGCCGTGACGGCGTCGAAGGTGGTTGCCGTGCCGAAATCGATGATGATCAGCGCGCCCTCATGCTCTTCTATAGCGCCCACGGCGTTCACGATGCGGTCCGCGCCCACTTCTTTGGGGTTGTCGCACTGCAACTGGAGTCCGGTCTTCACGCCCGGGCCGACCATGAGCGGTTCTACGCCAAAGGCGGTCTGGCTGACCTCATGCAGGGCCATGTTCAACTGGGGAACGACGCTGGAGACACAGCAGCCCTCGATGGACTTCGGATCGACGCCCTCGTTGTGGAGCAGCATGGTAAAGAGGATGCGCAGCTCGTCGCCCGTGCGGTAATTGCCCGTGCTCACGCGCCAGTGGCCCTGCAAGGCGTCGCCCTGGTACAAACCCAGAACGGTATTGGAGTTTCCAACATCTATGACTAACAGCATGGCCTTTTAATCCATTTAGACGAACATCGAGCGAGTCTATTTAAAACGTTGACAGGTTGGGTGCCGCGCCTTATCTCACAGGGGCTGTATGAGCAGCGAAAGATCAATCGCCGTTGCGGAGTGGGTCAAGGCGCCGACCGAGATAAGGTCTACGCCCGTCTCCGCCATGGGGCGCACCCGCTCCAGGTTTACATTGCCGCTGGCTTCCAGCAGGATCCGACCTCCATTGTGGGCCTGGTTGATCCGCACCGCCTCCGCCATGGTAGCGTTGTCCATGTTATCCAGCATGACGACATCGGCCCCCGCCGCCAGGGCCTGGTCCAGCTCCGCCAGATTGGTAACTTCAATTTCCACCCGCATCAGGTGGTGGGCCCCGGCGCGCGCGCGCTCAATCGCCGTGGCGATCCCGCCCGCGGCCGCAATGTGGTTTTCTTTGATCAGAATTCCATCGGCAAGATTGTACCGGTGGTTCGCCCCCCCCCCATGGCGCACTGCCTCCTTCTCCAAGTGCCGGAGCAGGGGCGTGGTCTTGCGCGTATCGCAGATCCGGCAATTCAGCCCCTCGACGGCCGCGACAAAACGCGCCGTGACGGTGGCCACACCCGACAGACGCTGCACGAAGTTCAGGGCGGTTCGCTCCGCAGTCAGCACGGCACGGGTTGCTCCCGTGAAGCGCGCGACCACGTCCCCCGAGGCAAATGGGCTTCCATCGTCCAGTGCGGACCAATCGTCCACGTCCGCGCCACAATAATCGAAGGCGTAGCGGTAAGCCGCCATGCCGCTCAGGACACCCGCCTGCTTCGCCAGTAACGTCGCGGTGCAGCGATCGGCAACGGGCACCAGGGCACGAGACGTCAGGTCGCCCTGGCCGATATCCTCGGCCAGCGCGGCGGCAACGGTCTGCTGCAGTGCATGATTCATGGGTGGATTCACCTGGCTGACTGGGAGGGCGGCGTTCCATTTTGGAGCGCTATTGGCCCGAACGTTAATCCCGAATAGTACCACAAAAGCGTCGAGGGGTGCGAAAACGACGCGAAGTGGGGGCCGGGTACCCCGGATTGTTGCCGCTTTGTTACGCCTATCCGTGTCGCCGCTCGCTATACTGGTTTCGTTACTATGACCAGTTGAAACCAACGATTGGAGAAACCACCATGCGTATCCAACTTGTGCTATCCCTCATTTGCACCGCGCTTACTTCGAGCACGGTTCTCGCTGGGCCGCAGGAGAAGACCGTCGCCGCGGGGCTTTTCAAGAATGGCCTGGCGGTTATCACGCGGGAGTACTCCGTGCCGGGGCCGGGCAGTCATGTTTTCAAGGCCCTCGACAGTCCAGTTCATGGCACGCTCTGGATCGAGAGTGACGTTCCGGTCGTGGCCCGATCCGGGACGGAGACCGTGGAGATAGCTCCCGGAGAGGTCGCCACCGCCGGACCGGGACAAGTGCTCGTGGGCCGAGAAGTGGAAATCGGATTGCGCACGGCGGGAGCGACCCCCTTCACCGGGGTGCTGATTGCCGTGCCGGGTCCCGTGCTCAGAGAGTCGCTCGACTACCGGTCGGGCAACCCTGTGGGCGTGCCTTCCGCCATGTATGTAATCGAGCGGGAAGGTCTCCGCAGTTATCTGGCCCCCGATATCGTGGCCTATGTGCGCGCGCTGGAGCCTGCGGGGGCCGTGAAGGAGGAGCGGTCCGTGCTTGTGCTGGACGTGGGGGAGGGTGCGCCGAATCCGACCGTGATTCGGGTGCGCTATCTCACTCACGGACTCTCGTGGGCGCCGACCTATCGCCTCGATCTTATCGACGCTCACAACCTGCGCATCGCCCAGTCGGCCGCCATCCGCAACGAATTGGAGGATCTGGAGGGTGTCGCGCTGGATCTAATCTCGGGCTTTCCCAATGTGGAGTTTCTGCAGGTGACCTCGCCCTTTGCGACCGACGCCACATGGAGCGCCTTTCTCGCTCAACTCGCTCAGGAGCCTGCGGCTTTCAGCGGGGTGGTCACGCAGCAGATCCTCTCGAACAACCTGTCGCCGATGTATGCGCCTGGCCCACCCGCATTGCCGTCCTTTACGCCGGATGACGGCGCGGACATTCACTATGAAGCCATTGGGGCGCAATCCGTGAAGCGGGGCGGCGCGCTGGTTTTGACGACCGGAGAGGCGACTTCGCCCTATGAACGGGTGGTGGAGTGGACCGTGGACCGGCGGCAGGAAATGAACGCGGACGCCGAGGCCGCCCAGGAGGCGATGTGGGATGCGGTGCGCTTCCAGAATCCCTTTTCCTTTCCCCTGTCAACTGGTCCGGCAATGGTGGAGTCCGACGGGCGATTCCTCGGCTCGAAAACTATCCGCTGGACAAGCCCCGGCGGCACCGCGCTGGCCTATGTGAGCAAAGCCCTCAGCGTGCGCGGCGACTACGAAGAGCTGGAGTTGTCCCGCCGGGAAATCGTGGAGCTCGGCCACCCGGCGATCCAGAGCACCGTCCAGGGAAAACTGACAGTGCGCAATCAGCGGGCGGACGCGGTGGCCATGATAATCCATGAGGAGTTTGACGGGACCTTGCGCCACGCCGACGGTGAACCGGAATCGGTCGTGGGCGCCGTGGGACCCGGCCGCCGAAACCAGAGCACGCGGCTGACCTGGAATCTCACACTGGCACCCGGCGAGGAGCGGGTGATCACGCTGGAGTACCTGATGATCGTGCGCTGAATGGAGGGAACGGACCTGAGGGAAGCGGCGCTGCCCTTTTCTTTCCAAGTCCCAGTCGTTAGAATCAGGGCGACTTCAACCCGCGATGGAGAGCCCGCGATGAACACCACACTTGATGCCGCCGACTTTTATCGGGAGCATGGCTACTATTGCCATACCGCGCCCGTGCTTTCGCCCGGAGCCATCGCCGCCACCCTTCAGGGCATGGAACAGGTGCGCGACGGTTACTACGAGACGGGCCTCCCCCCCGAAGACTCACCTTGGAAGCCGGGCAACGATCCGCGCACGCTTTGCAAGATCGAGATGGCGCAACAGTGCAATCGCGCGATCATGGAGGCGGTGGCCAATCCGCGACTGGGCGAAGTGGCCGCGCAAATCACGGGCGCTTCGATGATTCAGGCATGGTGGGTTCAGCTCTTGATCAAGCCGACCGTTTCGCCGGAGGGGGATTTCAAGACGAACGTGGGCTGGCACCAGGATTTCCAGTACTGGGACTGCTGGGAGGACGGGAGCGAGGTATTCACCGCCTGGCTGGCGCTGAGCGATGTGACGGAGGAGGCCGGTTGCATGCACTTTGTTCCGGGATCCCACACCTGGGGTCTGCTGAATCAGGGGGACTTTTATGGGCAGGATCTCGAAGCCCAATCTCATGGGATTCGTGTGCCCGAAGGCAAGGTATGGACGGAGGCCTCGGGCGCACTGCCGCCAGGCGGGGTGAGCTTTCACCATCGACTGACCCTCCATGCGAGCGGACCGAACCGGAGCGGGGCGCCCCGGTGCAGCCTGGCGATCCACCTGCGCACAGAGAAATCGACGCCCAAGAACGGCCAACGCCGGGGACTCGCTGAGTTCATCGACGATCCTTCGCGCTGCCCGATCCTTTTCGGTAGCTGATCGTCCTCAACCCGGTTACGACAAAAACGAAAGCGCCCCCTGCAGACGTGCATGGGGCGCTTTCATAATTTCAGCCACTCAGGGCGCTATTCTTCCTCGTCGTCATCCTCGTCGCCGGACTCGTCATCGGATTCCACTTCGGTGTCGACGCCCGTTTCGTCCACGTCCGTGGACTCAGGACCGGCGGCGGCTTTGTCGAGCTTTTTCTGCTTTTTTTCTTCCTTCTTCTTCTTTTTCGCCATTTCTTTCTGGCGCTTTTCGTAATTGAAGTTTTGTTTGGCCAATGAACTGTACCTCGGCGGTTGGCGGCTATTAACAAATGGCCGACGGGCGTGGTGCCCTGATCGTGAATGTCGCATGAACGCGGGCGATGCACAAGCACCGAGAGCGGATTGAATTCAGGCCCTGGGGAGAGCCCGGTCTATGCAGCAGCACGACCGGCAGGCCCGGAAGGAGCGTTTTGCCCTGAAGGGGGCAACAAGCCCAGTGTATCACACCATGGCAGGGCGAACCACGATGAATTTCAGTTGACAGTTGACAGTTGACAGTTGACAGTTGACAGCGGAAGGCTGAAGACACGAGCCTGAAACCTGTACAGGATACCCCACGCCCATTGTCCATCGTCTATGGTCCACTGTCCACTGTCCACTGTCCCCTGTCCACTGTCCCCTGTCCCCTGTCCACTGTCCACTGTCCACTGTCCACTGTCCACTGTCCACTGTCCACTGT
>JBHEKR010000052.1:0-3900 GCA_041859365.1 Candidatus Hydrogenedentales bacterium
TGCTGGACGGTGAGTTTTGCACGACTGTCGAGCACCAGCGCGAGACCAATCTCCCCGATGTCATCACCTTGGCGACCCCAGACCGACAGCACGTTGTCGGTGCGAGCGTTCACGCCCTCGGGCAAGTTCATCAGGCCGGGAGCAATCGTTGCGCCCTCCAACCCTTCGGGCAACTGGACGTTCACCTCAGTGCCCGCGTTGCGCGCGTATATGAAGCAGCGCAGGTTGACCTTCTTCTCGGGCTGCTCGGGAAAGACGTTACTGGCGATGATCTCCACAGCGGCGCGCACGGGTCCAGAGCCAAGCACCTTGTGCTCAAACGTGACGTGTCCTTCGCCCGCCGGACTCTGCACGGGATACTCCTTGCCATCAAGATAGACGGTGAGGCCGCCGAGACCGCTGGTCTTGCCCACGTGGAGGGCATCGATGCCCCAGTCCTGCTCGGCGTGGTAGTTCACGTCGATGATCGGGTAGATCAGCCGCTCTGTTCGAGGCTTGAGCTGCACCTGCTTGCCGAAGAAGTCGAACTGGCCCGTGTAGAAGCGGAACGCGCCTGCGTCGGATTCCCAGGCGACGTAGGCTGGATTGTCGAGGACGGCGTTGGTGAGCTTGGGGTATTCGGGAGAGTAGTCGCCTTCGGGCATGTAGTACACATGGAAAGTCGACTTTCCTGATGCGGGAATGTCCGACACGAAAGTCAGCTCCTCCCCTCCCCCATGGCGCCAGTTGTCGACCTGATGCGCAAGTACCCGCCAGTCTACCCAGCGGTCACCATGAACCACGGCACAATTTCCGACATTGAAGTCCCCCGCCTGCGCACGAAGTGCGTCCACGCCGATAGCCAGCGGACGATCCTGCAGCACGGGGGCATCCACGACACTGCCGCGGTCACCGATGACGAGGGTAACCCGCTTCGTATAGGTCGTGCCATTCAACGTCAGGGGGGGAATCGCTTTCGGGTCCCGCTTCAGGCCCACGACCTTTGCGAGTTCCGTCGCTGCGCTACCAAACTTACCCGCGATATACGCCTGCTCTACCTTCTCCCAGCCTGCCTTTTCGCCCAGAGCGGCCTTCGCGGACACAAAGAGACGATCCCGCACCAACTCAACATAGAAGCGCGCACCTGCGGGGGTGTTTCGGATTCGCTGGCCGATTTCAGTCTCGGGGTGAAAGTCCGCGAGCGGTCCGCTGAAGTAGTCGATGACCGCCTGGGCATCCGCCGGAGTCGCCCCGAGAGCTTCGGTCGCTACGTCGATAAAGTTCTGGCCGTCCTCCAATGCTTTGGCGATGGCGGGCTTGTAGACGCCGGGCAGTTCTTCGAATTCCAGCGCGTAGGTCTTGTCGCCCGGTTTCAGCGTCTGAAAGATGTCCACCGTGCCGTCGGCGTTCACGTCGATCGCGCGGGTGTCGAGCTGGCCGTCGCCGTCTTCGTCTTTCCAGGTCTGGGCTGCATCGAGTACGCCATCGTGGTTGAAGTCGATGTCCATGTAGCCGTATTCCGCGCCCATGAGATGGAGTCGCTGATCCACTTCGTCGAAATAGAGCGCCAGGGGCGAAGCGGGCTTTGCCGTGACTTCCACGCGCTTGTTGAAAGGCGAGGAGGGCGGGCCGCCCACTTGCTCGAAGTCACCGTGCTTGGATTTGGCGTTGAGGATGCCTTCCCAGCGCTCATGGGGATCTTGCTCGGGCTTTTCGTCGGTATTGCTGTTGATTTCGTCCCACGTGAGCATGGCCTTGCCCCACTTCGCCTGCTGGCCGAATTCTTTCGTCTTATTCCAGGGCAACAGGGGCAAGGTTTCCACACCGCGTATGGTGAGGGATTCGGAGTGCCAGGCGGCGGAGGACAGGCCCTCCGCAGGCGGCAGGGCCGTCACAGAGAAATCATAATTGTGCGTGTCGCGGCCAAAGGCGTCGTCGTCCGCGTCGATGCTGTAGCGCAGGTTTTTCACGGCCTCGCCGACGGCGCTGACGCGCACCACCACCTCGCTCGCCTGATCACCATCAGGATCATAGAACGCGAAGGGATCTTCCCACACGTTGACCCACTTTTCATCGTCCACCGTAAGCCGGAACTGGTAGAAAAGCTCGTCGCCGCTGAAGTGGGTGCGCCACTGGCACAGAGGCTGATAGTAGGTGCCGTTGACGTCGTACCAGAGGAGGTTGTCATCACCGATATCCATGGCCCACCAGACGGTCATGTCGTCCTTCTGATCCTGCCAGTTCTTGTTGTAGTAGAGCCCCATCTGGTCCACATCATTGTCGCCGTCGTCATCCACATAGTCCGCCACCACGTCGATGTAGCCGTCCGCGTCCCAATCGAAGAAGTAGAGATCGCTGTCCGTGTCGGGGCGCCCCGTCTTGTCGAAGTCACCATCTTCGTCCACCGCGCGGACGAGAATGATCTCTTTATCGTGTCGGTAGGCCGTGTCGATGTACCAGGCCTCATCCGTCAGTCCGTCGCCGTTGGTGTCGAGGGCCAGCTTTTCTCCGGCGGGCAGGGCCTTCACTTCGGCGACGCGCTCCGGTGCGATCAGTCGCGACTTGCCGAAGATGCGCTCAAAGACGATGGTGTTCTTCGGCGAGCCCACGGCGTCGTCCTGTGCGTAAACAGGCAGGGGCGCGGCGAACAACAGCAATGCGGGAATGATGGCCTGCGGGCGGAGCATTCTGGGCACTATCACGGTTTATTCTCCTCTGGATAAAAAAAATATTTTTCACCACGAAGGCACGAAGAACACGAAGAAAGGGGAGATTGGGGGCAGTATAGGCCTTCGGCGGTTATGCAGTCACCCTTGGGTTATGTACTTTCTAATGTATTGCACGCAAAGACGCGAAGGCGCAAAGATAATGGGAATATAAGGTCCCGTGAATTGATGGGGGAACTATGAGGACTGAACGCTTCCTTCTCTCCTTCTTCTTCGTGCCCTTCGTGGCCTTCGTGGCCTTCGTGGTGAAACATTTGATTGCGGCCAATGGCAGCTCTAAGCCCTTCGTGGTGAAATATCCGGTTGCGGCCAACGGCTACTCCTGAAACACGTGGTGAAGGATGTCCCGTTCGCATTCGCGATTTACGTGTGCTAGTCTACAATCCCTTGACCCCGCAATGGAATAGCGCCATGCATCGATGTCTACTCGCCTTGATTGTTCTCGCGGCCACCCTCGCCGCCCCGGCCCAGGAAGACCGCAAGCCCGAATATGTCCACGCCGTCGTGCGCGGAGCGGGGCTTATGCCGTGGCAGGAACCGGGCCTTTCGGAGGCGGAACGTACGTTCCGCGCCGAGATTGAGGCACGTAAGGATGCCCTCCTCGCCCGAGCCAAGGCCTCCCACCCGGCCTATTACGACGCGGACGCCATCGCGCGCGCGAAAGAGAATGTGGCGCGGCACGAATGGGCCCGCACCTGGCTCGATGGCCAGATCGCTCTGGCGGAAGAGATTGTGGCCCAACCGGACGGTTGGATCGCCTCCATGATCCCGAAAGAGGCCCCCTCCCACGCCTACGGATTTACCTGTCCCGAGTGTGTCGGCGTGAAGAGCCAGGAGGGCGTGGGCGACCCGCTGGTTCGGTGGAACTACCGGACGCCCGACGCGTTTTCCTGCGCCGAATGCGGCACCGTTTTTCCGAATGAAAAATACCCGGAGTCCCAGGTGCTCCAACTGCCGCGCACGGGGCACACCGTGAGCTACTATCTGAACCCTTCCGAGCAGGCCAACCCCGAAGACCGGAGCGGCGCACTCGCCTGGCACTGGGTGAACTACCCTATCCACAACAGCTTTACGGGCATCGTTCGCGAGCGGAAGATTTCCTTCATGCGTAGTGCAGCCCAATCCCTCGGCCTGGCCTATCTCTTCACGGAAGAACCGCGCTATGCGATGGCCACCCGCGACATTCTGGTGCGCT
>JBHEKR010000060.1:0-40721 GCA_041859365.1 Candidatus Hydrogenedentales bacterium
CGGTCGCCGAACCCTACTCCGAGACCACCGGACCGGGCTATGGCGGCAAGAAGAGTAAAAAAAAAACCGATCCGGGCCTGGATCCCCCGCAGGAACGGCGAGTAAGCCGGGGCCGACCGGACCGGTAACCGTCGTCGAGACCCGGTCGCCGGGCAAGAAAGATGACCGGCGTCTGTCCAATCCCGCGATTCTGAACCAGTACGACCGCCCCAAGATCGTGGTGCGCCAGGCTCCGGACCAACCCGACCCGACCAATCAGTTTCCCATCTACTTCGACATCAAAATCGACGAGCCCGTGGTGGATTTCCCCACCGGCGCCAACGCGCCGGGGATTGTACTGTCAGGCACAGCCTCCGGCCTGCGCTATACCGTCGAGGGCGCGCGCGACACCTATCGCGTCGCCATCCTCTCCGCCGAGCACGATGGTACCATCGAGGTCAGCGTGCCCGATGGGCTGTGCGCCGACCTCTTTGGTAACCTCAACGTCGCCTCCACCGCCGAAGACGGCGTGGTCGTCTTCGACGGATCGCGCCCGGCCTGTCTCGTCCACAGTGAAGCCGCCGGTGTGGTCAACAACGCCACCATGGAAATCGCGCTCGGATTCTCCGAGCCCGTCTTCGGGTTGAAGGATGAAAGCCTCGCCATGGGCAACGCCGAATTCAAGCGCAAGGCGGGCGCCGATGGCGACGCTATCTATCTATTCTCGGTGACACCCGCGCAGGATGGCGCCATTGACTTCCAAATTCCCGAAGATGTTGCGCGTGACGCCGTGGGCAACGGCAACGAAGCGTCGCCCGTGTTTACTATCGTGGTGGACAGTGCCGGTCCCGAGGTCGCCCTCACTTCGTTCGAGACCCCCGGCGCCAGCAATGCGCGCCTCATCCGGGTGCGCGCGGAGTTCAGCGAGCCCGTGCTGGGTTTCGAGCGGGGCGATGTCTCGGTGGCCCATGGGAAGATGATTAACTTCTCCGCCGAACCGGATGGTAAGACGTTTATTATCGACATGCGTCAGGACCGGGGTCCTGTGACTCTGTCCATTCCAGCCGGGGTGGCCACGGATCAGATCGGCAATCTCAATGTTGCGTCGGAGCCTTTTCATCGGGACTACGGGCCCGCCCGGCGCGCACCTGACGAGGTGGATCCCGCCGTGGCCGCGCCGCCGCTCATTGGCCGCCCCCCAGGCACAACGACCATCAAGCCATAAATCCGCAGCGAAAGGAATTGTCGCCATGGGCCTTAGACAACGGGCCAGAGAGGCCTTCGAGGCTCGCCAGGAAGAAATTCTGGCGGAAAAGATCCGGACTACACGCCAGCTTCTCCACGATCGATTCGGGGTGAAGGACGATGAGATGGACACCTTTGAAGCGGCGTCCATCGGCCTTTGCGGCGCCGACAAAACCATCCGAATCGAAGACTTGCTATTTATGGTGGACGATTCGGGCCAGCTCCATGTCCGCGACCAGCGCGCCACCGTTCACGCGGACGGCCCCTGGAAGCCGGTGGAATCCCTGGCTGATCTCGGCCAGATCACGGCACAGTCGAGTCTGCAGACGACACCGAGGATCTGACCGATGGGACTGTCCAACAAAGCACACTCGGAATCAGGAGAATATTGAAAATTGAATCAGAACTTCGGGATACAACGTGTCTGTGTATAGGACTGTCCCACGTTTTTTGAAAACGCGGGACGGCCCCGAACGCGTAGTGTGTTTTCTATGCCAGAGTGAACGTAAAGTGTCCACAGCCACGTTCACCATCCTGAGGCACCGTCCGTTCGGGACGGTCCCGGCCCTCATCACTTCGGCGGTTCGATCTTCTCGGGCTTGTCGTAAAACTTCTCCAGCGTTTTCCACCAGGGGGGAAGCTTGTCGACGGTGCAGCCATAGGCGTTTACCAGCTTGTCCATACCGGTGCCGCCCAGACGGGGCTTAATGTTCAAGTATCGGAGGGCATTCTTCGTCGCCCACTGATCCCATACTTTGGTGCGTTTGACCCGTTCCGCCTCGGGAAGTTGACTGAAGGTGGCCTTGTCCATCTTGCAGGCCTTTTCAACCAGACGCCAGAAATCGCCGGGACTCAGGCTTGCCATTTCCGTCATGTACCAGTCCGTTCCGATCATCGCCTTGTCGAACAAGCGCCCCGCGCCCTTGCGCTGCTCGAGCGCGTCCTGGAAGATCGGACCAACGATATCATTGAACGAAGAGCCATTGCCCGTGATGAAGGAAATGTCGGTATAGACGTTTTCGTATTCCGTGACCAGCTTGGTAATCCGCGTGCTCCAGTCATCGGGGTAGGCGGCGGCCCACTTGTTTAGCCAGTCGTCCCATTCCGTCGTGGGCGCGAGCAGTTTATCCGCCGACTCCTGCGCGAACTCGTCTTTTATCTTCTTATCATAACGGTTCCGCACCGCGCCCTTCTTGAAGTAGTCCTTGAAGCTCCGATCTCCCGTGGCGCCGGAGATCATCGGGTTTTTCTGAAGCAGCAAGTCGCAATCCGCTTTGGCGGCGTCCGATTTGACGCCATACCGAACGTACGCCCCCAGCTTTGAGCCGAAGTGGGCGAAGCATAGACGAAGCTTGGGATATTTCTTCAGCACGGGCTCCCAACTGTAGGGTGACGTCGTCAGTTGATCGTAGAGGCAGTAGTAGCCGAAGCCTGTCAATTCGTAGGTCAACTTCTCCAGAGAACGATCCTTCTTGGAGCGGTTTCTGACATACATGTCCGGCTGGGTCCAGTTGCTCGGTGGATACCCAGAGGGCGCAGCGGCCGACGCGGCCTTGCGATCATCCGCCGTAGCCTCGGCCGTCATCCGCCACGGGAATACCAGCGCGCCCTCCGGCGGGTGGCCGGTGGGGCTGGTGTGATTGAGAATGGGGATGTCATTCGCCGTGACGTAGGCATAGAATTCGTCCAGGCGATCATCGAGAATCTTGCCGACTGCGGTGCCGTGAAGCGCCGCATTGTTCGTAGGCATCCACCCGCATCGGGCATACAACTTAACGCCGACGTAGGCCTGCGTATCCATGGCCGCCTTCACCACGTCAAGACAATTCGGTCGCCGGGGATCGTAAGGGCAAAAGGGCATGATCTGGCCTGGCCATAGCGTCGCCATCAGGTGGAGAATTTCAACCTGATGGCGAAACATGCCGTCGTCCCGCGTGAAGAAGCGGTGGTCGCGCTGCGTCTGCGCCGACTTGGAAAAGTAATAGATCCCCGTATCCGCCAACTCCTCCTGGCGCGCTTTCGTCTCGTTCATGCTCTCGCCCGAGCCCTTGACCTTGGCCGCCTTGCTGGCCACCGAGGTACCCAGCGGCGTATAGCCGAAGTCCAACAGCATTGGGGTGATGATGATCGGGTTGCCGATGTCCTGACGTTCTGTGGCGTCCTGAAAGCTCTGCGTGCTGGTGATGATCTTCTTGGCGACCCACGGGTCGTCCAGGAAATTCCAGTGCCCTAGTTGGAGTGCCGGGTTCAGCCGCGATTTATACTTCTCCTCCTTCTTCTCATAATACTCGTTCAGTGATTTCTGAAACGCCTCGCGCTTTTTCGGGGTTTTCAAATCGTTGCCGTGAAACAGGCCGTGCTGCTTAAAATCTTTCAACGCCGCCTTCGTCTTGGAAAGGCTTACACCGTGGATGTGGCAATGGATATCCACCACGGGCAGCTTCGGCAACGGCTCGTCCAGCGTGGACGCCGTTGTGCTGGCGTCGCTCGTCGCCCGCGCCACCGATTGGGTCGTTCCCTCGCCGGTCGGATCGACGGTACTGTCATCGCGCCGGACCGTATCAATGTCCAAAGTTCCATCGATGAGTATTTCCTCGAAGAGTTCATCGGGGTCATCCGGGAGCGTCATATTGACCAGCTCGTCGATTTTCTCCGGGATTGACGGGGGCGTTCCGGTGTCGCTATTCGGGCTATTGGGGCCGCTATCCATCGGGATTCTCTTCGCCTTCTTGGTTAGGAACGGTGGACTTCAACCAGTTTCTGCCGGGTCGCATCGTCGGTCTCGCCCGTTTCCGGGAGAGCGTTTTCTTTCTGGAACGCTCGTACGGCGTCTCGGTACGCAAGGGTCAACTCGTCGTCAATGAAACCGCCATACATCCCGATGTTTCTAAGTCGCTGCTTGACCCCCTTGACGGTCGCCACGGGCAGGGTGTGGCCGAGCTGAAGGGTGTACATTTTCTCGTCTTCGGGCGGGCCCACCCAAAGCTTTCCCTTCTTCGCATTGCACGGGATGTAGATGTCCACGTAGCCCTGACTGTCGGTCACGCCCTTCGAGAGCTTGCCGTCGATATCCACCCGGTACGATTCGTTCGCGCGGGGCTCCCCATGTTTCAGGAGGCGCAGATGCAGTTTCGCAGGCACGCCCTTCCGGCGGAACCGGTAACTCGCGTTCGTCGCCTTGGATACGGTCTTCTTCGTGATCGGCTTGACCGTTACTTTGTCGCCCGGCAACAGTACATTCGGGTCTTTTCGGATTTCCTTCAGTGTGGCGTTGGCCGGGTCATCCCAGATGGTCTGCCAGAAATGGCCCGTGGCCTCGGCGATGGACGACATACAGTCGTCTTCCTTGACCACATAGCTGCCCGTACCCACGGGCTTCGACGGATCGCCAGCATTGCTCATCTCAAGACCTTCCTCATTGCGCCGCGCACCATCACCGCGCCTTCTGATCGGGCGCCATGCCCAGGCGCCGCGTATTCAGCACCATGCCCCGGACCGCGGGATTACTCGCCTGATTCGAAGCAAAGGTTTCCATCAGGTGCCACTTGCCGAAAGCATCCATAACCCGGTACTGGATCGTCTGCTCCGTTGGAAGCTCGCGCTGCGCGCGGGCCAGATAATCCTGCACCTTGATGATATCGTCGGCATGGATTCCCTCGTAAACGCTCTTGCCGATCATTTCTTTATCGGTCAGCCCGAAAAAGGCCTCGCAGGCGGGAGAGACGTGGATGTAGTTTTCCTGACGCGAGAGGATGGCCATGAGGTCGAAGGCGTGGAGAACGAGGGCGTTGTGCCGTTCCTCCGCCAGCAGCGCCGACTGTTCCCGCTCTCCGCGTTTGACCGTTTCGGACTGGCTCTTCGCCTCCTTGACCGCGCTCTTCAGGGCGGCCTGATCCGCCAGCGCGGCGACCAGATGCGCCTGAGTGCGACGGAGCCCGGCAATGAACAGAGCCGACAGGCCCAGCACGAGCACAATGATCATACCACCCAGAACATAGGCTGTGCGCTGCCGATGCTTGAGTTCGGCCGCCTCGTAAAGTTCGACCAGATCGACCGCCCGCCCGGAGAGGGGGGCCGACGCAAGCTTGAAGAGAATATCATCCAGGGCCTTCTTTCGCGCGCGAATCATTTCGCCTTGTTTCACGAAGGTCGCCAGACCGGGCTTAAATGATGAACTGACCTCTTCGCCCGCTTCCGCCGCGAGGGAGGAAAGCTCGCTGGATAGTTGTGCATCCACCGTATCACCAGGGTGACTGGCCAGGCGCGCCAGATTCCCCACGGCGCGCGCCAGCGACACATCGCCGCTTCCTCCCGCGTCGACACCTTCCCGCTGCGCCGCTTCGATCTTCTCTGGAAGCGTGTCCAGGCTGACCTGCAGGGCGGAGAGGCCCGTTTTGAATTCCTCCACAAGCGCAAGTCGCTCGTTTACCATGACCGCAAGTTGCAGGCGGGCTTCATTGAACGTGGCCGCGGAATTGAGATAACGGGGGATCGCGCTCAACGGCGCTTCCGCCCGTCGCACCGCGAGCACCGCCTCTTTGAGTCCGTCGAAATGGTTGCCCGCGCCGATTTCGAGCTTTCGCAATTCAGAGTCCATGATTCGCTCGGCATCGACAAAGTTCAGGAGGGCCTGTTCGTAGGCGTGTCCGGAGGGCCGGACTGTGGTTGCCAGGCCAAGGCTGACCATCCCCAGGGTCAACGCCATGAGTGCGATGATCGCGCCATAGTACAAGCTCATTCGACGTTTCATGGCTGGGTCCCCGCCGTCGCACCCAGGAGTGCGCTTCCGGTCAACGTCTCCAGAAACGCCACGATCGATTGCACATCCCCGTCCGTCAGGGTCTGCCCGAGTTGATGCTGGGCCATCGTGCGTATCGCATCCTCCAGTTTCTCAACCGAGCCATCGTGAAAATAGGGGGACGTTAAAACGACGTTGCGAAGACCGGGCACCTTAAACTGATAGCGGTGGGATTCTTCATTCGTCACATTGAATCGGCCGAAATCGCTGCTGCTGACGCTTTCCCGGGCGGAGAGATAGGAGCCAAACGAGGCGAAGAGATTGCCGCCGACCCCGGCGCCCTGATGGCACCGGACACAGCCCAGCTCCTTGAAACGTTCATAGCCCTCGCGGGCCGCCGTGGCCAGTTCACCTCCCGCAAGCCAGCGGTCGAAGTCCGAATTGGGTGTCGACAGACTTCGCACGAAACTCGTCAACGCATCCTCGACGGAAGATTCCGAAAGCCCGCCCTCGGGATAGACCTGTTCGAAGCGCGCGACATAGTCCGGGTTCTCGGCCAGGGCGGGAATAATCGTGTCCCAGGAGCCATCCATGACGTTTTCCGCACGGATGGATGCCTGAATCACCGCTTCCAGGCTTTGGGCGCGGCCATTCCAGAAATGGGCAAATTGATGGGCGGCGTTGAAGACGGTTGGGATGTCATAGGGCTCGGACTCCGCCGCGTCAATTCCGGTCGGCGGTCTTCCCGTGGTGCCGCCCTGCTCCAGCGCATGGCACGTGGCGCAACTCACCTTGCGCGACACTCCAGACAGTGCCGTCTCGTGGAAAAGCTGCTTGCCCAGCGCCAGTTTCTCCGGCGTGAAATTGGGGGGCGCGGGAACGGGGAGAATGGGCTCGGTATGTGTGGCGGTGGCGGGTGCGCCTTCAGACTGGATCTCGTCTGCCCTGTCGGGAGCCGACTCCCGGCCACACTGACAGCAGCAAAGGGCTATCAGCAGCCCGAAACCGGCTCTTCGAAGTGTACGCACCATTCTGTATCCCTGGGTCCCTGCATCGAAAGCGCGCGCATGCCGCCGCGCCGGAGGTTGCCAGCCGGGATGTGGATCCCCACTGGGCATCGCACGTGCTTCCCGAACCGTTCAAACCAGCGATTAAGATACAGGGTTGACTGTGGAATTGCAAAGACTTCGCTGGTGTCTGCGCTGCGCGATTCACCCCGCAAATCACCCGCGGGATTGCGGTTGACAAGCGTGCTGGTGACAAGATAAGGTTCCCCTGAGCCGGTGTGCCCCAGCCCCCTTCGGACCGCTTTCGCAGCCGATTCTCATGGGCGCGCGGCCCCATACCCGAAGCGAGAGCGGGGGCGGGGATGGGCCGGACCGGGTGGGTGAAACACGTTGCGGTACAACGACTGCGGGTCGCAGGCAAGGCCCTGAATTCCGAAAGGGAAGGTAATGCGTGAGAAACTGGTAGCCGGGGTTATCTGTCTGGCCCTGTCCGTGACGCTGATGGGCTGTCCGCTCTTCGAGAGCCCCGAATCGGCGTTCACCGCGACTCCGACAGAAGGCAACGCGCCCCTCACCGTTCTCTTCGTCGATCAGTCCCAGCCCGGTTCCACGGACCTCACCAACTGGCTCTGGGATTTCGGCGACGGCCTCAGCAGCACCGCCCAGAATCCGAGCCACGTTTACAGCGCGCCCGGTGTGTATCGGGTAACCCTCACGGTGACCAGCCGCCTCGGCAACGATACCGAGACCAAAATTGACTATATCACGGTTCGAAAATTACCGGACGCCGATTTTACCGCGTCGCCCAAGGCGGGGGAAGGTCCCCTTCAGGTCACCTTCACCGACGCGTCTATCGCGGGGGCCGCGCCGATTACACTCTATGAGTGGGACTTCGGCGACGGCAATACCAGTGAGGACGTAAACCCCGTTCATATCTACGAAGATCCCGGCACCTACACGGTCAAACTCAAAGTCACCACCGCGATCGGCGACAACACTGAAACCAAAGCCAATCTGATCAACGTGCAGGAACGGGCCACCGCTTCTTTCACGGCCTCGCCACGCGCGGGCGCGTCGCCCCTGGCCGTGCAATTCACCGATACCTCCGATCCGGGCTCTTCACCCATCACCCAGTGGTTCTGGGATTTTGGCGACGGCACCTCCGACACCCGCCAGAATCCACAGCACACCTACACCGCCGCCGGCGCCTATACCGTATCCCTTTCCGTCACCACCGCCGTAGGGCAGAGCCCCATCGCATCGCAATTGAACTTTATCGAGGTGGAGGAATTGCCCAAGGCGAATTTCAGCGCTTCGCCCACCTCCGGCCCCGCGCCACTGAACGTCAATTTCACCGATCTCTCTTCCGGAGGTTCCGATGTGATCACCGAATGGCTCTGGGATTTCGGCGACAGCACGAGCAGCACACTGCCCAGCCCCAGCCACCGTTATGCGAGCGACGGCGTCTACGATGTGTCCCTGACGGTAACCACCTCATCCGGCAAGTCCCACACCTTGACCAAGGCTGGTTTTATAACCGCGCAGCAATCGCCCGATGCCGCTTTCAGCGCCACGCCCCGCAACGGCGAGGCGCCCCTGACCGTTCAGTTTACCGACCTGAGCGATCCCGGCTCGGCCCCGATTACCAGTTGGCAGTGGGACTTCGGCGACGGCAGCACCAGCGTGGATCGCAACCCATTCCACTCCTACACCCGGCCTGGACGCTACACCGTCACCCTCGGCGTATCCACGGCGGTGGGTAGCGACAGCGCGACCCAGGTCAATTACATTACCGTACAGCAGAAACCCGTGGCCGCCTTCACCGCGACGCCCACGAGTGGCGCCGCGCCCCTCACGGTAGTCTTCGCCGATCAATCGACACCCGGCTCTTCCGAGATCACCACCTGGGCCTGGGATTTCGGCGATGGCACCAGCAGCGCCCAGCAGAATCCCCAGAAGACCTACACCCAGCCCGGCGTCTACACCGTGAAGCTCTCCGTCACCTCCGCCGCCGGCACCGGCACCATCACCAAAGCCAACCACGTCACGGTGCGCCAGTTGCCCTCCGCGGACTTCACCTCGAATGTCACCACCGGATCCGCGCCCTTGACCGTCCTCTTTGCCGACGAAAGCACCAGCGGCAGCGAAGCGCTCACCGGCTGGCAGTGGGACTTTGGCGACGGCACCACAAGCGGTCTGCAGAATCCGAGCAAGGTCTATGCGACGCCTGGTATTTACACCGTGTCCCTCACGGCCTCCTCCAGCGTCGGCAGTGATACCGAAACCAAGTCCGCTTATCTGACGGTGCGTCCCGCGGTCAATTTCACCGCCTCGCCGACCACCGGCGCGGGCACTCTCTCCGTATCCTTCGTCGACACGACCCCTGTCGGATCCCTGAACGTTACGTCCCGTTCGTGGAACTTTGGCGATGGTAGCGCGGCCAGCACCGAGGCAAGTCCCGTCCATATCTACAGCGAGCCCGGCATTTATGACGTGACTCTTACGCTGCAGACCAGCCTCGATGGACAGACCGACGTACGGACGAAGACCGGCCTCATCATCGTTCGCCCCCAGCCGGCTTTCAGCGCGAATGTGCTTCAGGGCGATGGCACCCTTCAGGTCAACTTTACGGACCAGACCGATCTGGGCTCCCTCGATACCATCGGCGTCCTGTGGAACTTCGGCGACGGCACCACGAGCCAGACGGCCAATCCATCGCACACCTACACGGAGCCCGGAACTTATACCGTCACCCTGACCGTGACAACGGCGGCGGGTTCGCAGACGGCAACGCAGTCCAACCTCATCGTAGTACGCCCCATTCCGGCGTTCTCGGCGAATCTCACCTCCGGACCGCCAACCCTCACGACGGCATTTACGAACCTCACCGATCTCGGCGGACTCACCATCACGGGCCGTCTCTGGGATTTTGGCGATGGCGCCACCAGCGAGGCGGCGAGCCCGATTCATGCCTATACCGAGCCCGGCAACTACGACGTCACCCTTACCCTGACAACGAGCCAGGGCGTGGTGAACACTACCGTCGCGGACTATATTCGGGTCGCTCCCGTTGTTCGGTTCACCGCCGACGTCACCAGCGGCGCCGCGCCCCTGGCCGTGCAGTTTACCGATACAACGGACCCCGGCTCGCTAACCATAACGGGTTACTCCTGGGACTTTGGCGACGGCACCGCAGCCTCCACGGACCAGAATCCCTTCCACACCTACACTACGGGCGGCAGCTTCGACGTGAGCCTGACCGTGACCACGGTTCAGGGCAACCGAACCTTCGTCGATCAGGACGCCATTGTCGTCACGCCTATCATCAAAATCCTGGCCAGCGTGGTCGACGGGAAGAGTGCGGAAAATGGTCTTGTAAGCTTCGTGGACGCCACGGAGCTTGGCGACGCAGCCCTGCTGGGACGCCGCTGGAACTTTGGCGACGGTTCGGAGACCAGTGAGGAGGAGAATCCCGCAC
The DNA here is from genome assembly GCA_041859365.1 of Candidatus Hydrogenedentales bacterium. GTDB lineage: Bacteria > Hydrogenedentota > Hydrogenedentia > Hydrogenedentales > JAEUWI01 > JAEUWI01. The sequence continues at coordinate 10,448 of JBHEKR010000060.1, forward strand.
ATGCCTATGTCATGCCCGGCGCCTATGACGTGGGCCTTGACCTGTTCACCACGCTCGGCGCCCTGTCGGGCACGGTTGAAGGCCTCGTGGAAGTACCCCCCGCGCCGACTTTCAACGTCGATCAATCGGAAGGGATCGCGCCGCTCAAGGTTTCCTTCACCGATACGACCGCGATGGGGTCGCTTTCGCTCCTCGGTCGGACCTGGAACTACGGGGATGGTACTTCGGACAGTACCGGGACTCACACCTTTGAAAAGCCGGGCGCCTACGACGTGACACTGCAAATCGCCACGGAGTTGGGCTCAGCCCGGAGCACCGCCGCCACTACCATTACGGTGGGCATCAACCCCCTGACAGCCTGGTTCGAAGGTCGGGAAAATGAGACGGGCCATGCCTGGATCTCGATCCCCGGCGGCTACATGCTCGTGGGCACCGCTGACACGGGCGGTGAAGACGGACGCGACGTTGTTCTTGTCGCCACGGACGCCGAAGCCCAGGCATTGCCGGGATGGCCCCGCTACTACGGCGGTGTCGGCGACCAGCAGGGATTCGGCCTGGCGAAGACCGGGGACGGCGGCTATGTCGTTGCTGGAGAATCCATCACGGGCGACGGACTGGGTTCCAGTGCCCTGCTGCTCAAGGTGGATGAAGTCGGCGCGTTGCTCTGGTCTCACGAATTTGGCGGAGCGGGCGATGACCTCGCCAATGCCGTGGTCGCGCTGCGTCGTGGCGGCCTGGCCCTCGCGGGCGCCAGCAATTCGCTGGGGACTCACGGAGGCTTTGACGCCTTCGTGATCGTCACGGACGCACTTGGCGAGAATGCCAACGTCACCTGGCATGGCGGCCAGCACGACGAGGAGGCCGTCTCCATCGACGAGAACACCGATGGAAGCCTGACCGTCATGGTCGATGAAATCAGTGATACCGAGGGAATCGGCTACCCGCTCCATCTCAACCCGGACCTCAGCGTGCCATGATTCACGTTCACCACCCATGAGCAGGCGATTGATGATACCCTTCGACAGATATAAGCCCGTATTCGGGGCATTGATCCTCCTGATCGGCGTAATTGTACCGGCGGCCACGGCCCGTGCTCAGGCGCGTTTCGGGCATATCGAAGTCCGTTGCGAAGCCGATATAAAGGTCTTCCTCGACAACAAGTTCGTCGGCGTGTCCGATGTGAACGGCCTTTTTCTTCGTCAAGTGCCCGTCGGCCCCCACGTGGTTCGAATCGAAAAGGACGCGTATCAGCCTCAGAACAGCGACACCTTCCTCCTGGAAGCCGATCAGGTCTATCTCTTTGAAGCCGGGAAGATGGAGGCCGTTCTTGAGCCCGAGTCTGACGAAAACGAGGAGATCGCACGGGGCACGGGCAGCCTGGTGATCCAGACCATTCCCGTCGAGTGCCTCGTCACGCTATTCGGCGTGGGCCTCACCGGCAACGACGAGGAGATCGTCAAAACCCAGGATCGGTGGACCGCCAACGGCGTGCGCGCCGGGCGCTATCTGGCCACCTTCTCCGCCATGGGGGTGGAGCACAAGGAAATCATCAGCATCCAGCCCAATCAGACTACCCACATCATGGTGGACATCCAGCGCGGTGAAATGACCGACATTGGGCTGCGCACCATTCGCGAGATGCAGTCCGAGGGCTGGCGGGAGAAGGCCGAGTCCGAGCGCGAGACCGCGCGACAGGACAACATGGCCCTGCTGAAGACCCGCGCCACGGAAAATATCCGCAAGGAGGACTATCAGAAGCGGGGCCTCGAACTCCTTCTTCATCAGGGCGAAAAGCAGTACGAGTCCGCCCAGTACACCCGCTGCCTCTACACCATGCTCCAGGCTCTCTACCTCGACCCCAGGAACGAAATCGCCCTTTATTACTACAAGAATGCCCATGCCCGACAGGGCGATGAAGATCGGGCCATCAAACTTGCCGGAGAGTACCGCCAGTTCATCTATGGCGAGGACGGCGAACTCGGCTTCGAACTCACGAATACCGACGGCAAGTGGACCTTGCGCGTCTACTCCGGCGAGAAGGAACTCGAAATCGTCGACGCCTCGGTTCACGACTTCACATTGAAATTCTCACGGCGCTATACCCTGTCCGCACTCCAGATGTTCTCGCGCAAAAAGGGGAGTATCATTCCCACCTTCCACGCGGACAAGGACTCCAAATTCGCCTACGAGGACTACGAGCTTACGCTCGATGGACGGGATGCCCAGGGCCGACGTCGCTGGCGTCACGCCCGCCCCAAGGTCAATGGCGTTCCCACCGACGAATGGTTCCCCGTCACCTTCCGCAAGCAGGGTGGCGATCGCGCGCCGGAGGGCTATATCGGCATCTACCATGACGACCCGTCCCACGTGGCTCAACTGGAGGGCGATCCGACCGAGGCCGCACTTCGCGAAGCCAAGGGCTGGCCGGAACAATACGGGGCCGTTGTGCTCTCCTGCTACAAGGACTCTCCCGCCCAGCAGAGTGGCCTCCAACAGGGCGACTTCATCTACAAGTTCGACGGGGCCGACGTCCTTAACAGCCAGGACCTCGACCACCTGATCGCGACCAATCCCTTTGAGACGGTGGTTCTCAGCGTCTATCGCGATGGCCAGCGAAAGCAGTTCCGCGTAACCCTTCAGGGGGTCTGAGGGACGTGCCGCCCCACGAAAATGGCGATCCGCCCCTATGTCCGTACCAGATTTCGACTCGCTGGCGGCGGTACCGGTGGGCTTGGCGCAAAGGCCTCCAGCGATAGCACCTCATGGGCCAACGCGCGCTCGGCCGCAACCGCGGCAATCGCCTCCAGGAAAGTCCCGCGCAGCACCTCCGGGCTTGCCTCCGCGCGCAAATTGACCACCAGGCATCCCGCGGTAAGTGGGCCATCGAGCCGTCGGCTGAATTCAGCGCCGCGCCGATTACTGGTGGCATGGATCGCCGCATGCCGCTCATCAGCGATCAAACGCATCTTGAAATGGGCCACCTCCGCGCCGACATTCACCAGCGATTCGTGAATTCGATTCGCCAGCGACTCCAGCGCCGCATCGCCGTCCCACGCCCCCTGGCTGGTCAAACCCACCCGCGTATTCAGCCAGCCCAGCGTGGCCTCGGCCTCGGTATATAACGTATAGTCAACGGTTACCGAATGCTGCCCGGAAGCGCCATTTCCATCGATCAACGCCGTCAGCTCGTCGAACCCTTCGCCCGTTCGCGCCGAGACGGCAAGATGGACGGCATTGGGGAAATTCTGCAGGACCAGACGCATCACCGTCTCCAGTTCCGGCGGTGAAAGTCGGTCCGCCTTGTTTACGGCGATGATATCCGCCTCGTTCTGCTGCATCTTGTACAGGTAAGTGACTTTGCTGGAAAAGCCCTGGGCGCCCCGGCCCGTCAGCGCATCCAGCGCCCGCTCGGGATCGAGTAACACCGCATAAGGCGCTACGGAAAAGCGATCCGTATAGCACTTGCGCAGCGGCGTGATGACCGCATTGACCAGATCCGTGCAACTGCCCACAGGTTCCGCCAGAATCACATCCGGATTCAGGCCATCCGCAAGGCGCCCCGAAGCCTCCAGCAGCTTTTCGAAGTGGCAGCAAAAGCAGCCCGACGGGATTTCCTCCGTGGTGAGGCCCGCCGACCGAAAGGTCAGGGTGTCCACCAGACCCTCCGCCTGATCATTGGTTATTATCCCCACGCGCAAGTTCTTTTCCGCATAGTGCCGGGCGAGTCGCAGCAGCGCCGTGGTTTTTCCCGCACCGAGAAAGCCGCCGAGCATGACAAAACGTATTGGGCGTTCGAAAAGGTCCTCACGCATGGGGCAAATACTCCATCTTCCCGGCTGCCGGGACTGTTGCTGCTCGATGCTACCGGAACTGTAAGGCCATTGCAAAGGCGAGATATTAGTGTTATATTTCAGAAAGATCAGTCACCTAAGTCCATCCGGCTTCGGAAGGAGGATGAGATACGTTGTCGCCTTCAACTCAGGGACCACCCCAGGCCCAGCCCTTAGCGCGTGGGGAGGACTTCAGCCTGCCGGAAACATTTTCCGCGTTGTCTCATCGAGTGCACCAACACCTAGCCCTCGCACGTGACGCCCAGGCCTCCAACAACGCGCTGAACGATCTCCTTCAACTGGCCCGGGCCGCCTCCGGCGCAAGCGGCTTCGCCGGCGTAACGCAGCAGCTTGTCGTCACCAACAAGAATCTACAGGAGTACACCCAGGCCGTAGGCGAGGCGATCGGAACCGCCGTGGCCGCATTTCAAGATCTCGAATCCACCGTTAGCCAGTTCGAAGAGGAATTCGTCCTGTTGCGGGAGAGAATCGATGCGATTCGCGACGCAGCCCGCCAGGTTTCGGAGATCGCCATGCAGTCGCGCATGGTCGCCATCAATGCTTCCATCCAGGCGGCGCGCATCGGGGCGGCGGGTGCCGGATTCGCGGTGGTGGCCAGTGAAGTGCGGGATCTCTCCAACCGGACCGGCAAAATCAGCGAAGTTGTTCAGGATGATCTCATCGCAGTGGAAGCGCCGCTGCAACATACCACCCGACGCTTTGAGGACAATAAGGTGACACTGCTGCGGGCCAAGGCCGCGGTGGAGGGGCTGGAGGAAACGGCGGGCGCCATGCTGGGCGAGGCCCACGCGCTCTCGCGCGCAACCGACAGTGTCGAGGCCATCGCGTTCAAGCAGGTGGAGATTCAGGACCATCTGGACGGCATGGATCGCCACAGCCAGTGGGTCGGCCAGGCCACCGACTCCCTGGTTCCCGAACTTACAAACACCTCGGCTGCGGTGGACGGACTCTGGGAAGACAGTCTGCCCGTGGAGGAGCGTCTCGCCATTGCGAGTCTTCAGCGCTTTGAATCTGAACTCTATGTTTCGCTCCGCAACGACGAACCGCACCGCGCGAAACGGGCGGTTGAGGAAGCTATTCAGGCCTCCCTCGATCACGAAGAGATGCTCAACCGGGTATCCCGAGCGGCCATGTCCGTCCATCTGGAACAGCTCGGGCAGGCGCTCCCCACAGAAACGGTTTTTCGCAATGGTCGGATTCTGGAAGACACGCTCAATGCGATGGAGGCCCGCCAGCCCGAGCCCATTTATCGTGCGGGTACCGAATCGGACATCGACCGTCCCCCGACCGTCGTACTGGGTAATGCCTTTGAAGACTACCACGACCTCGGTCGCCGACTCGTAGCCATGCGCATGCGTAGTGCCGGATTCCACGTCGTCGATCTCGGGCTCAGCGTGACCAACGAAGCTTTCGTCGAGGCCGCCAGAAAGCACCGCGCTGATGTGATCGGCGTCTCGGCCCTGCTCCTCCATACCGCAGTGTGGGTTCCCCGGCTTAAGCAGGCCCTGCAGAAGGCCGGCCTGAGCAGGATAAAAGTTATCGCGGGAGGCGCGCCTTTTCTCGTTGACCCACTGCTGCGCGAAGAATTTGGCGCCGATGGTATCGCGGGCAATCCCAACGAGGCTGTACGACTCGTCTCGGCCCTCGTCAACCGCGCCCGCGCGGGGGCAACCCCATGACTCCCGTGGAACGAATTCTAGCCGCCGCGTCGCTTCAGCCCCTGGACCGCCCTCCCGTACTGCCTGTGCTGCTCCAGCAGGGCGCCCGCATGCTCAATATTCCCCTGACCTCCTACTTCGGCGAGCCGACCCGCCTCGTGGAGGGGCAGTGTCGGCTTATCGACCGCTTCGAACATGACGCCGTTTTCGCCTTCCCCCACATCGTGCAGGATACCCTCCCGTGGGGGGCAGGTATTGATTTTCACGAGGATGGCCCTCCCTCCGTGAACAAGATGGTGATCCAGCGTTATGAGGAAATATCCCAGTTGCGCGCGCCCGATCCCTGTGCAAATCCCTACCTGCTCCATACCTTGAAAACGGCGGGCGAACTGGCCCGGCGCTACAAAGGAGACCGCCTTATCGTGGGAGCGGTCATCGGGCCCTTTTCCCTCCCCTCCATGCTCATGGGTATGGGCAAGACCCTGGACCTGCTATTCCATCAGGAAACTCTCCGCCGCGCCTGTTTTGCGCCACTGATGGACCAGATGATGACGTACACACGGCGCTGGGCTCAGGCCCAACTCGACGCCGGTTGCGATATTGTGGTCATGGCCGAAGGCATGGCTTCCGCATCACTCCTGACCGAAAAGACTTTCGTGGAGTACGCCCTGCCCGTCCTGCGGGAGTCGCTCTCGGGTATTAAGGGTTTGGTAGGCCTTGAACTCGTGGGGGATGCCCTGCCTTTCATGAAACACCTGCGCGATCTGCCCTGCGCCGCCCTCCTCGTGGGCAGTACGGACCGCCTGCGGGACACCCGCGCCATTCTCGGCAAACAGAAACTGCTCATCGGCAATCTGAACAATCTCAAGTTGCTCCACTGGGATCCGGAGCGGGTCGAGTTTGAGGCCCGACGTGCCATCCGCGAGGCCGGTCTCGGTTTTGCCCTCTGCAACCAGGGACCCGAAATTCCGTGGAACGTCTCCGACGCCAACATCGAGGCCCTCGTTCGCGCCGCCCATCGTTCGCGCATGTACGCCGCGTGACGGCGCCTTGTACTGCGCATAGGGCTTTCGTATACTTCTGACAGGCCCAAAACCCTACAGGAGACATCCGCCATGGCCATGCCCGTCGTCAACGGCGCGAAACTGCTTTGCACCATGGGCACGGCACCCTGCAGCCTTATCGTGCTCCCCGCCAGCATGGTGTCGATGGAGGGCGTGCCCGCCGCGAACATCATGGATTTCGTGCCGATGAAGAATATCACGGGATTCGGAAACTGCATTACGCCCTCCAACCCCACGGTGGCTTCGGCGACCGCCGCCGCGCTGGGCGTGCTCACGCCCATGCCCTGCGTTCCCGTGATTCCCGCTCCCTGGGCGCCCGGCAGCGCCACAGTTACGGTGGGTAAGATGCCCGCGCTCAACAACACGAGCAAGTGCATGTGTGCCTTCGGCGGCAGCATCTCGATCGTCGATCCCGGCGTCAAGAAAGAAACCATCGCCTGAGCGCTGTCGGATAGCAAGCGTCAGACCAGGGGCATGACCCCGGCGTCCGCAACCAGCACACGGCGCACCAGTGGCAGGAGATCCTCGGCTTGGATGGCATCCACGGTTCTCTCGATGCCGAACAGGGCGGGCAGGTGTTCGCGCAGCGCGCAAGCGAGCGCGTCGGCGGGCTCCTCGGCATCTCCGTACTCCACCAGCAGCACCAGGCTGTTCCTCTGGGCCTCAAGATTGGATTTGACCGCATTCGCTCTCGCCGCCAGTGCCCGCGTAGCCCGCAGCAGTTCCAGTTCTTCCGTCTTGGCGTCGATGGCTTCGATCAAATGCGCTATCCCATGGGACAGTGCGATTTCTCCCCTCGTCGATCGCGCGCGAAGCGCCAGGACCTCCACGTCCGGCACCAGCCTGTGCAGGTGCCGGTGCCAGAAACGATTGCGTTGGCGCGCACGGGCGATAAAATCCTCACACTGCGACTGAAGCGCCCCAAGGGCTCCAATTCGCTCCCGGTAGGAAGTCGGGGGTAAGTCCTCATAGGCAATCAGGGCGGAATCGATGTCCAGGGTGAAACGGGAGGCTCTCCAGCCCCGTTTGAGCGTATCGCCGGGCCGGTAACGCACGCAACACGCCCGGAGGTCATTCAGGTGCTCCAGACGCTCCGCCAACTCGCCATCCCGTGCCTCGCGGCAATACTGGATTTTCGCCTCGATCTCCTGCTTTTCCGCCGGGTATTCTCCAGGGGAAAGGGCCGTGTCCACGGCCCAGTCCTCGCACACTTCGCCACCTAGTTCCAGAAAGGCCCGTGCGCCCGTCCGGATCTCCCGTATGCGACTGATCCGCTCGGACAACAGGAGGGCGTTGCAGCGGTGATATTGGTCGATGCGAGTCTTGAGGTTCTGAACAGTGAGCTTCGCGCGGGCGCTCAGGGGCACATCCAATTCAAAGTCGCTCCCCGTTCCGAGTTCGGCTTCACCATCCTCCGTTTTCCAACGGGTCGTTGGAAATGCCGCCCTGGATAGTTGGATCAGGCAGGACACCGGACTCGCCTCGGTAACTTCGTGCACGAGCACTCCGGCAAAGGGTCCGTTCGCGGTTTCTTCGCCTTCTATCTCAATATTCGGCGCGAAGTGGATCAGGCAGCGGGAATATTCGGGCGTGTTCTCCCGGCGCGCATCGGCGATCCTGCCTCGGGCCACCCACCGACCGTTCAAACTGTCAACGATGTTCCGCGCCGTCGCCCGCATTCGCGCATGTGCCGTGGCGTCATCGGGGGTGCCGAGCCAGGGAGGCACATGAATCGAGAGTGAGAAACATACCAGCAGCAACCCATCAACGTCGCCGGTCGCGGGTACCGATTCCGCCGGAGCGTCCGCGTCTTTTCCGCACTGATCGGTGCCGCGCGAAAACAGAAAAATATCTTCCAGCCCGGCGCGGCGGCCCGGGGGAGAGGAGGGGAGGGATTGATAGCATGCCCGTGGCTTCAGGCCAGCACCCCCAATGCCGTGCGTCGACAGAATGTCGGAGATTTCACCCGCAAGTTCCACAGGTAGGGCGTGATGGGGGTAAGGCAAAATTTCAGCGTCCTGTTCGGGCATAAGGGTCCATGTGTTGTTCAGGCTTGTCTCTATCCTCGCTGAACAAGTGTAGTCGGCGAGGCATCAGGCTGCAAGGGGATCGGTACCATGGGTCAAGGCTCGGCGGGGGAGACCTCATAGGGGCCAATATCCGGAGCTCTTCCCGCGGGTATTCGTTTTCCGTCAAAATCCAACACCATTTCCGTGGCCAAACCCGCGTCAATACACGGACTCCCCGATTGTGGGCGAAGGTCGCCGTCCACCATCGGGTCCACACGCACATCGCTATCGGTCAAGTTCAGGCCGACAACCGGCCCGCCGCCATTCTCGAAAAAGGCATTATTGCCGAAGGTCGAGTCGCCGGACTCGCTGCGCACACCTACGCCCCGGTTGCCGCGCAACAGGTTGTTCGCCACCAAGGAGGTCGACGCCCCAAAGCCGACGACAATACCATCGTCCGCACCCTGCACCGCATTGTGAATGATTTGGACCCCCTTCGTTTCCTGTATGTTGATCCCATCATGGGGATGCTGGCCCTGAAAGGTTCCCGTGAGCACGTTGCACGCCACCAGCACCATGGCCCGCCCCCCCGGGAAGCGACGCGCCTGAATGGCATCGTGATGGGCCTCGTCCCTCAGGCAGGCGCCATCGATCCGATTGCGCTGTATCGTGACGTCGAGGTTCCCGCCATAATTTTCCAGCTCCTCCAATGCGATGGCGCGCCCGCCCAACGCCCGGAAAACGTTGTCCTCAATCACCAGCGAACTAGCCGCCCCGCTCGGTCGCCAGACGCTTACACCGTCGCCCGCGAGATTACCACCGCCGCCAAGAAAGGTGCACGCCTGAATCGTCCGGATCCAGGCTTTGTCATCGCTCCGTATCGCCGAATGGTCCTCACCCGCACCCCGATGGGTCGCGCTGAAGCGGCATCGCTCCACATCCGTCGGGCCGCTGCCCGCCTCCACGGCTTGAATGGCGTAGCCCCGCCCACGGGCCATGTTCCAGTCGTCAAAGGCGCACTCCGCGATACGGGCATAGTTCGAACCCTGGCCTATCTGGCAGTGGGTACCCGCGGTCTGGGTGAACGTGCAATCGAGGACCTCCACATGGTCGGCCTCCCAAAGCAACAGGGTGGTCTTGATCGCATGGCGAAAGTCGAGGCCGGCCAGACGCAGGTAACTGGTATCCAGAGGCCCCGCGACAAAGTCCCGCACGGGAACCTCGATCATCTCCGCCATCGCGGCGGGGTTGGTGTCCTGGCGCACGTAGAGCCGTCGGGTCGCGTCGTCATACCAGAAATCCCAGGGGTCGGCGAGATCGTCCTTGCTCTTCCGAGGTGTCGCGGCTTTGTCATCATGAAAGAAAATTCCGGGGTCGCTCCGGATGTCGTCCAGATACCAAAGCCCGTCTTCTTCATAGCGCCAGAAGCCGGGGGCGCCATAGGCATCGGAGCCCCGTACGCTCGGCGGCGCGCCCTCGCCGTAGGCCCCGACGACAATGGGGGCGTCCGCCGTGCCCGAGGCGTCCAGAATCAGCGATTCCCGCCAGACGCCGCCGCGCCGCAACAGGATCACGCTACCGGGCGGCTGATGCGTCTTGAGCATTCGGCCCAGCGATTTCCACGCCGTTGCCTCCGTTCGACCATCTCGACGGTCATCCCCGTCCAAGGCATCGATGTAGAAGGTCGTTGCACCATCCGCCCTCGTCTCAAGTGGCGGGGGGGCGGGGGAGGTTCCGCGCCCCGCCGCCCAGAACAGGACCACGGCGGCCAGGGCGAAAAGGGAGAAGAGTATGACATGGCGCATTTACAAAATCTCAAATCATATACAATTGCAAAATGTCCGAAATGGAACGCCCCAGGCGCCCGCGCGGGCGGGTGGTGGAAAACGTCCACGATCCGATCATACCCACACGACCCCGGGGAATCTACCCGCCTGCGCCCCCTGACATCGGTCTCGCGGATCGCCCGAATATAGTTCGACGCGCAAGATGAAGCGCCCTGGCCAGTTCCAGTAGACTATGCACTGCAATTCCGCACAACAAGGACCCCCCCATGAACAAGTTCACGACAGCGTTACTGCTGGGTATGACCACCATCGTTGCGCCCTTCGCCCCGGCACTCGAAGTGGGGGGGCCAGCCCCGGATCTGGCCATATCCAAAGTGGTGAAAGGCGAAGAGTTTGCGCCCTCGCTAAAAGATTCGGGAAAAATAACCGTGGTCGAGTTCTGGGCCACGTGGTGCGGCCCCTGCCGCCAGAGCATTCCTCACCTCACCGAACTTCAGAAGAAGTACAAAGATAAGAACGTTCGGATAATTGGCATTTCCGACGAGACCGAGGAACAGGTCAAGCCCTTCGTCGAGACCCAGGGGGAGGCGATGGACTACACCGTCGCCTTGGATCAGGATAAGAAGACCTGGGCCGCCTTTGCCGAGCCTTTTGGCCTTTCCGGAATCCCCCATGCCTTCGTTGTTGACGCCGCGGGCACGCTCGTCTGGCACGGGCACCCCATGGATGGCATGGACCAGGTCATCGACAAACTGGTGGAAGGCAAGTTCAACCCCCAGGAAGCGAAAATTCGCGAAGAGCTCTCCGAGCTCACCATGGTCTGGGCACAGGAGTACATCATCCTGGCAAAATACGGACGAGACAAAGAAGGCGCGGACAAGGTCGGGCGCAAGCTCCTGGATTGCGGCTATGACGATGCCGAGTTCTACGGGCAGGTGGCCTGGACCCTGCTGACCGATGACAGTCTCACCTACAAGAATCTCCCCTTCGCGCTTGAAGTTGCCACCTTCGCAAATACCCTGGCGGGAAGTAAATCGGCCAACGTGCTGGATACCCTCGCCTTTGCCCAGTTTAAGTCGGGCGACATCCCCAAAGCCGTGGAAACCCAGAAAAAGGCCATCGAAATTTGCGACAATGAAGACCTGCTCGCCCAGTTGAAGCAGCGCCTTGCCGAGTACGAGAAAATCTGACCCACCGAATCAGGAAGAGCCTATTCGTCCCCGCCGCAACGCTGTGGCGGGGACGTTTTCATCCGTTGCCGCACGGTATCCGCTCCCAGGCGGGTAAGAAGCCTTTCAAACATGATAGTATGATCAGGTTATCCCAAAAAGGCGGGCGCGGCGGCAAACAGGCCCGATCTCATTCATACGGTTCCCCGCCGGGGCCCGCACCATCCAGGAGTACCATGCACTTAGCTGAAGGAGTTATAACATCGCCCCTCGTCTGGGGCGGTGGCTATGTGGTCGCCTGCGCCGGGGTCGCCATGGGGCTGCGCAAGCTGGACGAAACGCAGGCCATGCGGGCCGCCGTCATGGCCTCCAGCTTTTTTGTAGCGTCCCTCGTGCATATTCCCCTCTTTGGCGTGCCGGTCCATCTCTCACTCACCGGACTTCTCGGGATTGTGCTCGGCTGGGCCGCATTTCCAGCCGTCTTCGTCGCCCTCATTTTACAGACCGTCCTCTTTGGATTTGGCGGCATCACGACCCTCGGAATCAACACCTGCATCATGGCCCTGCCCGCTGTTGTTGCCTGGTACGCCTTTCGGCTTCTCCGCCTGGAGCACTGTGGTCCACGCGCTCCGGTCGCCTGTGGCATGCTGGGAGCCTGCGCCGTCACCCTGGCCTCGCTCATGCTCGCGCTCGTACTTACGACCGCCGGGGAGGCCCTGATTCCCATCGCCTGGTCGGTCCTCGTGGCCCAGCTCCCCGTCATCATTATCGAAGGCTTCGTCACCGCGTCCGTGGTGGCCTTCCTGCGAAAAGTCAGCCCGGAACTCCTGGCGGGCGCCGCGCTGCGCGGCGCGGCGAATGGGGGAGATGGCGGCCTGTGATTAACCTTCGATTCCCTGTCCCGGGCATCGCCTGGCATTTCCTGACGGTACTGCTGGTGCTCGTCCTCGCGCCCGTGGTTCGCGCCCATGGCATTAATCTGTTCGCCACGGTCGAAGGAACCTCGATCCAGGGCACCCTGCACTACGCCGACGGAACCCCGGCGGCCAATGCGCCGGTAGTGGCCTTCGCGCCCGATGGCGCTACTATCGCCGAAGCCACCACCGATGAGACGGGCCGATTCACCTTTCAGGTCCGTGTTCGATGCCGCCACCGCCTCGTGGGCGATGCGGGACAGGGCCACCGCGGCCTGTTCACCATCGCAGAGGAAGACCTGCCCGAATCGCTTCCCGGACTGGGGGAGGTCACGAGTGTAGCGCCGACGTCTGTGGTGGAAACATCACCCAAATCGAATGTTGCGGAGCAGGCTCTGCCGGATGATTTTGATGCGCGGGTTGAGGCGGCCATCGCGCGCCAGCTTCGGCCCCTTCGTGAGCAAATCAACGGCTACGAGACGGCAATCCGCCTGCGCGACGTCATGGGGGGCATCGGCTATCTCTTCGGCCTTGCCGGCCTCATTGCGCTCTTGAAAACACGCAAGGCGCATTCGGCGGACTAGATGGATATCATCATCTACAGCGATAAGCGTTCCTGGGTTCATCAGTTGGATCCCCGCGCGCGGATCATCGCCGCCGTGCTTCTCAGCATTGCCGTTTCACTCTGTCACGAACCCCGTGCTCTCGGCTATGCACTTGCGGCGGGTGTGCTGGCGGTCTCGGTCGCCCGAGTCCCCGTGGCCGCGATCCTGCAGCGGCTGGTGCCCCTGAACGGGCTGCTCCTGCTCCTGTCGCTCTCCCTGCTTTTCTTCACTCCCGGCGAAACGATTTTCACGATCGGCACATTTCACGCCACCGTGGAAGGCTTCCGCCAGGCCATGATCACGGGCCTGAAGGCGAACGCCATCGTCCTGCTGCTTGCCGCCTTCCTGGGCAGTATCGAACTCGTCGATCTGGGCCATGCCATGAGCCGCCTCAAGGTGCCGCCCGTGCTCACCCATATCTTCCTTTTCACCATTCGCTACATGAGCCTCATGCTGACCGAATTCGAGCGGCTTTCCCGTGCGGCGCAGTTGCGCGGTTTTCGGCCGGGCGCCAACCGGCATACCCTCCGCACCACGGGCTTCTTGGTCGGTATGCTCCTTGTCCGAAGCTATGCCCGGGGCGAGCGCATCCTGAATGCCATGCGCTTGCGCGGCTACAACGGTACCCTCGCCTTTGATGGTGAACTCGCCTATGCGCGGCGAGATGGATTTTTCGCCGTGCTCACCCTCGCCGCACTCGGGGCGCTCCTCGGATTGGAGTTGAAATGAGCGGCCCCCTGATCCGGCTGACGGACATCACCTTCGGCTACCTCGCCGGAAAGTCCCTCTTCAGCGACCTCAATTTCTCGCTCGATGCCGGCCAGCGCATCGGCCTGACCGGGGCCAACGGACGCGGCAAGAGCACCATGCTCCACCTCATCACCGGCCTGCTCCGCCCTCAGGCGGGAACGATCGAGGCCTTTGGTCGGATCCGCCGGTCCCCCGCCGACTTTCGTGAGGTGCGGCGTCAGGCTGGCTATCTACTTCAGGACTCGGAGGATCAGCTCTTCTGCCCCACGGTGCTGGAAGATGTCATGTTTGGCCCCCTCAATTTCGGCGCCGGACGGGAAGAAGCGCGGCGTGTCGCCATGGAGACCCTGGAGACCCTCGGCTGTGGAAATTATGCCCACCGCGTGACCTACAAGCTGTCCGGCGGAGAGAAGCGACTTATTGCCCTGGCGGCGGTGCTCGCCATGCGACCCCGTGTCCTGCTCCTCGACGAGCCCACCGCGGGACTCGATGCCGATACCGAAGAACGCCTCGCGGGCATTCTGGAAGGTCTTGAGCAGGAGATCATACTCATATCCCACAACCGCCCCTTCCTCGATCGAATCACCAACACCGTCTACACCCTTGATCACCACCTGCTCGTCGAGGCGGACCCAATGGGACTGTCCAGAAGCGATGGTTGAACAGGGGTAGCAGCACTTCAATAGACTGTGTGTCTGGAATGGTCGAAGTAACGTCGGACAGGACGGTCCCACGCATTTAAAGCGCGGGACGGTCCCCGCGGCCAAGTGCACGGCCCCTGTCAGGCAAGGGTTTGGGCAAATTGGCCAATCTTATTTCTCGGGTGTAAACGATTCCGCGAGGACGGTCCCGACGGGTCAGTGTGCCGGTCCGCACTCCCTACAGCGGCCATAGATGAAGACTTCATGGTCTTCCATCACAAAGCCGCGAGGGACCAGTCTTTGCAGGTCGCCCGGACAGCCATCCATTTCAAACATGCGCCCGCAGGTCCGGCAACTGAAGTGGTGGTGATGGCCTTTGCCCGACAACTCATAACGCTGCGGCTCTCCTGGCACATCCACAACGGAAAGGTCATGACTTTCGGTCAGACTCTTCAGGGTGCGATAGACCGTCGCCAACCCCATGCGGGGCACAAATTGCTGGGCGGAATCCAGGATTTCCTGCGGAGTGAGGGGACGATTCTGGGCGCTGAATACTTTGCGAATGGCCCGTCGTTGTGCGGTGTCACGTTGCACAGTGCTGCGTTCCTTGCATCATTTAATGATACGTTGTTATCATTCCGTAAAGAGGCTGTGTTTCAGGTGCACTATACCAGAGCGCCACGGCGCCTATAAAGGTTTTGGTGGTTTGATGACGTGTCTGTCTGCGATATCGGGGTACTGTCGCGCCATCATGATCGGGGTAGTGGCCGTCGGCTTGCAGGCATGCGCCCCCTCGTCTTTGTCAAAGGCCGATTTCGTCGTCACCATCCCGCCCCTCCAGCTCATCCTGCGGGAGTTGACCGGCGATGTCGCGACCGTAGCCTGCATTCTCCCGCCCGGCGCTTCGCCCCATACCTACGAGCTTCGACCTTCCACGGCGCGCCTCCTCGAAAACGCCAAGGCCGTCTTCTATGTGGATGACAGTATCGACGGCTGGGCGGCGCGCCTCGCTCCGGGGCGGATCCACCCTGTGTTCGACCTGGTGCCGGAGGCACTCCGACGCGAGTTCCATATCGAGCACCACCACGGTGAGGCCACAACGGACTCCGAGCCCCATATGCTCAACGCGCATTTCTGGTCCGACCCGGTGGCGGTCAAGGCGATCGTGCCCGGACTCCTGGAAACGCTCGCCCAGTTGGATCCGGCCAATGCGGAAACCTACACCGCCAACGCCACCCGCTTCTTGAACGAATTGGACGAGCTGGACGGAGAGTTCAAGGCGGCCCCGGCTCCGACCGGGGGCTATGCCCTCGTGGCTTTCCATCCCTCCTGGTGCTACTACTTCGAACGCTATGGCATCGAGGTCGGGGCCTATGTAGAGCCCTTTCCCGGGAAAGAGCCCACGCCCCAGACCATTCAACAGCTCAAGCAGGATTTGAAGGGCGCGAAGCGCTGCATCGTTCTGTCCGAAGTCCAGTTGCCCGCCAAATCGGCCGAGGTCCTGGCCGAAACGCTCGGGGCCAGGATCGCGGTGATCGATCCGCTGGGTGGTCAGGGCGAACGGACCACCTACGCCGATTTGCTCCGCTACAACGCGGCCCGGGTGCGGGAGGCCCTGCAATGAAGCCCACCGCCGTCGAGGTACAGCACGTGAGCGTATCTTTTGGGGATTTTGTGGCCCTTTCCGACGTAACATTCACCGTGCCGGAATCGGCTTTCCTCGCTATTATCGGCCCCAACGGCGCCGGCAAGAGCACCCTGCTCAACGTGCTCCTCGGCCTGCTTCCCGCCAATCAGGGAACAGTATCGGTTCTCGGGCGCTCGCCAAGCACCCTCGCGGGCATGCGCGTGGCCTATGTGCCCCAGAAAAAGACCTTCGCCCAGCAATTCCCCGCCACCGTCATGGAGCTGGTCGTCAGCGGTATGATCGGCACCTGGCCCTGGCGCGTCACAAAATCCCAACGCCAACTTGCCCTCGCGATGATGGAAAAGACTGGAGTGCGCCATCTGGCGGACCAGTCCGTGCACCGGGTCTCCGGGGGGGAGCTCCAACGCGCCTTTCTCGCCCGCAGTCTGGCCAATAGCCCCGACTTGCTAATTCTTGACGAGCCTGCCGCCGGCATGGACCTCAAGGGCGAAGCGGCCATGTACCACATCCTCTGCGACTACCAGGCTGAATCGGGCGCGACCGTTGTCATGATCACCCACGACTGGGAGGGGGCCCGCTGCCACGCGGATCTCGTGCTGCTCCTTGATCGCGCGGTGGTCGATTTCGGACCCTCGCGCGAGGTCGCCTCGGAGGCGCGCCTGCTCTCGCTCTTTGGCCACCGGGGCCACGTTCACGAAACTCACCCCGAGACCGCCCATGCTTGACCTGCTCCAGTACCCGTTCATGCAGCGCGCCATTGTCGGTGGGATCCTCGTGGCCATCGTGGCCAGCTTCTACGGCCCCTTCATCGTGCAGCGCCAACTTGCCTTTCTCGGCAGCGGTCTGGCGCATGCGGCCTTTGGCGGCATCGCCCTGGGCCTTCTGCTGGGGCAGGATCCCCTGTGGGTCGCCATCCCCTTTACCGCCATCGTCGCCGCCGGTATCGTCTGGGTCCGCAACCACACCGGCCTCGCGGCCGATACGGCTGTGGGCATTTTCTTTTCCCTGGCCATGGCGCTGGGTGTTATCTTTCTGTTCCTGCGGGAGAGCAATTCCAGCGACGCCTTCACCTACCTCTTCGGTTCCATCCTCGCCCTGAACCAGACCGATTTGTACCTTTCCGCGGCTGTGCTCGTGGCGAATCTGGCCATTCTCCCGCTGTGGGGACGCTGGGCCTATGCCACCTTTGATCGCAATCTTGCCGTGGTCGATGGCCATCCCGTATTGCGCGACGAGTACCTCCTCTCCATCGCTGTCGCCATCGTCACGGTCGTTTCCATCAAGGTCGTGGGCATACTGCTCATGTCGGCCTTCCTGGTGATCCCCGCGGCGAGCGCCCGCCTCGTTTCCCGGCGCTTCATCCACATGATGTTCGCCACCCTCGTCCTCAACATCGTCGGCGTGGTCGTTGGTCTGGCGGCCTCCTACTACAGCGACCTGCCGAGCGGCCCGGCAATCATTCTCGTGCAGACCGCCCTTTTTGCAGTAATGTACCTGCTCTCTCGCCAGTTCCGGCTCGCTTCCTGAGTCGACTCAGGAAACCGGGTCCTGGGCCGCGGTATCCCGCAAAATCTTTCGAATGTGCTCCGCAATCGTTCGGGGGGATGCCGGCTTCAGGAGAAACTGGCGTACGCCGACCTCCAGCGCAATCTGCTCGTTCACCGTGTCGCTGAAGCCCGTCGCCAGGATCACCGGAAATTCCGGGCGAAGCTGCAACGCGTGGCGCGCCAGTTCCAGCCCCGTCAATCGGGGCATTGTCTGGTCGCTGATCAGAATGTCATATTGATCCGGTCGCTCCGTCAAAGCCGAGAGCGCCTTCACGCTGTCCGTGTGCCCTTCGACCCGGTAGCCCATGGACTGCAACCCCCGGGTGAGCATCGCCACAATCGCGGGCTCATCGTCCACGAGCAGAATCCGCTCCGTCCCGTGCCAGGCCCGATTGCGGGGGAGCGCGTCCCGGTTCAACTCGTCGATGGGCGTGGCCATCGGGATAAATACCTTGAATTCGGTCCCGTGGCCAGGTCGGCTGTCCACGAGGATATGGCCCTTGTGACCCTTGACGATCCCGTGGACCGTCGCAAGCCCCAGCCCCGTGCCCTCTCCAACCTTCTTGGTCGTGAAGTAGGGCTCGAAAATTCGCTCCATGGTTTCCTCAGACATGCCCAGACCCGTATCGCCAATGCTCATCTGGACGTAGGCGCCGACCGGCAGGTCTGAACCAAGCATCGGAGAATCCAGCGTGACATGAACCGGCTGTAGCCGGACCGTAAGCACGCCCCCGCCCTCCCGCATCGCGTGGTAGGCGTTCGTCCCCAGGTTCATCACCACCTGGTGCATCTGAGTGGGATCGGCAATCACGGCGGGGCAATCCTGCAGATCGAGTCGTATGCTGATCGTGGACGGGAGGGAGCCGCGAAGGAGCTGGGTGCACTCCTTCACAATCGTCTCCAGTTGAAGCAACTTCCGCTCCTGCTCCGAACGGCGGCTGAAGGCCAGGATCTGTTTTACGAGTCCCGAGGCCCGCTTGCCGGCATTGAAAATCTCGTTCAGGCTGTACCAGAGCTCCGATCCGTGCTCCACTTCGGTCAGGGCCAGCTCGGCATAGCCCAGAATCGGGCTGAGCATGTTGTTGAAATCGTGGGCGATGCCCCCGGCCAGCGTACCAATGGCCTCCATCTTCTGGGCCTGCCGCAACTGGGCCTCCAGCTCCACCTCGTGCGTCACGTCACGCGCCACCGAAACAAAGTTAATGATGTTGTCCCGGTCATCGCGGATCGAAGAAATGGTCGCTTCCTGCTCCAGAAGCTGGCCCGACTTGGTTTTGTTAATGAAACGTCCCTGCCAGACGCGCCCGCTGTTCAGCGTCGCCCAGAGTGCCTGATAGAAGGCGTCATCCATCCTGCCGCTGCGCAGGATGTTTGGCGTCCTTCCCAGCGCTTCCGCCCGGGTGTAGCCGCTTAACCGCTCGAAGGCCGGATTGACATACTGGATCGTCCCGTCGGGGGACGTGATCATGATGGACTCCGCCGCATGCTCCACGGCGGCCGCCAGCCGGGAGCGTGCCTCCTCGGAGTGCTTGCGCTCTGAAATATCCCGCGATACCGCAAGGAGGCCGGACGTGGCCCCGGTGTCATTGCGCAGTGCGATGAACCCGGTCTCCGTTATGATCGGCGATCCGTCTCGATGGAGAAATTCCAGCTCGACGTTGTGGGTATGGTCACCCGAAAACGCCCCCGGGTCCGCGATGGCCTCCGAAAGCAGACGCTTGACCGCCGCCGCCGCATCCACCGTCATCTGCTCTTCCAGGCGCTGGGCCATGGCCTCCTCCACCCGGTGGCCCCGCATAGCCTTCACCGATGGGCTGATATACGTGAGCCGGCCCGATACGTCGATGGTCCAGATGACATCCGCCACATTGTCCGCCAGCAGTCGGTAGCGTTCCTCGCTCCGCGCCAGGGCCTCCTGCGCCTGGACACTGCGAAGTATTTCCGAGCACACCGACGAAAGCAGGGCTCCGAGTTCTCGATCCTGCTGGCTGAAGGGGGTCGCATCATCGCGCTCCAGGCATACAAACCCCGTGACCTGAGCCGTCTCGCCAAAAAACGGGATGAAGAGAAGGGAGGTGGATGGGAATGTATTCCACGGTGGGGGAGCGGGGTTATCCGGCGCCGCCGTGCTTTCCACGAGGAAAGGCTGTCGTTCCTCCAGAAACACCTCCATCACCGCCCCGATCGACCCTCGTGCTTCCGAAGGCCCGTTGGTGTCCCATGCCGACATCGCGCCATCATCTTGAAGCAGGTGGAACGCACCCCGCTGGGCGTCTATCACCGCGATGACCTCGTCGAGGACCAGCGGCATCAAGCCTTCCAGTCGCTTTGATGCGGTTAGTCGCCGCGCCGCCTCCACCACGCTTCGGAGCCGGACCGTCAAGGTCTCCAACTCCTGATTACGCTGGCTGAGCGCCGATTCGGCCACATTCTTGTCTTCTTGCAATGCTATATTCTCGAAGCATCGCTCCAGCGTCGTGAGAAGATCCAGGCCATCGATCGGTTTGCGCAGGTAGTTATACGCGCCTTGCTGGAGCGCCTGGATTGCCGTGTCCAGCGCCGCGTGTCCCGTCATCATCACGCAGAGCATCTCGCTACGCACCGCCTTTAACCGCGCGATGAGCTCTATCCCGTTGTCTCGCCCCAATCGGATGTCGAGCAGCGCCACATGGGCATGAAAATGCTCCGCCTGCTCGCAGGCGTCCTGCGCGCTGTGCGCTAGCCGCACCGTGTAGCCCTCGGAGTCCAGGATCTCCCCGATCGCCGCCGAAAAATCACTGTCATCGTCGACAATGAGTATGCGCTTGCTACCTTCTCTGAAGGCCGCTACCGTCATCCCGACCCATGCTCCTTTGCCAGGTTTCGGCACCCCATCTACTCAGCCCTTTACGATCATGGACGCCGCAAGCCGCGCAACGGCCGCAGGATCGCACGGTTTCAACAGTAATTCCACCCGGGTCCCCTCGCAGAGGGCGGCCAGACGTCCGTCCGTTCCCGGCGCTTCGCCCGTCACAATAATCGCCGGTGACTCAAGCCGCTGCGCACGCAGGGAAAGGAACAGCTCCACAAGTTCATCCACCGGTGCGTGTAAATCCAGAATAACGAGATCCGTCGATTCATCACGGACGAGACGCACCGCGTCCGCGTCGCCCTCCGCCAGCACGGCCCGCAGTCCTTCCGCGTTCAGCGCCGTTCTGAGGGCCGCGATAAAGCCCGGCTCCTCATCCACGATGACCACCAGAGGCGCTGCGGGGATCGCCTCCACGATTTTCAGCACCTGAAGCATATCAAGCGGCTTATGCATCACCGCCCACGCTCCATTTTCCACCGCCCGTTGAAGTAGCTGCTCCATACTGTAGCCTGTCATCATCACCACCCGCGCGCCTGGCTTTCGGCTGCGAATTTCCAGAAAACTCTCCACCCCATTTTTACGAGGAAGCTTCACATCCATGAAAGAAAGATCGTAGTTCTTGCTCGCGAATAGTTGTACCGCGTCTTCCCCCGTGTGGCACAGGTCAACGCGGTGGTTCTCCGCCTCCAGCACATCCGTCAGGGCTTCGGCGAAATCCCGATCATCGTCTACGACAAGTATACTCAGTGGATCCATGGGCTGCTCCCTTTGAAGATAGAATATAGTTTCCAGACGATTTATCCAAGTAGTTTTTACAACTTTCTCGATTGTGCCTGGTCAGCGGGATTGCGCTCGGCGCACGCGAGACCGATTCAAGAAGCGCCCCCAACGGGAAGTCCCGCCGTTCCTGATCGCTAACCCCCGATTTTGACAATCCAGTATGCCTGGGTCCGTACGGACAGAGCTCGTAAAGTGCGAAATGTGTCAGGGGGCATGCACACGACTATCGTGCTTTCTTGACTCAACCGCGCCCGTCTGATTAAATCTACGACGCAGCATCGGTCCGCCCATCAGGGTGTGAACACCCACTTGGGCCCGGACCACTCCTTGAAGGCCTTCGGCGCCACATAACCAGGCAATCTGCGATTCCAGACGGACCGGCACGATGCGGCGCTTGACGATTTACGAAGTTTATCCTGGATTTGCCCGAGAGACAATGACGTACCAGAACACCGGGGACTGCGTCCCCTCCGAGATGGAGTCCATCCGCTATCGGCGGGAGAAGTTCTCCGCCCGACTCTACCGTGATTGTCTCTACACCCCGGCCCATGCCTGGCTGCGGCGCGACGGAGACGGCATCTGGCGTGTGGGATTGACTCGTTTCGCCGCGCGCATGCTCGGCGATCCGGTGGAGTTGGACTTCGAGGTCCGTGATGGCGATCCGGTTGAGCGCGGCCAGGAAGTTGGCTGGATTGAAGGGTTCAAGGCCGTCAGCGATATCTACACGCCCCTTACCGGTATTTTCAGGGGGGGTAACAGCGCGCTCCTGGACGATATTGAACTCCTCGGCAGGGATCCCCACCGGGACGGGTGGTTGTTCCGCGTTGAAGGCGAACCTGGTGAGGATTGTATCGACGTGGACGCCTATGCGGTCCTGTTGGACAAGGCCATAGACAAGATACTGGGAAATAATAGCCCCGCGTAATTTGTATCCTTCTACAGCACAAATGAATAATCTCCAACCCAAGGCGCACTGTGAATATTCCCGTACAAGACAAGGCACGCTACATCATGGTAGGGGGCTTTCTGGGCGCAGGCAAGACCACGGCTATCGCTGAGCTGGCCCGGCGCCTGAGCGATGAAGGCCTGCGTGTGGGCCTCATCAGTAATGACCAGAGCACCGGGCTCGTCGATACCGGCGTGCTCCGTGCGCGCGGCTTCTCGGTCGAAGAAATCGCGGGTGGTTGTTTCTGCTGCCGATTCGATTCTCTGCTCGATGCCGCCGAAAAGCTTTCCAGCGAAGCCGCCCCGGAGGTCTTTCTGGCAGAGCCCGTCGGCAGTTGCACCGATCTGGTGGCCACCGTGTCTTATCCCCTGCGTCGCATTTATGGGGACCGCTTTACCATCGCCCCATTGAGCGTGCTGGTCGATCCAGCCCGTGCCGCCCGAATCCTGGGCCTGGAGCCCGGACGTCCCTTTTCTGAAAAGGTGGTCTACATTTACAAGAAGCAATTGGAGGAAGCCGATATTATCGTACTCAATAAGTGCGACGCCATCGGCCCTGACCTCAGGGAGCGTCTGCTGGATACCCTGCGTGACCACTATCCCCATGCCGAGGTCTTCGCCTGCTCCTCGCGCGACGCCTTGGGACTCGATCCGTGGTTCGACCGGCTCCTCGAGAGCGAGTGTGGGGGAGAGCGCCCCACCATGGAGCTGGACTACGAACGCTATGGTGAGGGGGAGGCCCTGCTGGGCTGGCTGAATGCCACCATCCGCGTCAATGCCCCCGACGGTTTCGTGCCCGATGAGCTCCTCCTCCAACTGGCCAACGCCATTGGAGCGCGCGTCACCGGTGTGGGCGCCGAGATCGCCCACCTGAAAATGACCCTCGATGCCGGTGATATCGCCGGAAAGCTCTCCGCGGTCAGTCTGGTGCGGAGCGACGGCGTTCCGGAACTCCGTGATTCCCTGACCGATGAAGTAGGCGCCGGGACCCTCGTTCTGAATCTCCGCGCCGAGGCCGACCCGGAGGCGCTCCAGCAAATCGTGGAATTCGTGATCGCTGAATCGGCGTCGGATAACGCCCTGGAGATGGTCCTTGATCACCTGGAGAGTTTCAGGCCCGGCCAGCCCCGGCCCGTGCACCGCGATACCGTGGCCGCCGCCGCGTGCGGGAGCTGATCGACATGGAAAACCATGGTAACAGCCCCGCAGATACCGTCCAGCCATCGCCGCGAATCTTATTCTGTAATTGCACCTACGCCAACGTGGTGCCCAAAGAGGTCAAGCGCGACGTGCTCGCCGCGCTCAGCGCTTCAGGCGTGGCCTTTGACGCGGTGCCGGACCTGTGCGACATGGCGGCGCGGAAAGACCCGGCCATGCGGCGCCTGGGCGCTGCGTCCGAAGTGCGGATCGCCGCGTGCTATGAGCGCGCCGTCCGGTGGCTGTTTCATACCGCCCGTAGTCCGCTGCCCGAAGCGGGTGTGGAAATACTCAATATGCGTGAAGACAGCGCCGAAAATATCGCCCGTGCGCTCCTCGCGCCCTGTGCCGGCTATGGGAAATCGGAATCATGAGAGAACAGGCCAGCAAGACCGACGGACTCAATCTTCGCGTCGTACTATACGAGGGTGCCGGGACAACCCGGCTGTCCGACGACGCGCGATTGCAGGCCCTGACCGCCCTGCTCGAAGAAGGTTTCGAAGTGAGTCGCCCCGCGCCGGGCGGGCAGGAGGTCCCGCGTGATGGGGATGCCGTGCTCGTACTGGGGCACTTTGAAGGTGAGGCAAGCGCGCCCACTTTCGAATCGTCGGCGTGTCAGGTGCGCGACATCGCCGGTCTCGCGCCGGAGGAAGTTGCCGGTGTCGCCCGCGACGTCCGCGAATTGGTCGGCGCCCGCGCTTTGGCCTCCTGGAAGCCCTGGTTTCCCGTCATCGACTACAGCCGCTGCACGAACTGCATGCAGTGCCTCAGTTTTTGCCTTTTCGATGTCTACGCTGTGGACGCGGACAGTAAAATCACGGTGCAGAACGAGAGCAACTGCAAGACCGACTGTCCGGCCTGCTCTCGGGTCTGCCCCGAGGTGGCCATCCTCTTTCCAAAATACAAGAAGGGTCCCATCAACGGTGATGTGGTTCGTGCGGAAGACCTCCAGCGCGAAGCCATGAAAGTCGACGTTTCCGCCTTGTTGGGCGGGGATATCTATTCCACGCTGCGTACCCGCCAGTCTGGCGCGCGCCAACGATTCTCCACCGAGCGCGACGAGTCGAAGGCTCTCCTCGAACGCAAGCGCTGCCTGAAGAAACTCAAAAAGGATCTGGACATTCCCGACGAAGTGTTGATGAGCCTGCCTTCCGCCGGTGACATCGAGGAACGGGCCGAACGTGCCCGCGAAAAACTAAAACTGCGCCAGGAACGCTCCCGGAGCGCCCGGGATGCCCAACGGCCCGCGCCAACCCAGGATGATTGGGGTATTTAAACCTATGCTGCCTTCCCTCGCCTATCGCATGGTGCGCACCGTGGATGCACGGCTCCTCTGGAAGTTTTCCTATAACTTCGGCTTCAAGGGTATGCTCTCTGTACAGCGCTTCAAGCGAGAACTGAAAAAAGGAAAAGTATTTCCGCCCTTTCTCTACATCTCCATCATCAATAGCTGCAATCTGCGCTGCCAGGGCTGCTGGGTCGATGTGGCCGCCCCCCAGGCGATGATCTCCTTTGAGGATCTCAACCGCCTCGTGGTGAACGCCAAGAAGCACGGCAATACCTTCTTCGGTATTCTCGGTGGTGAGCCCTTCATGCACACGGACCTGATCCGACTGCTGGAGGCCCATCCAGACTGTTACTTTCAGATTTTCACGAACGGTCACTTCATCACCGACGAAGTCGCCGCGAAGCTGCGCCGCGCGGGCAACGCCACCGTGCTCATCAGCATCGAAGGCCGCGAAATCGCCAGCGATGTTCGCCGTGGGCGCAAGCGCGTGCTCAATCACACCGTCAACGGACTTGAGGCCTGCATCCGGAACCGGATCATTACCGGCGTGGCCACCAGCGTATGCCAAAGCAATTTCGACGAGCTCGTCCGCGAAGAATGGGTCGATGAACTGGTCGAGTGGGGCGTCCACTACGCGTGGTTCCACACCTATCGCCCCGTCGGCCCCGATCCCAAGCCCGAGCTGGCCCTCACGCCCGAGCAGGTACTCGCCGTGCGCCGTTTCGGCGTGGAAATGCGCAATCGCAAATCGATTGGCTTCGTGGATGCCTACTGGGACGACAAGGGCAACGCCCTGTGCCCTGCAGCCGTGGGGATCAGCCACCACATCAGCCCCTGGGGCGATATCGAGCCCTGTCCGATCATCCAGTTTGCCAATGAGTCCATCACCGACAACGACGGCGACATCTACAAGACCATGACCGAGTCGCGCCTGCTGGAGGACTTCCGGAAGACCGCCGCGAAGGCGACCCGGGGCTGCATCGTGCTGGAGCGCCCCGCGTTGTTGAAGGAGATCGTCGAGCGCAATGGCGCCCACGACACCACGGCGCGCAAGCAGGCCATCGCGGAATTGGAAGCCATGGAATCGCGCCACAGCCAGTACAATCCGGGAAATGAAATTCCCGAGAAGCACTGGCTCTATCGATTTGCGAAGAAGTACTGGTTCTTTGGTTTCGGTGCCTACACTTGAGTTCGGGCGCAGCGCAATTCAGCTTGAGTGGTTCTAAGGAAAGGAAAGTGTTGGCGACATGAGCAAGATGATAACCAATGCCCCCGTGGCGGCCACGCTCCCCGCGGGTGATACGGTATCCAGAGGAACCCTGTCCCAGATCGTGCTGCCCCCCAAAGTGCCGCGCCAGGCCTATCGCAAGGCCCAGTCCGATATCCCGGATGACAAGGCCGCCCGTGCGCACCTGAAGGACATCGCCCGCCTCTACGCCCGCTCCGTGGGACTCGTGCCCCCCCTTACCATGGATGAATTGCGCGAACATACCGCGACTGTGCTGGAGCGCGCCGGTCTGGATGCGACCTTTAAGGACTACGCCGCTGTCATCGTAAGCAACGCTTCCTGGGCCGATTCGCTGGCCCAGATCCCCTACGAGAAGCGCCTCCTGCTCTTGCCGAAGTGTCTACGCGTCGAAAGCAAGTGCCCCGCGCCTTTCGATGAGTTCGGCCTGCTCTGCAAGGAATGCGGTCTGTGTTCGATCCAGGATCTCTCCGTGGAGGCCGAGCGCCTGGGCTACGCCGTCCTCGTGGCCGAAGGCTCCGCCATCGTGCAGAAAATGATTGAGACCGGTAAGATCGAAGCGGTGGTCGGTGTAAGCTGCCTCAATGTGCTGGAAAAATGCTTCCCCCACATGGAAGCCGCCGCCATTCCCAGTGTGGCCATTCCGCTGCTGCAGGATGACTGCATCAACACCACCTTCGACCTCGACTGGGTCTGGGAGTTCATCCACCTCACCGCCGATGACAAGACCCACCGTCTCGATCTCGACGGGCTGAAGGAAGACGTGCGCGCCTGGTTTAACCGGGCCGCTCTGGATGATCTGCTCGGGCTCTGCGCGAGCGAGACCGATGAGATCGCCCGCGAATGGCTCGCCCGCGATGGCAAACGCTGGCGCCCCTATCTGGCCGCATGCACCTACATGGCTCTCGAAGGCGCTCACCACGAAACACCGCCACCGCCGTCGCGCGCCTTGCGGCAGGTGGCCGTCGCTATTGAGTGCTTCCACAAGGCCTCGCTGATTCACGATGATATCGAAGATGACGACGCCCAGCGCTATGGCAAGGCCACGCTTCACATGGAGCGCGGTGTGCCCGTTGCATTGAACGTGGGCGATTTCCTGCTGGGACTCGGATACCAGCTCCTCGCCGATATCGACGTGGACCCCGCGATCAAAGTGGAGATGTTGCGTCTTGCAGCCATGTCCCACCAGATGCTCAGCCGCGGCCAGGGCACCGAGCTCTGCTGGGCCCGAGACCGCAAAGTCTTGACTTCGCTGGAGATCCTGGAAATCTTCCGCATGAAGACGGCCCCGGCCTTTGAAGTGGCTTTGCGCCTCGGGGCTTGTCTCGGTCAGGCGGACGCCGAAACCCACGATGTCCTCCAAAAGTACAGCGAAGCGCTGGGTCTGGCCTACCAGATCGCGGACGATATCGAAGACCACACCGACGAAGGGGATTCCCACGATCTCGACGCCATCCGTCCCTCGCTGATCATGGCCATTGCCCATAAGCGCGCGCCGGAAGGCCCAAAGCAGGATATGATCGCCGAACTGTGGTGCGGACGCCTCGCCTATGCCGGCGTGCGCGACGAAGTGCGCGAGCTTCTCGAAGAGCGCGGTGTGCTGGACAAGGCGGAGGAATTGCTGGAAGCCTACAAGGAAGAGGCGGTGCGCTCCCTTCGCTATCTTCCCAATGCCACACTCAAGGGCCTTCTGCGCCGCGTGGTGGGCAAAATCTTCAGTGAGCAGCTTATCGAAGGATATTGCAGTGAGTTTGAGGCTCGAAATGCTACAAGTCGCGCGGCTGGCGCCCAACCTGCTCGGTCAAGCCTCCTCACGAATCGTTGAGTTTGTTCAGGCCCACTGCAACGGCGATGGGGGCATCGCCGACCGGGCCGGGAAGAGCGATCTGTATTACACGGTCTTTGGACTCGAAGGGTTGGTGGCCCTCCGCGCGCCACTTCGCGCGGACAACGTGCGCACCTATCTGGAAGGTTTCGACGATGGCACGGGGCTGGATTTTGTTCACGCCGCATGCCTCGCCCGCTGCTGGGCCTCCCTTCCCGAAGAAAGCCTCGCGCAGGAAAAGGCACTGGCCCTCGCCGCGCACATCGAAAGTTGCCGCTGCACCGACGGCGGCTACGGGCCCAACCCCGGCGTGGCCCACGGCACGGTCTACCACTCCTTTCTTGCTCTTGGGGCCTATGAAGATCTCGGCCTGACCGCTCCGGACTTCCCCGGCCTCGTCCGTTGTGTGTCTGGACTGCGCACCGGTGACGGCGCCTTCGCCAACGAGCCGGATCTGCCCATGGGCACCACGCCCGCCACGGCCGCCGCCGTCACGCTGCTGCGCAAGCTGGGTGCGCCCGTCCCACCGGAAGCGGGGCATTGGCTGCTTGATCGCGCCCACCCCCAGGGCGGCTTCACCGCCGTGCGCGGCATCGATTTTCCCGATCTGCTTTCAACCGCCACCGCACTGCACGCCCTCTCGGGCATGCATGTGCCCTTCGATCACCTCAAGGAACCCTGCCTCGATTTTCTCGATTCGCTCTGGACCGGAAAAGCCTTTTGCGGAAGCTGGGCCGATGACGCGGAAGATTGCGAATACACCTACTACACCCTCCTCGCCCTGGGCCATTTGAGCCTTCAATGAGTGAAGCGATGAACGCGATCCGCAAGACCCTGGAAAATGCCCGCGCCCGACTCCTGGCCGAACGAAACAGCGAAGGCCACTGGATTGGCGAACTCTCGTCGAGCGCGCTGTCCACCGCCACCGCCCTCTGCGCCATGACCCTGGCCCGCCGTGAAGCGGGGGAGGGAAGCGAGGCCGTCCGGCTCGATGCAAGAATTACAGCCGCGCGCCGGTGGCTGGCCGACTACCAGAACGATGACGGTGGCTGGGGCGACACCGCCGCGAGCCCGACCAACATCAGCACGACCACACTGTGCTGGGCCGCACTGTCGGTGTCGGCCCATGTCGACAGCGAACAACGTCCATTGGAAGAGGCCACCGCCTGGCTCCACCGCGAAGTCGGCGAACTTACGCCCAACGCCATCGCCCGAACCATCTGTGCGCGCTACGGCGTCGACCGCACCTTCTCCGTGCCCATTCTCACACTCTGCGCGCTCGCAGGCCGCTTCGGCGAGGGGCCCGAGGCCTGGAAGGATATTCCCGCCCTGCCTTTCGAGCTGGGCGCCTTCCCACGGCGCTGGTTTAACCGACTCGGGCTTCCCGTCGTGAGCTATGCCCTGCCCGCCCTCATCGCCGTGGGCAATGTACAGCACCACCAGCGCCCCAGCCGGAATCCCCTGCTGCGAATCATTCGCGCCCGCGCCCGGAACCGCACCCTCCAAATCCTCGAAGAAATCCAGCCTGAATCGGGCGGCTTCCTGGAGGCCGCGCCCCTCACCAGCTTTGTGGCCATGAGTCTCATCGGCGCGGGCCTCGCCGACCATCCCGTGACGCGAAAGGGACTCGCGTTCCTCGAGGCCACCGTGCGCGAGGACGGAAGCTGGCCCATCGATACCAACCTCGCCACGTGGGTGACCTCGCTGAGCATCAAGGCCTTGTTTCGCAACCCCGCGTCAGGCGCATGCTTGTCGGGCGATGCACAGACCCAACTGCGGGCCTGGCTTCTCGCGCAACAGGGACAGACCCGACACCCCTACACCCTCGCCGAGCCCGGCGGCTGGGCGTGGACCGACCTTTCCGGCGGCGTGCCCGATGCGGACGATACCCCCGGTGCTCTGCTGGCCCTCCATCACCTCGCAGAGAAGTCACCCGACGGTCATGTGGCCGACGGAACGCTGGTGGAGCGCGCCAGCGCCGGACTCGAATGGCTGGTGGACCTCCAGAACAAGGACGGCGGCATCCCCACCTTCTGCCGGGGCTGGGGAAAGCTACCCTTCGACAAGAGCTGCCCCGATCTTACCGCCCACAGCCTCCGCGCCTGGTTTGCCTGGCGTGGGGAAGTGGGGGACGACCTCCGCGTCCGAATCGACCGGGCCGCAGCAAGAGCGATTGCCTTCCTCCTGCACGAGCAGGCCGAAGACGGAAGCTGGACGCCCTTGTGGTTCGGCAATCAATTCGCACCGGGGCAGGCCAATCCGGTCTATGGCACTGCCATGACCTTGGGGGTGCATGAACTGCCCGATGCGAGGGCCTTCAAGGGGCTTCACGAAACGTGGGGGAGAGGCCGCGCCCGCGCGGTGAACTGGCTGCTGAATGCCCAGGGGGAAGATGGTGGATGGGGCGGCGCACAAGGCGTGACGCCCAGCATCGAAGAGACTGCACTGGCCGTGGACGCTCTGGCGCGAAGCGCTTCTGGGACAACCGAGGTGGAGGCC
>JBHEKR010000003.1:0-6488 GCA_041859365.1 Candidatus Hydrogenedentales bacterium
GCAGCGCTTCGCGGCCTCGGTGTCGCCCACGATCTCATTCAAGGCCGCGAGTCGTCGAAAAGCATCCACCGCGTGGCCCTGGGTCACGCCGTCGTACTCCACGCGCGTGGGTCGCTCCACGTAGTAGCCCGCGCCGCCCACCGCGCCTTCGGGCGTGATCATGCCGGTGAAGTAGTCCGACGCGAGATTAACCGAGGGCAGGTTTTCCTTCAGCCAGGCCAGATCGCCCGTTATGCGATAGAGCACGTCGGCGTTCTGGATATAGGTCGTGTAGCCCAGCGCGCGGAGGGGATTATCCGGCACCCATTGGGTGTAAAGACCGCCATTGGGATCGACTGAAATGCCACCTTCCGCAGGTCCAATCGGCTTCCCGGCGGAGGCGGGAAGAATCGCGAAGGGGAGTTGCCCGTCGGGCCGCTGAAAGGTCTTCACGTAGTCCCAATTGAGCTTTACCGTCTCCACCTGGCCGAGGTAGAGCAACGCATCGGCCATCTGGTGCCCGTCCAGCGCGGGGAAGGTGTTGCCGTTGCCGTGGCCGATGCCATCGGCACAAACGGACCAGTAGCCGGGGAAGATCGCGGGATTCACCGCGGCGAGGACGTTCTGCGTGGTGGCGGCTTCGTAGGCGGCGACGATCTCGGGATCGGGGAGGTCGATGCGCTGCGAAGCAGGCGCTTCCGCACGAGCCTCTGATATAGCAAAGGTCAGTAGGAGGAGAACCACGAATAAACACGAATGGACACGATTAGAGAATTCATCCCAAAGCCCAATGGTGAGCGTAGCGTCGGGCAAACTGCGCGATGACTGGGAGTGATATTTCCCATCGTCCCATTCGTATGAATTCGTGTCCATTCGTGGTTAAATCTCCTTCCGGCTTCTCTTGTCCATATCTGTGCAGATCTGTGTGAATCTGTGGGAAAAATCCCTTCTCGTCCGCCCTACTCCGCCGGGTTCACGTTCCCACGCTGGCGCTCCATATCTTTAACTCGGAATGAACGAAGCGGCACCGCTTATCTACTTTACCAATATGAGACTCCAAACCTCTCATTCAGCGTATCCAGTTCACGGTCAGCCTCTATGCGCGTTGGCCATTTGGCCTCAAGCTCGCGAAAGGTTGGGGTGTGACCCTTCTGAAGATAGAGGTGCAGGTACTCGTGCCATAATAGGAATTTTAACGTTTCCGCCGTGATGTCAGGGCTGTTCAGAAGGTAGTTGATCATTATCACTCCACTGCCGGTCTCCGTCCCAGGTTGGTATCTGGCCTTTCCAAACCAACCCTTTATTACTCTACGGGTCCACACAAGTTTCGCGCTGTAAGGGGGATCAATGTTCATTATAGCCGTTGCACCTTCCAGAACTTCTTGAATGAGTGAATCCAAATCATGCGCGAAGCCTCCGTCGGCAGGTGGCGTCAAAAGCTGATCTGGACGTGGTTCGAAAACTGGAATCCCAGGTTTAAAACGATCCGCCTTCTCGGCAGGGTGCCGGAGATCGAACAATGCATCATTCACCGCGCGATCATACTCGCGGAGCGTTGGATAGATCGCTTTCACCAATGGCGATTGGTAGCACTCCTCCGTCAATGAACTGCCGTCAGCCTTTTCTTCGTGGATTCGCCTGGCCAACTCATCGGGGTCGAATTGTGTGCGTTCCATATACTCCGAGTAAGTTGGAGACTCGCCCCCCGATTTAAAATGATCGCACATGCGTGCGATGTCATATGCACTCGGTTGGGGAACGTCACAGTCATAGAAATACTCATCATGGAGTGCCTCTACCGCTTTGGAACTCCAGTCCGTGTTGCTCACCAATTGACCTATGAAAGCCTCCCAACATGGCTTCTGATGCTCATAAACATGAATGAGGTCGCGCTTCGCATCCTGCTCTTCAGCATCTTTGGTTGTGGGCCGCTCGAGAATGAACCATCCGTGAGGTACTGCTTCGAATACATCCACGGGCTGAAAGCGGCCAATGCGACGTATTTCAGCAGCCACGACGGAAATAATCTGATAGGGTAGCGAACCCGATTCCAAGACATCCTTCGGAAGGACTTCCCAATCCGCCGGTGCAATAAGTTCCTCCCGCGGCAGGATATCGGTGAGCCTGCCAAAAGGTGAACCTAGCTCGCGGTATTGCTCCCAGTGATCTTCAAACGATACGAGGTAGGCTTCCGTCGTTCCGCCGGCTTTTGGGCCGCGCAATGCGCGCCCTACCATCTGACGGAAGAGAATCTCGCTCTGGGTCGGACGCGTGAGAAATACCGTCTGCAACTGCGGCACGTCAAACCCCTCCGTCAGAATCATGACGTTAATCAGCACGTCCAGGTCGCTACTGGCATCCTGGAATGCCTCGAGTACTTCTGGGCGAGATCTGGCTTCGGGTTCTGGTGATTTTTCACCGACAAAGGAGTAGCTGGTAACACATTCAGCATGAACTCCGGCCTGGCCCAGCGCAGCCCGCAAAAGGTTTGCATGCAGCACGTTTATGGCAAAAATAAGGGTCTTCCCATACTTTTTTCGGTGCTGAAGGTAGTGCCTGATGATCGTTTCGTTACGGCCTGAAAGATGGGCGATTCGATCCATCCATTCTTCGCTGAGTTCGCCAAAGCGCTGCAAGTGTACGATGTCGCTGTAGGTGAGCCCTTCCTCTACGTCGGATTTCGTTTGAACTCTTACCGGCACAGGGTTAGCCAGAAATCCGGTATCTATCAAGTCACGTGCCCCGACTTCATAAATGGGTTCCGAGCCAAAGATCCGTGTAAGTTCAGGACGTTCACTTTCCACAGTACGGGTTGGCGTAGCAGTAAGGCCGAGTACATGCTTCTTTCCGCGCGCTGTAATGCGTCCAATTAAATCTCGGTAGCTCTTTGCCGGTGCATGGTGGGCTTCATCAATAACGAGAAAGTGATCGGATAAGAGGCTCTCGACGATGTCCGGACGACGTGCCAAGCTAGCCACGGAGCAGATAAGAATATCGTCACCAGGGCCTATCTGACTTGAACTGCAATGCCGTCCCGAGACGATACGTCGTCTGAAGTGCTTTTCCTTAGGCTCTGCCAGAAAGATGGCGCGATCAAATGCCGCTGCGGCTTGTTCCAGCAATTCGTGCCGGTGGGCAACCCATAGAATCTTCTCACCACGACTGAGTACATTCTCGATAAGCCAACGCACCGCCGTATAGGTTTTCCCCGAGCCTGTTGGCATGACTAGGAGACCTCGAAACTCCCGAGTGCTTTGTGAGGCTGCCCACCTTGCTCCGAGTGCTTCCCACGCGTTCAACTGGTACGGGTGAGGTTCCCGCTGATCCGTACTCTGCTTCTCCGGGATCAACTTGACCGACGACTTGATCCACGGCTTCAGTCCCGTTGATTCGTGCCCTTCTTCGCCATAACGAATCATGGCTTGACAAAGTAGGTCGCGAATCCTTTTGGTGTTCTTACAATCTCTAAGGAAACTGATATAGCCACTCTGGGATCGTGGGTTACGTCCGGGTCCAACACCGAGTTCGTTCAGCCTGTCAACGACTTCGCCAAGACCTTTGTAGTTGCATAGCCATGGAGTGAACAACAAGGTATGGAACGTGACACGTAAGAACTCGTCATTTGGCCGCTTTACCTTTGTGCCTAGCCAAGCTCGGGCGTCGCCTTCGCACGTTGCGGCCTCGAATCCAATAGCCGCAGCCAGGTCGTTCACCGTCGCGTCGTCAAAATCATCCCATCGAAATTTGTACTTAGGCATAGTGTGTCTCCGGCTCCCTTTTTCGATCTGAAAATAGTCGCTACTCCGCCGGGTTCACATTGCCCCGCTGGTGGTCTACGGTCGACTCTTCCATAATGTTGTCTCTAATCAGGATCGGCTTCTGCGCGTCCGTTTGATCATCCACCACCAGCGTCACATTCTCGAAGACATTGCCCGTCACCACGGCATTTCCCGCCGTGATATGCAGCGGCAGCGGCGCCTCGTTCGCGTTGAATACGCTGTTCCCCGTGACGGCCGTCTCCGTACCGCGGATGTCCATCGCGCGACCCATTTTGCCGCCTTTTTCCAGGCGGATGACATTGCCGTTGATCGCGTGGTGCTTGGAATTCGACCAGGTGCGGAAACCAATGTCGATATCGCCGATGGGGGTCACGTTGATGATGTTGTCCGACATGATGATGTGGTTGCCCCGATCCGAGCCGAAGGCCACGTGGGTGCGGCCCGTGATTTCCGCGTAGTTCCCGCGCATCTCGCCGGGCCCGGTGAGGATCTCCACCACATCCGAGGTGGCATTGCCGAGGAAGTTGTCCACCACGTTCATGTTCGGCCCTTCGAGCATGATGCCCAGGCGCCGCGCATTCACCACGTGGCAATTGCGGATCGTGATATCGTGGGTGTCCTCGCCGCTCGGCCCACCGGGAAAGGTGCGGTAGGCCTTGATGCCGCAGAACTCGAAGCGCGCGTGGGAAACGTTTTCGGCGCCCTCGCCGAGGGGGTTGGCGTCGCGATTGGCGTCCACATAGAGATCGCGGATGGTGACGTGGCCCACGCCCATGCCGATGATACGAATGACATTCGTCTCCTGCGCCGGTGCCTGGATGAGTCTCGTGGAGGCGCCCTGGCCCGCCAGCGTCACGTTGCTCCGCTCGATGAGCACGCCGCCGAGGGCGCCCTCCACCCGGCGGATGTCGAAGGTGCCTTCGGTGAGCTGGACCGTGCCGCCGGCTTCCGGCAGCGCGCGGATGGCGGCGTTGATTTCTTCCTGATCACCCTCGCCATCGGCCACGAAGTTGGCGGTTGCTTTGGAGGTTTCGGCGGCGTTGTGTGCGGCCACCACGAGGGTGTCGGCGAAGGCGGGTAGACAGAGCAATGCTATGGCGAGTAAACGTAACATGAGGGCACTCCAAAGACTGACACGGTACAAGACTTGGTTGGCAAATAAGACGAACTTGGATGGAGTATACCCAAAACGAGGGAGGGGATCGCATCACAGGGACAGGGTCGGACCCACAATGTGGAGCGCGTCAAAGTCTACGGGTTATGAAGTTCACCAAATCGAGGAGCGCGTGTACAACGTCCGGGCCTGTCCTGAAGTTTGAGGTCGCGACGCCAATCCACAGAACAGGCCCGCTCGTTGGAGTCGTGTCGTCTGAATGCGTACATCGGTTCACGGTAAAGTTACTTCGCAAGTTCAAGTCACGGGGGCGACCCTGTCACTGCGAGCTCTCCCAACGTATTCAACGTAAAATATGCCACGCCGTCGATACCCGCCTCCTTCGCAGCAGCGATATACACCGGAATTTCCTCCGCCGATTTGATCTTGCCGTGACTCGTCACCACGCCGAGGCAAAAGGTGAAACGCGCGTCGCTCTCTTCCGGCTTGACGAGTGCGCGGGCATCCGTCAGGCGCTGGCGGAACACGTCCATGTACTTGTCACCGTAATTGTCTGTGTAGCAATAGCCGGAGACATTGATGATGTCCAGATAACCCGCCTTCGCCCAGTCGGCCCATCTCTGGCCGACGTAGTGGCCGCTGGCCACGTGGGGCCCCCAGCAGTAGAGCGCCAGCGTCGTGTCCGGCAGGGCCGTTTTTATCTCGCTCATCAATGTCGTGAGTTGGGCTTCCTTGAAGCGCTGCCAGGGTGTGTCGCCGCGATCCGTGATGGCGTGCTTCGCATCCGGATTCGCAGCCGCGAAAGCCGCCGCGCCGACGGGATCCAGGTCCACGGGCTTGTTGGGATAGCGCAGATAATCGAGCAACACACCCTCAAGTTGATAGCGCGCGACCAGTTCCTTCAGCATGCCCGCGATCCATGCGCGCGCCTCGGGATTCCCAGCGGAAATATAGCCCGTGCCTTCGCCCTTCTCATCGCGCAGCGCCCAATCCGGGTGCTTCAGCAAGATGCCCGCAGGCGCGTCGTGTCCGCAAATCAACACCGGCACCGCCGGGTATACTTGAAGTCCTGCGGCCCGCGCCGCCGCGATGTAGGTACCCAGGGCGTCCCAGTCGCCATAGAGCGATTCGGGATGATACGTGCCGGGATAATAGGAGCGGCCCGAAGAGTCGGCCGCATAGGGCATGACGATGTTGAGCCCGGCGCGCTTTGCACTCGCGATGCTCGCGTCAATATCGGCCAGTCGTTTCTCAACGGGGTCGCCGGGCAGCGCCACGCGATGGAGGTGGACATAGGCCGCGTTGAAGGGCGCCTCGGCGAAGGCGGACACGGTTGATAACAGTGCCGTCATCAGCAGGACGACGCGACTCATCGATCCGCCGCCGAAAAGGAAGTCAGCGAAACAGTCCCCGAGCAGGGGCCGTAGACGCCATTGGCGAGGGTTACATTGTCCTGATTGAACGTGCTGAGTTTGGGTGTGAAACCGATCTCCCCACTACCGATGCCAACGCCATCCTGGGAGATAAGCATCTTCCCTTCAGCCATGGTGAATGTCAGTTCAGTCTTTTCCTTCCACGTGAACGGTGCGGCCACCTGCCCTGGTGCGGTAAGTTTG
>JBHEKR010000123.1:0-6100 GCA_041859365.1 Candidatus Hydrogenedentales bacterium
TTCCTGCCCCCTATTTCGTGGGAATCACCATGCGATAAAAATCGCCGCATCGCCCGCGCAACAGCGTTGCACGGGCCGGGGGCTGGAAAGCCCCCGCTCCATATCTCCGCAAACTCCATAGTTTTAATGCGATTGCCCTGGGTGATTCAGGCATTGGTCGGGCCTGTCGTGGTATGATAGGGCACGCTGGCGCCTTGGTATTGCGCTGGCGGCCCACCTTGAGCGGAGCTGGCTTTTCCATGGAACCCCCGATTTCTTTTGATGCTTCCCGATCCCTGGCCGAGCTGGAGGAAGAGGGCTGGTCCTTTGACCCCGAGGAATTCGACGCGCCGCGCCATGCCCATGGGCTGGTGACGAAGCCGGTGCGGCGTCTCACGCCCGGGGAGTTGATGCAACTCATTCGCTGGCGGGTGAGTTTGCGCTATACGATACCGGCGGCGATAGCGAGGATGATGGGCGATCCCTTCTTGAAGGCGGGCGCCCATGAGGGTGATCTGCTCGTGACGCTGCTTGAGGCCGACACGTCATTCTGGCGCGCGAACTATGAATTGTGGTGTGAGATGATCGATCTGCTGGCGCAGGCGATTGCCCAGGTAACGGCGCGGATGGAGGCGGAAGAGGCGGGGGAGTACCTGCCCCAGTTTCTGGGGGATGATTTCATGGCGGCGGTGATGCATTTTCGAGACATTCACGAGGCCTGAGGCTTCAGGCTTCAGTGCACGGTGTACCTATTTTTGACGACCCGGGAAAGCAGCAATTACTTTGAATGAGTTGATCGAAATTACAGTGGAAGAGGAGCACGCGGGCCTGCGGCTGGATGTGTTCCTTGCTGAAGCCGTTGAGGATTCCTCGCGCTCCTACATCAAGAAATTGATCAAGGACGGTAACGTCAAGGTCAACGAGCACGTCAGCACGAAACCGAGCCGAACCATGGCCCTGGATGAAGTGGTTAGCGTGGATCTGCCGCCGTCGCCCTCGGCGTGGCCGGAGCCGGAAGATATTCCGCTGGATATTCTCTACGAAGACAGCGAGTTGATCATGGTCAACAAAGCGCCGGGCATGGTGGTCCATCCCGCGCCGGGGCACCACACGGGCACGCTGGTGAACGCGGTACTGTTTCGATGCAAGGATTTCCAGCGCGCGGGCGACGACATGGGCCGACCGGGCATCGTGCATCGCCTGGATCGGGATACCTCGGGCGTGATGGTGGTGGCGAAGAATGAACGCTCCTTTCGGCACCTGGCGGCGCAGGCGGCGGCCCACACCTTTGACCGGCGCTACCTCTGCCTGGTGCGGAGCGAGTTCGAAGAAGAGCGCGGTCGCATCAACGCCAATATCGGCCGGAGCCTGAGTGATCGGAGCCGCATGGCGGTGACGGGGATTCGGGCCAAGGAGGCGGTGACCAACTTTGAGGTGCTGGAGCGCTTTGGCCTGGCCTCGCTGGTGGGGCTGCAACTGGAGACGGGGCGCACCCACCAGATCCGCGTGCACATGCGCTTTGCGGGGCGGCCCGTGCTGGGCGATCCGGTCTACGGCGAGCGCGAGTACCGGAGCTGGCCCATCAGCGATGAGACCCGTGCGGCGCTGGACGGATTGATCGGCCAGGCGCTCCACGCGGAGCGTCTCGGCGTGACCCACCCGGTCACGGGCGAACGGTTGACTTTCAGTGTGCCGCCCCCGCAGGATTTCCAGCGGGCGCTGGATGCGCTCAGAAGCCATGCGGCGGCGCAGGTAGCGCCCCGAACCACAACGGAACCGTGAGGGAGATTCCACGATGTTGTCACGAATTGCTATTGCCCTGATTGCCCTGTCCGCCAGCTTTTCGGCCCCCGCCGACGACCTCGCGGAAGCCATGCGCGGCGTGGTGGCCAAGAACGACGCGGCGGTCGTAACGGTCAAGGTTGCGCTGAAGGATACCTATTCCTACGACGGCGGATCGGATGTGAACGAGTACACGCAGGACATTACTGCGACGGTCATTTCGCCCGAGGGTCTGATGGTAACCTCGTTGATGGTGGTGGATCCTTCGGTGCTGATGGAAGAATATGCAAACAGTGAAGAGGGCTTCGACAGCAAGACGGAGATCACATCGCTGAAAGTGCGCCGGGGCGAAGCGGAGGAAGACGCGGAGATCGTACTTCGCGACCGCGACCTGGATCTGGCCTTCCTCCGTCCCGTGAAGAAGCCCTCCGAACCGCGTCCCTTTACGGATCTGGCCGCAAGCGCGTCGGCGAAAGCCTTTGATCCGGTCATTGTCATGAACCGACTGGGCAAGGTGGCGAACCGCGTTTCCACGGCCCAGTTGCTGCGTATTGATGCCGTGCTGGAGAAGCCGCGTATGACCTACTTCGTAGGCGAGTACGCGGGCCACGGAGCGCCTGTTTTCGTGGTCACCGGCGAATGTTTGGGCATCAACGTGACCAAAATGCTCAAGACCAACTCCCAGAACGGCATGGGCGTTGCGGACGAGTACGAGAGCAACATGGCGAGCGTGGTGATTTCCGGCGCGGATGTGCTGGAGGTGGCGAAGCAGGTACCGGCGTATAAAGAGAATTGAGAATTACGACTTACGAATTAGAATGGCGAGTCACCGGGTTGTGACTCGCCATTTTTTATTCGCACGACGTTGCGCGCGGGATTTCATTCGCCATTCACTATTCTCAATTCTTAATTCCCAATAGCGCGCCTGGGAAATCGGTGTAGATCCTCTTGACGCCGAGGCCCCGGAGGCGCTTCATCTCGGTTTCGTCGTTGACCGTCCACGCGCCGGACTCGAGGCCTGCCGCGTCAATGGCGGTGACAACTTCCTGGTTGACACCGGCGGCGTTGACCACGATGGACTCGAAGCCCAGCGCTGTGGCCGTTGCGATGTCCTGCGCGACAGGGAAGTCGACCGGGCGGTCCCAGAACACGGGGATTTCGGGTGCGAGTTCCTTCACGCGCTTCATCTTTGCCAGGTCGCCATCGTTGAAGCCCACCCAGTCCGGGGCGTTCACCTCCTTGATCAGAGCGATGGCGTCGTCCACGATATCGGCCTTGGGCTGGATGGAGAGGCGGGTCTTCTTCTGGCGGATGATGCGCATCAGCACCTGGCGCAGCGTGGGCATGGGCTCGGGCGGGCACGCGGTTTCGTCGAGGCCCCTCTCTTTGCGGAAGGCCATGGCGACATCCACGGCGCGGAGCTCCTGAAGCGTGCTGGAGGCCACGGGGATATCGCTATCGCCGGTGCGTCCGGTGCTTTCATCGTGGATGACCACGAGGGCGCCGTCCTTCGAACGACGGACATCGATTTCAATCCAGTCCGCGCCGAGCTTCAGGGCGCTTTCGATGGCCGAAAGGGTGTTTTCGGGAAAAGCGCCGGAATCCCCCCGGTGGGCGGTGACGCCATTGGTCAGGAAGTCCTTGGCCTGGAGCGCGTCAAGGCATTCTTTGAACTTTTTCGGTTCGTCGGTGGCGTACCAGTGGATGTCCATGGCCAGGAGTTCGTCCAATTCTTCGCACGTGAAGTGTTCGGGCAATACTTCCAGCATGACGCCGGCGGCCTGGGTGAGCGCCACGGCCTGGTGGAGCTGGGCCCGGGAGAGGGCATAGGGCCAGTCTCCCGAGGCCTCGGCATTCAGGTGGAGCTGGACCAGATCGAGACCGGCGAATCGTTCGCTCGCGAGTTTCTGGAACTTCGTGTAGATCTCGTTGGCGGTGCCGCCGATCCATACGCCCGCGCGGAGATCGGGCACGGCGGCCTTGATCTCGCGGCAGGACTCGGCTTTGTTGTGGGCGAAAATGATTTGCTTCGCCACGCCGTACTCCTTGATGAGGGCGGCGAGGCGCTGGAGATCGACGGCCTTCAGATCGAGGTAAACTTCATAGTCTTTGTGATCGCGCAGGATCTCCAGCACGCTGCGGAGTTCAGGCACTTTCTCGCCGGCGAACTTCGGATCGAACCAGGCGCCCGCGTCGGGCTCCTGCACGTCGCCAAGCGTCAATTGGCTGACGGGGGTGTCGGCATTCAGCGTGGCATTGGTGGTGCGCTTCAGGGTGTCGTCGTGAAGACAGATAATTATGCCGTCACTCGTGGTGCGGATATCGATCTCGGGCGCGGCTCCCAGCGCCCAGGCATGCTGAAAGGCGGCGAGGGTATTCTCCGGGACTTCCCGCAGGCCGCCGCGGTGGGCCTGGAAATGGACGGGGCTGCCGGCGTGAACCGTGCTTGCGGCGAGCACGAGCAACAAGGCTACAAAACGCATGGGATCTCCTTCGATCTGGCGTGGCGATTCGAGCGCCACAAGCGGGAAGCATAGCGAATTGGGGTCCACGGGTGCGAGAAGCGGCCCCCGAAATTTCCGGGGGCCGCTTCCCGCATCAATTCAGCGATCAAAATCGCCAGCCGCCTCAGGCTGGTATTCGATGGCCGAAACGCGGAACTCGGTAAGGCCCCGTGGCAGGCGGACCTTGAAGGTGCGGCCCACACGCTGGCCGAGCATGGCGGTGCCAAGGGGCGCGAGCACGGAGATCTGGTTGTCTTCGGCCGATCCTTCCTCGGGATAGACCAGG
Organism: Candidatus Hydrogenedentales bacterium; assembly: GCA_041859365.1. GTDB lineage: Bacteria > Hydrogenedentota > Hydrogenedentia > Hydrogenedentales > JAEUWI01 > JAEUWI01. The sequence continues at coordinate 4,552 of JBHEKR010000123.1, forward strand.
GCGCAGGAGAGGGCGCTTCCCGTGCTTAAGTTTTCCAGGGCAACGACCGAACGCATGGTGACGACGTCCGCGGGGGTCTTTTTGGGGTTCTTGATGATTCTAGCGCGGTCGAGCTCCTGCTCCAGTTCGTCGAGGTGAGGCCGATCGCGGCGATCGACCTGGCCTCCGAGTTCTTCGATGCAGGCGCGCAAGCGGGCCATGTCAGTCGCGGTGGTCCAGATATTTTTGGTCATGGGGGTGCCTCCTTGCACGCGGTGATCGCGCGCGGTGCTTAGATGTGGAAATCGCCCGCGGCTTCGGGCTGGTAGAGAATTTCTTCGACCTGGTACAGGGTCTCGCCGCGCTTGTTGCGCACTTCATAGACATCGCCGATGCGGCGACCGAAGAGGCCGAGGCCGATGGGGTCGAGAATACAAACGTTGGTCGGGTGGGCATGCAGATCCCGGGGGAACACGAGGACGACCACCTGCTCGGCCCCACTCTTACGATCCCGTATGCGCACCCGGGAGTTCATGGTGACCACATCGGCGGGCACCTCGCGGGGCGAGATAACCCGCGCGTCCGTCAGTTCGCGATCCAGGGCGTCGGCGTTGTCCTGCCACTCTTTGCGCCCGAAAACTCGTACGACGGCAATGAGCTCCTTGAGGCGGTCGAGGTCATACTGATTGACGCACGTGGCGCGATATTCCGCCACCCCGGCGCCACCGGCGGCATGGAGGTCGGAAGCGGAGCCCTCCAGGGAGCGAAAGAGCATGTCGCGCATTTCACGGGCGGCCTTCGCGATGGAGTCGGCCTGGACGTTGCCGCTCCAGTAGCCCATGAAAGAGGTGACCAGTCCGTCGAGGTAGACCGCCATCTTCACCGTGGAACTCCGGGGCCGCGCCGCGCCTTTACAGTAGCGGTCGAAAAGCTGCTCCACAAAATCCACATAGCGCCGGTGGAGCTTGTTGACCTTCGGGCCAAGTTGCTCCGGACGCGGTTCGATGCCGAGGTAGCTCGGGAAGCAGAAGGGCTGGAAGAAAAGGCGATCCCGGGTGTGGTTGTAGAGCCGGAGGCGGATCACGTCGAGCACGGCCTCTTCGGGCTTCGTCACGTTGACAAAGGAAGTGAGGCGCTCAATGACAGCTTCGCCGATGCGCTCCGCCACCTGGGCATAGAGATCTTCCTTGCCCTGGAAGCTGTTATACAGCGTACCGACGGAAACGCCCGCTTCGCGGGCCACATCGTCCATGGTGGTCTGGGCGAAGCCCTTGGACTGAAAGTGGTGCTCGGCGGCGTCTAGAATCTCGTGGATGCGTCTGGGTTGGGCCATGGTGTTGACCTTGGGGTGAATCGGAATTCAATGGGTGAGTCTATATTCATTTTACGGGGAAAGGCGCTGGAAGTCAAGGGGATATCGGACCGATCACCAGGGCAATCGCATTAAAACTATGGAGTTTGCGGAGATATGGAGCGGGGGCTTTCCAGCCCCCGGCCCGTGCAACGCTGTTGCGCGGGCGATGCGGCGATTTTTATCGCATGGTGATTCCCACGAAATAGGGGGCAGGAA
>JBHEKR010000435.1:0-6917 GCA_041859365.1 Candidatus Hydrogenedentales bacterium
ATCCTCCAGCAGGGCGATCTCATCGGAACCGTTGGGGCCACTGGCAATGCCTCCACGCCGCACCTGCACTATGAAGTCCTCATCGACGGCGAAATCTATGATCCCTGGCTCTTCCTGCCCGCTATTCAGGGTTGAAACCTCCGCTGTATCACGTTGACTTGGCCCCCGCGATCATGTTCCCATGCCTGCCGTGGGCGCGGTGATGCGCTCTGAACGCAGGTCTTGAGGAGGTATGCGGATGCACGGCGGACAATTGGTGGCCCGAGCACTGAAATCGGCGGGGGTGGAGTGCGTGTTTACCCTGAGCGGCGGGCATATCATGCCCATCTATGACGGCTGCCAGGACGAAGGCATTGAGATAATCGACGTGCGGCACGAGCAGGCCGCCGCCCATGCGGCCGATGCCTGGTCCCGTGTGCGGCCCGGCAGCATCGGGGTGGCGCTGGTGACGGCGGGGCCCGGGGTTACCGATGCGGTGACCGGGATAGCCAATGCCTGGCGCGCGAATTCACCCATGCTGATCATCGGCGGCCAGGGCCCTTTTGCCAACCGGGGCAAGGGCTCGCTGCAGGAAATGGACCACGTGGCCCTGATGCGCCCCATCACCAAATGGGCGGATTCTTGTTATCAGACGGAGCGCCTGCCGGAATACATTGAACTGGCCATGCGCCACGCCATCTCCGGTATTCCCGGGCCCGTCTTCCTCGAAATTCCCATGGACATTCTCATGGCCGAGGCGAAGTGGGACGTGGACATACCTCGGATTTCCACCCAGCCGCCGTCAATTGCCCCGGACCCGAAGACGGTCCGCGCTGCGCTGGACCTGCTCTCCAAGGCGGAGAAGCCCATGCTCATGGCGGGGACCAGTGTGAAATGGTCTCAGGCGCAAGTCGCCATGACCGAGTTTCTCGATGTTACCAACATTCCGGCATTTGCAAACGGCATGGGGCGGGGGACACTGCCCCGGGATTCCCGGCACCTCTTTAATCGTACCCGTCGCAAGGCTTTGGAGCAGTGCGACCTGATTATACTGGCGGGCGCGGTACTCGATTTTCGCCTGGCCTTTGGGGAATCGATCCCGAAAGGTGCCCGCATCATCCAGATGGAAATGGACAATACCCTCATCGGCCAGAACCGCCCTGCCGACGTGGCGCTGGTGGGCAACCTGGCCTGCACCTTCGAATCCCTGAGCCGGGTCATGGCTGCCGAGCAAGTCGTGGTGGACTTCTCCGGCTATTCGGCCATGCTGCGGGCCGAGGAAGACGCCAAGGGTGCCGAGGCAAGCGCCTTCGCCGCCAGCGATCAGGTGCCGATCCATGCCGACCGGCTCTGCCGGGAAATCGCCGACTTTGTGAATGACGATATGATTGTCATCGGAGATGGGGGAGATATCGTGGCCAAGACCGCCAAGGTGTTGCCGCTGCCGAAGCGTGGCTTCTGGATGGATCCGGGCCCGCTGGGCACCCTCGGCGTGGGCATGCCCTTTGCCTTGGCCGCCCAGAAGGCACACCCCGACAAACGGGTCCTTATCGTCTATGGCGATGGCAGCTTCGGACTCAATGGCTTCGAATTCGACACTGCCATCCGCTTTAATCTGCCTATCGTGGGCATCGTGGGGAATGATGCCGCCTGGGGCCAGATGATGCGTCCCCAGCTCGCCTTTTTTCCGGGCAAGCCGCCCGTGGCCACCCAGCTCAACTATACGCGCTACGACAAGATCGTAGAAGCGATGGGGGGGCATGGGGAGTACGTGACTCAGCCCGACCAGATTCGGCCGGCGCTGGAGCGGGCTTTTGCCTCGGGAAAGGCGGCCTGCATTAATGTGGAAATCGAGCGGGACCTCACCTTCAGCGGTGGGATTTACGTGTGAAATGGCGCAGCCGATTCGTGCTTCCCGGGCGGGCGCCGGCGCGAAGCTGACAGGCTGACAAGAAAGCATACCAATAGATTATCAGACGTTGCAAAATCTCTCCCATGGGGTGACGGTGTAGTCTGCGGTAGGGCGGGTCCTTCAGTGGGCTGAGTTGCTCCCGCGCCTTGGGGAGCCGAGAGATGTGGGTGCGGCACTGGTCGGTCTGCTGGAATGTGGTCGCTGGCGGCGCATGGTCCCCGAGCATGGCCTGGGTGTGCTTAGGTGGTGCTTGCACAGCCCCAGGTCTGCTGTTGCAAAGTCGATAAAAAAATTTGCACGGGGCCTACCCACGCTTGACACGGCCCAGTGCAGGTGCTATTCTTTGTCCACGTCTTGAGCGGGACTAACTCAGTTGGTAGAGTGCCAGCTTCCCAAGCTGGATGCCGCGGGTTCGATCCCCGTGTCCCGCTCCATTTTTATTTCTCCTCCTCGTTCTCCCACTAAATCCACCCCTGGGAGAACTGTGTCTATTTGGGCACCCATTCTGGCGCACGGTCGCGCCTCACCCATGGCTCCAAGCCAGAACTTCTCCATTTCCGATAGGGCTGCTGCAATTTGGCACGCGTCTTGAAAACCACTGAAAATGCATCCTGAGAGACTGTGCTTCAATTGGATGTTAGCTCGCTATAACTTTGTATAAAAATAACTTAGTTTAGATTTCATAATTCATAAAGTTAGGTCATAATATGACATGCGGGATGTGAGCAAACAGGGTTGGTGTTGACACTTCCTGGGACCGGGGCGGATGATTTATAGTGGAGCACAGTAAAAGGTCCTTCTTTTACTTACATAATATATATTATCAGACGCTATATGGCCTGGGGAAATGCGTGGGCCTGGGGTTACTTTGGATGGCTGTGGCCATTTCACGCCAGGCTTTGCTGGCGCCCTGGTATGACCGCTGCGCTCCTCCAGTTGCCCGTGCCTTCCGTCGATACGAGCCTCGCGTACCGACGACCCCAGATTCGCCGAGTGCCATGGTCGATTAGAAGGCGACGGAATTATTGAGTAGGCGCCGTCGACCGGTCAGTGCCTGAGCACTGAGGATAAGCGTCCAGTAGGCGACGCTGCGGGTTATTTCGGGCAGGGCTCATCGCTCCGAAAACCGGATGGCGCAGCAGCAAGCAACGGCTAGACTTTGGGTGCTCAATTTAAGGTGAGTTTATCCCCCACGCTTTCCAGGGGCGACCCCGCAGGTTTGGGCTGGCCAGACTTCCTGGGATTTGGGCCGAGACTGTGAATGAATGCTATTTAGTCATGGGCTAAATAGGAGGTATCCAATGGCCAGACCTCTTGGGGAAGATTCTCCGAGCCTGAGGTAGCTTCATTTACCCGTCGAAAACAAACGCAGGGTGTGGATCGCGTCACGCTTGGTCCGCGCCAGTGACTGCCAGGCTGGCTCGACCCCGCCTCCAGTGTGCTCCTCAAGGAGCGTGCGAAGAGCCATTTCCATTTCGCCCAGTAGCTCGGGATCGTCCAAATTTCGAGTGGGAAGATACTTCACCGCGGCCATACGCACCCGTTCATCCGGGTGCGCCATACAACGGTTCAGGAGCCGGACGGCCTTCTCGAACCCGACGGGGCGCTCGCCCGTGAGTCGTCGTGTTTCCGGCAGCATCACGGTAATGGATCGATGGAGGGCTTCCACGTGAAGTGGTGTAATGCGTTCCGGCGCCTGGTCCATGGTCTCCTCGACAATCGCCTGTGCCGCGGCTCCCCAGTCCGCCCAGTAAGTCTTGACGGACTGTGACGGAAAAGCAGGGCGAATCATACCCCGGACGATGACGTCGTCCTGCATGGCGAGGCCATGCTCAAGAAGCGTTCGGGCTTTTCCCCGTTGTTCCGAGGACCGGCTATAGTGCTCGAGGGCCAGCATGCGAAAAGCCCTGGGATAGGGCGCGTGGGCCTCCGCACGGTTGAATACCTGCGCTTCCAGTTGCGGCCAGGACAGGTTGGAGACCTCCTGCACCAATCGGGGGAGTTCCGGGGCGACAACCCAGTTACCGTCAATCATCTCGGACGGCATGGTCCAAGGTTGGACGTCGGGGTGCGGCAGGAAGCCTCCCTCCCGCTCCATCAGGGGCACCGGAGTCTCGGCGAAGCGCACATCGTAGATTGCGGCATCCTCGGGCAACCCCATGCCGCGGAAGGTGAAATGCTCCTGCGGGATTTTGGCGGTAATATCGGTCTGGGCGAACAGCACGGTCATTTTCTCATACATTGGCTGGTCCAATCCGCCCCCGGACGCCTTTTCCGACGCCATCAGTTGCTCCAGCAGCCAGATGCCGGGCTGGGATTCGGATTCCCGGTAGCTTGCCAGCCATTCAATTACGTCGTAACTCCGAATACGAGACTTGAAAAAAGATTGCTGGACGCTGACCGCCTTGATGAGGCTGTAGTTCAGCTCCGGAGCAAGGTGGAATCCACTGAGATATTCCGACTTGTCCTGATAGCCTCCGGCGACGGGAAAGTTTCGGTAGAAGGCGAGGTAGATGCAGGGGATACCGTGAATCAGGCTGCGCTTGATTTCCGGCTCATAGCCAACCTCCCTGAGGCGCGGAAGGAGTCGCTCCGGAGCGACTTTCGACTTTCCATAGAAGTAGTCGATATCGAAGGTGTTGGGGAGCTGGATGAAGTTACCGAAGCGTGTCGGCAGCTTGACGAAGCCCGTCTGGATATCGGGCTCATAGATGCGCTCGATGGAGTCCTCAAAGGATACCCGCTTCGAAAGGATCGTCCAGCCACTCGAGGCTTTCCGTTTGACATCGCAGGTGTAGTCGAAGCGATGGCGTGGGCCGCTCTGCGCCCACTGGACCGTTTCAATCCGGTCGGAAGGCCAGACTGCTCCCGTGTCGTCCGGCTCCAGATGCTTGTACCTCTCCGACTCGCCCCAAGGTTCGCCCCGCTGGCTCCGGACCATACAAATACCTTTGGAATGCTCAAGCAAAGCGTCGCGCCTGGTCGCCACCTGCTGGACCAGGGTTATAAGTTCTTCGAAGGTTGGTAGCGGCTCCCCCACTTCCTCCGCAGTAGCGGCATTCAACCCTGCGAGTGTGAAAAGGCCGACTATCAGACATTGTCGCAGTTGCCCCATGGTGTCATTCCTCCCATTGCACTGGTCCGGGTACCCCGTGTGCTTCTGCTACTATAACGTCCGGCACCACTGGGGTGTCAGGTTCGCTGTGAGCCGAGCGAAAACAGGAAAAATCGCTGCGCCTGGACTTCCGATTTGCGAACCTGCAACCCCGGCGTAAACTCGGTCCTTGACCTCCTTATGGAGCCTGCGATTCAGGGGGTCATAGCCGTTTCCCCCCGCGAGGACGCCGCCGCGCCAGGACGGGTATGGGGCCTCGGATTCGTTCATGTCGCGGTTTCAGCATCCATCGGGACATGCCGCCGCGTTGTGGTGAGTTTTGCTCGACGAGGCGTTGCGGAAGAGCGCGGCGTCGTTGGGTATGCGGGGGCACGGTGCGGCGGTACGTCCCCCGTGCACGGTAAAGTCAGGGGGCGGCTGACGCATCCAACGTCCTGCTTTGCGCCAGACGACTGAGGGGCTTTTCCTCAGGTCGCCGTTCTTGCAACCCCCGCGTGAACCCGGTATTCTGATGCAGACTTGAAGTCCATGGCGTTCCTGCGGGCGCGGGATCGATGCCGGGCAGGTTCATTATTCAGGGAGATTTTTCATGTCGTGCAGAGTATTGCTGTTTCTTGCCGCACTTGCGGTGCTGTTTCATGGGGCGCTCCCGGTTCAGGCGGAGCCTGCGGACGCGGGCATGTCCCTGGCCCCAACGGATTGGGCCTGGTGGCGTGGGCCGAGTCGGGATGGTGTGGCGGACGCCAGCCAGACGCTGCCGCTTCAGTGGTCGGAAGAAAAGAATGTGTTGTGGAAGAGTCCCGTGCCGGGTCGCGGTCATGGGTCGCCGACGGTTGTGGGCGACCGTATTTTCGTGGCCACGGCGGATGAGGCCCAGGAAATTCAGTCGGTGCTGTGCTACGACCGGAAGACGGGTGAGCAGCGCTGGAAGACGGACGTGCACAAAGGCGGCTTCACCTCGGAAGGGCGTCAGGGCCATGTGCGCTCGACCAAGGCGTCGGCCACAGTGGCCTGCGACGGCGAGCGGGTGTTTATCCCCTTTTTGAACAACAATGCGATCATTCTTACCGCGCTGGATCTGGAGGGCAAGCAGCTCTGGCAGCAAAAGGTGAGCGATTTTGTGGTCCACCAGGGCTACGGCGCCTCCCCCGCGCTCTATGGTCCGCTGGTGATCGTTTCGGCGGACCATAAGGCCGGTGGCGCGCTGGCGGCCTTTGACCATGTAAGCGGCGCTCCGGTGTGGAGCCAGAAGCGCCCGGAACTGCCCAACTACACCTCCCCCATCATCTTGAAGGTTGCGGGCCGGGATCAGGTGCTGCTCTTCGGTTGTGATCGGATTTCCAGCTATGAGCCGCTGACCGGCAAGCTCAACTGGGAGGTCGAAGGCGCGACCACCGAGTGTGTGACCTCCCTCGTATCCGACGGCGAGGCGGTGGTGACCAATGGCGGCTACCCGACCAAGCATATCTCGGTGGTCAAGGGCGACGGCTCCGGCGAACTGCGCTGGAAGAACGATACGCAGGTTTATGTGCCCTCCATGTTGGTCCATGGTGGCCATCTCTACGCCGTGACGGATTCCGGCGAAGTCCTCTGCTACGACATGGCGGACGGCACGCTAAAGTGGGAGCACCGGCTGGGCGGGAATTTTGCGGCGTCGCCCGTGCTGGTGGGTGATCAAATCTTCGCGACGGACAACAAGGGCACTACGCACATCTTCAAGGCGAGCCCGGCAGGTTTTGAGTTGGTCGGTGAAAACACCGTGACGGCGAACGAAGTCCAGGCGACCCCGGCGATCTGTGGCAATCAGATCTATATGCGGGTGGCGCAGGGCGAAGATGCCCAGCGCCAGGAGATGCTCTACTGCATCGGACTGTAACAACGTGATCGATTGTTCTGGCGGGGGATCCCAAC
>JBHEKR010000332.1:0-4374 GCA_041859365.1 Candidatus Hydrogenedentales bacterium
GGGATTGCAAGGCTTCGGCGCTGAACCGGCCGTTCTTGACGGAAAAAAATCCCGTCCCTTGGGTCGTTGCGGGGTCGTCTTCGTCGGCTGTGGAGCGGTACTCACCGCTGGAGAGGCCGGTGATCACTTCGGGCATTTCCAAGTGTCGCAATAGGTAGGCGACAGGCACCGCGTCCCACTTGGCATAAAGCTCGGAGAGGTGATCCTTCTTGACCTGGTGGTAATTGCCCTCGAGGGTGCCGGATTCCACCGTGGCAGCGTAGCGTTTGATCTCCGTCTGATCGTTGTCATCCACGATCTGGCAGGAGAATACAGTGCCCTTCCAAGGGGGTCATTCGACGGTGTCCGAAGCGACGTCAATATTCCAGACGCGGTCGTCCGGCGGGTACAGGGCGTCGAGCGCCGGATCCTCGGCTTTGATGGGGAGAAGCCACTTCACCTTGAAGGGCGGGATAAAGGCGTCCTTCGCGCGGACGTTCACACTGCCCAGGGTATTCAGTGGATCACGGTCATCGAGTACCACCTCCAGCTTGGCCTCCTCGCAACGCAGCGGGATCTCAGTGTCGCGTGCCAGCAACTGGATGGCATCGATGTCGGCCAGGATCGTAATAATCCGACCCTTCTCCGGATCGCCCTCGCGGCGCCATTCCATGGTTGCATTTTTCAGGGCGCCGCCGGTGGCGGTGTAGGGTATGCGGAAGCACTTGCCCAGGGTAGCGACATCCACGGCGTCACTCTTGAGGCGAATTCCCTCCAGGCGCCAGCGTGTGCCGGTATGCTTGACGTCGACCGCCGCGCTCAGGGAGCTTGTATTGACCTCGGCCGTCCCGGTAATGCTGATGCTCTTGTTGGGGATGAAGGTCAGGTTGACGGCCTTGAGGCTGGTGCCGATGCCGGCGGGCTTACGCAGCCACCACTCCAAGTCGAAGCGGGTGCGCGTGGCGTCCACGTCGAGATCGACGCTGAGGCGCTCCTTGGTGAGGGTGCCCTTGCCGCGCAGACCGATGTCACCGGCCAGCACAACATCCGGGATCTCGCCGCCGAGCGGCGTGTTTTCGAGGTGACTCACGGTGCCTTCGAGAGAAAACTCCGTCGCCCCAGCGGCGATATCATGCCGCACGCTGCCGACGATGGTATTGCCGGTGATCTGCGCCTGGATGGGGTCCAGCACCACGGCCTTTTCGTCCAGGCGCAGGCTGCCAGAGATGTTTTCCAGTGTCACGCCGTAGGCGGCGTGGGCGAGGGTGCCACCGGTGATATTGAGCGATCCCGTGGGGAGGGCCGCCCCGGGGGCATAGGCCAATTCAAGCTGCCCGAAGTCCAGCGAACCCGATGGGAGCGCCGCATCCTTGCCTTTGACAGTCACCTTGCCCGAGGAAACGTTTGCCATGGCCGTGAAGGTGGGGGCCGAGACAGGGCCGGTAAGATCGAGCGCAACCGCATACGGCGGCGAGAAGGCCACGTCGACCGCGGCCAGCGCGGCGGTTTGGCCCGCGAGCAAAGTGTCGATGATCTCGTCTGCGGGAATCTGGGTTGCTTCGAGGTGAAGCGCCAACTCCGGCGATTCATTGGCGAAAGAGACGGTGCCGCTCAGGCGTCCGCCGAGTTGTTCGGAAGCGGCCTGGGCGGAATTCAGGGTGAGCAGCCGGGTCTGCACATCGTAGTTAGCCAAGGCCGTGAGCGCACCCGAGGCGGGTTGCAGGAACGGCGGCTGGCCACGCAACTGCAGGCCCTCGAAGGGCACCTCGACCGAGAGCACGATGGCTCGATTGGGGAATCCGGAAACGCGTAGCTGCGGGCGGATGGAACCAGACTGTACGAAGGGTTCTGGCTCGGCCAGGAGACGATTGAGATCGCCGGCATCCACGGCCCCCGACACCAGGCGCAGATCGAAGTCTTCCTCGGAGGCGAAGCGCACATTGACCTGGAACGGCTTCTCGCCCGCTTCGTCGAGTTGTCCCGCGATACGGGCCATGAAGTCCGCACCATCTTGCAGACGGGAGAGGTCGAAGTTCAGATTGGTCAGGTCAAGGGAACTGCCCCGCACTACATTCTTAACCCGGACGCGGCAATTCTCGCCGGTGGCACGAAAGGCGAGACCTGCGGGCAGGGCAATGGGGCCCATACCCGAGCCGCCAGTGGAAGCCGGGATCCAAGGCGCGCCCTCGGGGCGGGTGACGACAAAGACGGCGTTGTCCAGACGTACCCGGCTGATGGTCAGGCGGCCCGAGGCGAGATCGGCGATATCGAGATCGAGGTAGGTGGCCGGGCAACGAAAGTCCACCTCGGGTCCGCCGGGCGCGCCGACTTCGATATGCAGGCCATCGATACGGAGTCCCCGCACACCGTTGACGAGAATGGCACCCGCTTCGACGTTGGCGCCGACGCGGGCGGAGATCTCGGCCTGGACGACCGTTCGCAGCGATTCCAGCTTGAACTTCAAAAACAGAATCCCCGCCGCGAGCAGGGCGGTCAGCAGGAGCAGACCAACGAGCGCGGCGCGGATTCTTCGTACTTGCCAGGGTGCGTTCGGCGGAAGGGCTTCGTGCAGGATCTTACTCCTCGGCGCCGGCATCGACAGGAAGATCGAGGGGCAGCGCCGCGCCATTCCAGGAAATGCCCTTAATCTCCAGGACCTTCTCCCGCAATTGGGCGACGACGTCCGGATTGTTCCGGAGGTACTGCCGCGTAGTCTCCCGGCCTTGGCCGAGATTCTCGCCATTCATGGAGAACCAAGCGCCACTCTTCTGAATGAGCTTGGCTTCCAGGGCCAGATCCAGGATATCGCCTTCCACGGAAATACCCTGGTTGAACAGGATGTCGAACTCAGCGATGCGGAAGGGCGCGCTCACCTTGTTCTTGACAACCTTGACCTTAACCCGGTTACCGACGGCCTCTTCACCGTCCTTGATCGAGGAGATACGGCGAATGTCGAGGCGGATGCTGGAATAGAACTTAAGCGCGCGGCCGCCCGTGGTGGTCTCCGGGCTGCCGAACATGACGCCAATCTTGTCGCGCACCTGGTTGATGAAGATGACCAGGGTGTTGGAACGGCTAATGACCGCGGTGAGCTTGCGCAGCGCCTGCGACATGAGACGGGCCTGAAGGCCCATGTGCTGGTCGCCCATGTCGCCCTCGATCTCTGCCCGGGGCACGAGGGCCGCAACCGAGTCGATGACGATGACGTTCACGGCATTGCTGCGCACCAGGCTCTCGCAGATTTCCAGGGCCTGCTCGGCGCTGTCGGGCTGGGAAACGAGCAGGTTGTCGATATCCACGCCGATCTTGGTGGCGAAGGTGGGGTCGAGCGCGTGTTCCGCGTCGATGAAGCAGGCGATGCCGCCCTGCTTCTGGCAACTGGCAACGACGTGCAGCGAGAGCGTGGTCTTGCCGGAGGACTCCGGTCCGAAGATCTCGACGACGCGTCCCACGGGCAGGCCGCCTACGCCGGTGGCGATATCGAGGGAGAGGCTTCCTGTCGAGATCGCGCGGATGGACTGGGCCATGGACTCATCGCCCAAGCGCACGAGGGTTCCCCGTCCGAATTGTTTCTCCAATTGGGAGATGGCGATGTCGAGGGCCTTGAGCTTGGCTTTGTCGTCAACGGGGGCGGAAGTGGTGGATTTAGCGGCCATGGTGTTTCTCCTGGAGGGATACTGAAAATTTGTTCACCCAGGGGCTATCTTGCCAAACCGCAGGCAGGATGTCAAGTGGCTTGTATCCTATTCTAGCGGCAAGGGGCCACTTGCCACAATACCCCCGGTTTCAGGGGGATCATTCCAGACGCTTGATGGCGTGGCTGCCGTTAAAGTACAGCCCTTTACCGATGATGTCGAGTTCGAAGTGCTCGCCCACGACGTCGATATACACCCGATGGTTCTCGATACGGTATACGCCCTTGATGAGTTCATTGACGACGAAGACCCCGTCGGCCAGGAAGCGGAACTTGAACTGGTCGGCTTCCCAAAGGCTGCCAAGCAGTTCCTCGGGGGGCAGCGGCGGGTCGCTGCTGACGGGGGGCTGGGCGGCCTGGAATTCCTGGCGCTCCTGCTGCATCCGTTCGCGGCGCTTCTCCAGCATCTTGTCGTATTTGTCCGGGTCCACGGCAAATTCCAGATAGCCGATGAACATTTCCTCGTAGGTCTGGTCGCCGAAGCGCACGGTGGCGTCCGGATTGGGATTGAAGGGGTTGGCAGTCGAGTTGTCAAAGCCGCCCTCGCAAACGATGCGCGTGCCTTTGGGGAGGGGCTTGGGCTGTTGATAGCGGAACTGGGTCTGCCAGTCGAAGTTGTAGGCGGGCACACTGAGCAGGGGCTCCACCCGGCCATCGGGGTAGTGGGCCGTGTAGCGGAAGTGCTTGCCGCGGTAGTGCAT
>JBHEKR010000357.1:0-6999 GCA_041859365.1 Candidatus Hydrogenedentales bacterium
GCCGTGCTGCTTTTCTATCCCGGCTGGCGCTGGCCCGCATGGGGCGCGCGGTCGGCGGCCATCGCGGCTTTCCTGCTTTGCTTCCTAGGCGCGTCGTGGCCCGTGATGATGCAGTTCCAGACCTACGGCGAGCGGACCCACCCTTTTCTCATGGGCTTTGGCGTGTTTTACGATGGCCGTCTGGGTGTGGACAATCCGATGTATCAGGTGGCCCAGTCCGACCTGGATACCGAGGCTCTGGCCATGCACAACGCCCACAACCAGTACCTCGATGGCGCGGCGCGGCCCATCATCTATGAGACGCCGGGTTACGAGGCGGTGGGTGATGATTATTTCTTCCGCAATCTGCTGTGGACCCTGCCGGGCGATCTGGCCACACGCACCGCGGCGGCGGCGCTGCGCATGCTGGATGAACTGCGGCCGAATCCCGAAGCGTACATGCCCAGGGGCATCACGAACCGCTTCCTGAATCCGCTCTATGAAGGGCGCGTCTGGCTGATGGACACCCTTTTCAGCCGCACGCGCTACGTCGCCCTCGCGCTGGCGCTGCTGCTCGGCGCGCTGAGTCCGCGTCTCGGTTTTCTAATGCTTTATCTCATGTTTTGCCTCGCGGGCATGGCCTCCGTGCAGTTTGCCGCGCGGCACTACTTTCATCTGGAGGTGATACCGCTCTTTCTCGGTGGAGCGCTGCTGTACCTGGCGTGGCGGGTCTGTGGCCTCGTGCGAAAAGCCGAGCGGGTCTGGCTCGCCGAGCGGCTCGGCAGCCGCACTTGGTGGCTCGCACGCATGAAGTTCGGCGTCGTGTTCTCCGTCGTAAGTACCGCCCTGGTACTTTCGACTTTCTGGGGACTGCGCTGGCACCAGGATCGGCAGTTGCGCGCGCTGTTTGCGTCCTATGAGACATCGGAACAGGACGTCGTGTGGCCCGCTGTGGCCTCGGTCGATGGTGGAAAAGCGGTGCGCCTCTCCTGCGATCCCGTGACCCTGCCGGGGGGCTTGCCCGATGTGGGGCCCGAGGGCTTTTTCCAGGTGGATCTGCTGGTGATTGAAGTAGCACGAACGGACCGCGAAGTGCCGCTGTTGTTTCGCTATGCGGGCGACACGTCCGAGCGGGATCTGAGCTGGCACACGGTGGTGGGAGCCCGGGGAACTACCCCCCCTGCCCCCCCGCAAGCGGGGGGAACCGATGACACCGTGCGCTATTACCTTCCAATCTACAACGCCGTATGGCCCGACACGCCCGACTCGGCGGCCTGGGGCGATCTACCGCCCACCTGGACGCGCTTCGAGGGCATCGAGATGAACGCGGCGGATCTCGCTCAACTGAAGGGCATCCACCGAATCCGCGATGCCGCAGGGTACACGCCGCTGATCATGGCCGTGCTGGATGAAGGATGGGAGACGCGCGGATTGTATCAGCGCTTTACGCGGTGATGCAGAGAGAAGGACGAAGGCGGCGATGGTCTTGCCGTGCATGTATCAATAAGCGTCGCTCCCCTGAGGGAGGTCCCATAGTTTCCAACGCTTCAACGTCTTGAGATCGCTCCACCTTCGCACCCAATTCGAGGACGAGATCCCTCAGCGCACTAGTATTGATACATCGAGCTGCCCCACCCGCCAACGAACACGACCGCACCGGAACGGGCTTCGGTAGCTTCGCCCTTGATGTCGCCCAGCTTCATGTAGGCTGGGCCGCCCTTTACATCGGATGCATCCTGCGCATTCACTTCGGTTTCGCTGGTCAGGTCGTTCAATTTAATCATGTCCGTATCCTCCACCCCTGCATGGGGCCTGTTCTCGTTTCACGCCGCCCATCGACGCATGACTCGATGAAAGCCGATTTCGTGCCAGAAATTGAGGGCATGCGTAAGATGCTGCGGGAATGCATGTTTACGAAGGATGCGATCCTCCATACCTGTCAATGGGCATCCATGAGTTGGTGCTGAAACGAGACCGGGGTCTCGAATTGAGGCTGCATCACCTTGGAAAGACGGACTCTTGTGCGCTGTGATAAAAAACGCCAGGATCGGGCTGCCCGATCCTGGCGTGTCAATGTGCTGTATTCCGACTGTGACTTGCGAGTCCGACTTCAGGCGCCCTTCAGCGCCGCATATTGCCGGGCGTAGTATTCCTTGAACTCGCCGGATTTGATCTTGCGCCACCAGGTCTCGTTTTCCTGATACCACTTCACGGTCGTGGCCATGCCGTCTTCCCAGGGCATGGCGGGCTGCCAGCCGAGGGCTTTGAGCTTGCTCGCATCGATGGAGTAGCGGCGGTCGTGGCCGGGGCGATCGGGGACCCACTGGATGAGGGATTCGTCGCGGTCGGTGAGTTCGAGGATCTTACGGGTGAGCTCGATGTTCTCGCGCTCGTTGCCACCCGCGACGTTGTAGATCTCGCCGGGCTGGCCGTTGCGCAGGGCGCAGTCGATGCCGGAGGCGTGGTCGTCGACGTAGAGCCAGTCGCGGACGTTGTGCTCGCCGCCCTTGTAGAGGGGGAGGGATTGGCGGTCGATGGCGTTGGTGGTGAAGAGGGGCAGCACCTTTTCGGGGTACTGGTGGGGCCCGTAGGTGTTGGAGCCGCGGGTGATGATCACGGGCACGTCGAAGGTGTGGAAGTAGGACATGCCGATGAGTTCGCCGCCGGCCTTGGCCGCGCTGTAGGGGTTGCGCGGGGTGACGGGATCGCTTTCCCTGAAGGAGCCCTCCGGGATGCTGCCATAGACTTCGTCCGTGGAGACGAAGACGACCCGGGCGGTGCCGAGCTGCTTGGCGCATTCGGCCAGGTTCCACACGCCGTCCACGTTGGTGCGGAGGAATTCCGCCGCGCCCAGGATGCTGCGGTCCACGTGGGTCTCGGCGGCGAAGTTCACCACCGCGTCGCAGCCCTCCATGGCCTTCAACATCGCGTCTTTATCGGCGATGTCGCCCTGGATGAAGGTGTGGCGCGCGGGGTCTACCCCGGCCACGTTTTCGAGATTGCCGGCGTAGGTGAGCTTGTCCACGTTGACGATATGGACGTCGGGGTAATTCGCGAGCTGCCAGCGGACAAAAGCGGAGCCGATGAATCCGGCGCCGCCGGTGACCATGATGCGTTTCATGAATGGTGATTCCTTCGTTCCATGTAGTGGGCCAGGGCTTCGCGCCAGGGGCGCATGACATAGTTGGAGGCCGCGGTGAGGTCGGCCGTATCGAGGACAGAGTAGGCGGGCCGGGCGGCCTTCGAGGGGTAGTCGGCGGCCTTGCAGGGGCGCACGGGGATGGTGACCCCGGCCATTTCCAGGAAGGCCTGGGCAAACTCGAGGCGGTTGCAGGCGCCCGTATTCACGGCGTGGTAGGTGCCGTAGTGCTGGGTCTTCGCCAGGGCGAGGACAGCTTCCGCGAGATCCAGGGTGTGGGTGGGCGAGCCGAACTCGTCATCCACCACGCTGAGCTCCGGGCGAGACTCCGCCGCGCGCAGGACCTTCTCCACAAAATTGTTGCCGCCAGGTCCGTAGAGCCAGGCGGTGCGCAGGATGAAGTGGCGCGGGTTGGCCACGATGGTGGCGTGCTCCCCAGCGGCCTTCGTCTTTCCATAGACGCCCAGGGGGCTCATGGGATCGGTGGGCAGGTAGGGCGTTCCCTTGGTGCCGTCGAAGACATAGTCCGTGCTGATATACACCACGGGGATCTGGTGGTAGGCCGCGAGCTCGGCCACGTTGCGCGCGCCCGTCTCGTTGGCCAGAAAGGCGGTGGCCACGTCGTCCTCCGCGCCGTCCACATTGGTGTAGGCGGCGGCATTGACGAGGAGATCGGGCCCGAAGGCCTCCACGATGGGCTGGAGCGCCACTTCGTCGGCAATGTCCACCTCGGGCAGGTCATGGCCGACGACTTCGCATTCCCGTTGAAACACGGAAATGAGGTCCCGACCCAACTGGCCCTTGGCCCCGAAAATTAGTGTGCGCATAGCTGTATCCTTCCAGAGGGTCGGGTATTGTAGCAATTGGGCGGGAATTGTGCAAAAGGCCCGATCTGTACGACAGATCCCGGCTAAAGGATCGGGCGCGCCTGCCGATAGTTAAAGCACGAGGCCGAAACAAGGATGTTGAGGCGACGAGTAAGACACGGAAGTCACCCAAACGTGGAATGCGACAGTCCAAATGACCACGGTGGATGTCCCACCACCTGAAGTTATTGTCGCAGGACACAATTCCTCCAAGAGTGCGTCACAACGAGTCCCATTGTTGTGGCGTTTCTTTTTTGTTCCCGCCCGTGTAAGCAAATCCCGTCGCTACCTTGCTATACTCCGCGAATGCCCTCTCGCGTAATACTCTTTGATTTCGACGGCGTCATCGCCGACTCCCTCGCGGCGTACTTTCCCGTGTTCGTGGAAAGCTGCCGCGATCTGGGCTTTGCGGGCCCGGACACGCTTGAGGCTTTTCTCGACGTCTTCGATACCAACGCGGTGAAGGGCCTTATCAAGGCAGGAGTGCCCATCCTCAAATTGCGGCGCCTCGGGAAGACCCTCGCGCCCCGGGTCTCCGAGCTGAACCGCCAGGTGCTCCCCTATCCCGGCATGCCCGAACTGGTCAACCGCCTCACCGCCCGATTCCCGGTCTACGTAGTCACTTCAAATGTCACCGCCGCCACGGAAGAATTTCTCGCGCGCCACGGCATCGCGGGGTTGAGCGGGGTGATCGGCTCGGACCAGGAAGCCAGCAAGGTGAAGAAGATCCGGCGGATCCGCCGTGCGCACCGAGGCGCGACGCCCTGGTACATCGGCGACACCCGGGGCGACATGATCGAAGGGCGCGCCGCCCATGCGGTGACCGTGGCGGTTACCTGGGGCTGGCATGATCGGGCGCGGCTGGCGTCGGGGAAGCCAGACCATATCGTGGAGCGCGTGGCGGACCTCGCCCATCTTCTCCACGGGGACGAGGCTGAATTTTAGTTGGCTATTGTGCCGCAGTCCTGCTATAACGGAGGGGTGCCGGGCAAGGGACACGGGGTAGCCAGTCTGCAGCAACGAGGAACGAATCCATGGGAACCCAGGAACAGTATCAGATGTATGCCAAGAAGATCCGTATTTTCAACGGACTTCAGCCCACCGAGGTCGAGTTCATCCTCAAGAGCGGCACCATCGTCCACTTTCGCGAAGGCCAGACCGTCTTCCACGAGGGCATGCTGGGTAGCAACCTCTTTATCGTCCTGAGCGGGAAAGTGTCCATCTACAACAAGAAGCGCCAGATCGCCATCTGCGACGTGGGCGACGCCTTCGGCGAGATGGCCGTGCTCAACCGCAAGCCCCGATCGGCCACGGCCGCCGCCAAGACCGACGTGAAGCTCTTCACACTGGACGAGCGCCAGATTAACCAGATCCTCGACAAGGGCGTGGCGGCGAAGCTGCTGCTCAACGTGATTCACGTGCTCAGCGAACGCCTGGAGCAGGCCAACGCGATGGTGGCGAAATTGCGGGATGCCACCAGCAAATTCGAGTAGGGCCCGAGATTTTGCGCCGGGCCTTTGGGCTATCGAAGTTTTTTCGAAAGCATGGAGCGCTAGCGGCCCGCCGGCAACGTGCGTCACGGAAAACTGGGCGCATTACTCAGACACGTGATTCGCGGTAGTTGACGAGTTCTTGCCCTGCGCCCTTCGGGCGCAATGCCGCCGAGCCGGCGGCGCTCCATGTTTGCGCGGATGCCTTAAGAACCAAGGTAAGTCGTCAGACGGCAGGACACCCAATAGATTCACCGCGAAAGCGTTCGAATCATTGCGGCGACGCTCTCCATAGGAATGAATTCGCGTAGGTCCTACACGTCGCAGATCTGAATCGCGTGGCGCAGGGAGGTCACGGGGTCGTTTTTCGGGATAAATTCCTGCGCGATGAAACCCTTGTAGCCCGTTTCCACGATGGCCTGGCAGATCCGCGTGTAGTTCAGTTCCTGCGATTCATCGATCTCCGCGCGGCCCGGCACGCCACCCGTGTGGAAGTGGCCGATGTGCTGGATGTTCGCCTGGATCGTGGCGATGATGTCGCCCTCCATGATCTGCATGTGGTAGATGTCGTAGAGCAACTTGAAGCGCTCCGAGCCCACCTCATTCACCAGGGCCACGCCCCACGGCGTCTTGTCGCACTGGTAGTCCTTGTGGTTGACCTTGCTGTTCAGCAGTTCCATGCAAATCGTCACGCCGAGTTGCTCCGCCAGCGGCGTGATGCGCTTGAGGCCCGCCGCGCAGTTCTTGATGCCGTCCGCGTCCGGAAGGCCGTTCCGATTGCCCGAAAACACGATCATGTTCGGCAGGCCCGCCGCCGCGATGACCGGCAGCATCTCCTCCGATTTTTTCACCAGTTCATCGTGGAGCGCCGGGTTGTTCCAGCCCTCCTTGATGCTGCCCGGTCCCGCGGCCATGGGGCACGTCAGGCCGTGCTTTTGGATGGTGGGCCAATCCTCCGCGCCGAGCAAATCGATGCCCAGGATGCCCATGGCCTTCGCCTGGACCGCAAGCTCGTCCAGCGTCATGTCCTTGTAGCACCACTTGCACACGGAATGCTTCAGGTTGCCCTTCAGGGGCTGGGGCGTGTCTTCCGCAATGGCGGACGCGCCCAATAGGAGACCACCGGGTGCGGCGGCCAGGGCGGTGAGGGCGGAACGACGGGAAAGGTGAGAAGAGGACATGGCGACATGCTCCATAGGGTTGGGTTGAGCCGCCATAATGGGGGATTTCACGCAGGGTTTACAGGCATGCGCGGAGGGACAGCGTCGCCGGGAGCGCGCCTCCCATACTTGTTCACACCGCCTGAAATACACGGGCGACCGAAAGTGGGTTAACCTTCCAGGTTGACCCAAGGCCCACGTTCGTGGGAAAGGGGCCTCCAGGGCTGTGCTTCAGGGGAACGGCTCTGAAAATACATGAGTGGCGAAATCTGAACATCGAGAATTACTTCGCCAACTTGGGTGCTTACCCCCCTAACCCCCCGCAAGCGGGGGGAACCTTGATGCTAAAGTGAACCTCTTGTTCC
>JBHEKR010000420.1:0-4181 GCA_041859365.1 Candidatus Hydrogenedentales bacterium
GTATGGGCAGAGAATTGGCTCGAAGTTTCAGTGAATTCAATCGTGAAGCACGTAGAACTGCTACTCGCGCTTCGCCAAGCCGTGAGACTTAACAAGAATCTGCGTATTCTCTACTCTCTTGGCGTCCAAGGGATTCCGCTGACGGAGAATTCGGAATCCCTTTCCAAGGAAAAGCTGGAGTTGCTTTTTCGTGCGGTGGATGAACGGAAAGTACAGATTAACAAAATTACCACATTATTAAGTGAAGAAGCAGGCCATAATGCTGAATATTGGACAAACGTCCTTGAAAAATACGGAACCTGGTCTCTCTATAGCCGTAAGAAGTTGGCGGAACACCTCGCCGATGCATCTAAGAAATTGTAAATGGCTGGAAAGCTTGTGAAGCTACTGTCCGAGGAGCCATTTATTTTCGGGCAGAGTGCATTTGATCCTAACACGATCCACGAGTGGATGCCGCGCTTCATGGACGGAACCTACAAGAAGCTCCGAGAAGCTAGTGACAATTTGCGGGCGACAGACACCCGAATTGAACGGAAGCCGGAGTGTATCCCTTCGGATTGGATCGGGATATGCCTCAGGGACCATCAGCCGAGCCTTGTATGCACGATTCAGTGTCGGGATATGACGGCGGTGCTCAGGCTCGTTGGGAGCTATCTACGCCGCCGTTTGGTAATCTCGCGTCTGGTTAAGCCTGAAGCTGTTGCGGAAATTCAAAATCCCGATGCAACCATCGATCTGTTCTGCAAACAGATCTGCAACATTGGTCAGCAGGTGGGTTTGAAGTTGGACGATTCAGCGCCTGAACAAATGAGTTGACCATGGTCAAGTTCACGCTTGTACGAGAAGCTTCAGGTTGGCGCTGGCAAGGTGGCGGGATTGATATCGAGTTAATCAAGTGCGCCCGGTTGTGCAGCTCGCAGCTCTTCGCAGCAGGGCAAGTGGCACTGGGGCACATGCCGTTTGCCCAAAACCGCCATTTGGTCGTGTTCCGCTCAGCGGACGGGTGGCTCTTGGGTGCGCTTATCGGTTCGGACGAGTACGATGGAGATCCATTTGGACTCTTGGAGAGGGAATTTCCAAATGAACCGAAACTAACTGCGTTCCTTCGAAGCGAACACGCCCAGAGGGCACGTGATTCATTCGCGCTTTTACCTTCCATCGCGCGGGGCCGTGCCTATCTGACGAGCGTGTCGTCTGACGTCGATCGATCAACCTTTCCGCACGCGCACGCTGGTTTTTACAATGGTGTCTACAAGGAATTTCCTGATGGCACTTCCGAAGGTCTCTGCTTCTCTGGTTCTATGGCCGCGGCAGAGCCTTCTGACGTGATATCAGGAAACGACGTCGAGAAATCGTTGCTTCAGCGAGTGTCCTCAATCGAGGGTAGACTCAAGCAGGTTGAGGAATACGACCTTCCGAACTTCCGCAAAACGTCTCTCGGCGTCGCGGAGTTGGAGCGCAAACATGAAAGACTCGTTGCACTTGACCATACATTTGCGCAGTTAGAAGAGCGACTTCTCGCTCTTGAAATGGGCGGATTCCCGACTGAAGGCATCTCGACATCCCAATCCGAGCTGACCGCCAAAGCGCCAAGAGTTCTAGGTTGGAGGGTCACCGGTGCGATAATGATCATTGTGCTGCTCATCGGTCAAATCTTCCTAGGAGCGAGCCTGACGACTTCGAGTGGCCGACTCGATGAACTTGAGGCTTCGGTTCCAGAGATCGTGCGTATGGTCGGGGACTCCGAAGCCGGTAGCTCCATGAGCTTGAACGCCCGCCTCCTGTCAGTCGCCGCGTCATTGAGTCGCCTCACAGAGCACACGCGTTCAATCGAAGGACGATTGCAGTCGATGGAGGACACTAGCTTGACAGAACTGCGGTCCAGCACATCCGATATCGAGAAACGCCTCCGTTTGACGGAAAGCAAGGTAATCCACCTCTCAAACGCTGTTGATGCCTTACGGGAAGGCCTTCGCGCGGCTGAAGATCATGCAAAATCAATCGGTCAGCGACTCGATGTCGCCAACAATGGTCAACAAGCAATCAATCAGAGTCGCGACGTGGACTTTGAGCGACTGATTAGCGAAGTAAAAGGGTTGAAGTCTCGAACGGATGATCTTGTAGGTCAGGTAAATGGGATGGCGGTACTTGACGAGGACATTAAGGCGTCTCTATCCGGCTACAGGGCGCAGTTAACGTCACTCTCGGACGCCATCGGTAGCTGGACCCTTTTGGATGCTGCAGGGCGACCCGTGACGATTTCGCAGTTCGCAGCCGAAATCCAACGTCAGCGGGCCTCCCAGATCCCAAAGCCATAGGCAGCGAGTGTCCGCGAATTACGCGGAACTGACTGTCAGCCCTCGTAGTGCCCCCTAGGGGATGACGATCGCCGAGCCTTCTTCGAAAGGATTGACCCGGATTCGTGTAGGCGCGGGAGTAATGAAGCTCGATCCCCGGGGCGTTTTCAGCTTCCCAGACTCGACCCATTGCCGTATTTGTTCCGCCCTCTCAAGAGTGTACTCATCTGGTAGCGAACGAGCCCAATCGGCGTACTTTATCTGAGCGTCCTGAACCCCGTTGCCGACCAAGAACGTAATGAGAGCGCTGCGCCCCTTGAGCACGTTTGTGCCGTATTCAGTCTTCAGGATCGTTTCCAGCACTGTTCGAGACGAGAGCGCTTTCTTCGATTGGACCGCGGCGAGAAGCGCCATTGTTTGCCGCTCTTCGTCGGCCGTGCTGATCCATTTCAAGACGCCCCAGACAGCGTGGGCGCGGTTTGAGCAGGACCGGGCCTGGATGACTTCGGACAGTAGTTCGGCTTTGCTGGACGGAGGCAGATAGCGTGCGAAAGGAACCGGGCTGCCAGGGCCACCCCCATGTTGGGCCTCGTCGACCAACGTCTGCGCGACAGTTTGACGGACCCACTTCTTTAGCCACTCGTCGGAAGTCCCCCAAGCAGGCCCCAGGAACTTGCGCATGGTCGGTGATACTAGGTCCCGCAGGTGGGCATATTCCGATGGAGCCTCTCCCGCGTCGAGATAAAGTACTTCGCTGAGGGACCAGTCAAAGAGCGTCGACCGCAACCAACGAGCAGCAAAAACCAGCGCGGTGACGCTCGTCTGAAAATCGAGCACGCCTTGGACGCGGCCTGATGCTCCCAACCCCCAGACCAATCGTGCATGGATTCGAAACTGGAATTTCCGCCCATCCCAGGTTAGCGCCAAAGCCCTACCAACCCCTGCACCGGCGAGAGTGGCGGCGGCTCCCTGTAACTCGAACAAACTGCTGAATTCGTTGGTCTCGGGGTTCAGCCATTCGAGTGCGACCGCACCGTCAAGATCGAAGGCCGCGCCTGCGAAGAAGTCGCCCTCCAATCTGCCGCCGTCTTGATCGGCAACCTTAGGCCGGGACTTTCGGCCTTTCATTCGCAGCGCCGTGCCCGGCTGGAAGTTGATATCAGCACCGAGCAACAACTCGGCCCCGATGCCAGCCCCGAACGAGACACCCTTGAAATGAAGGCGAATTCGGCTGAGCCCGAACGGCAACTGCCGCCCCTCTTGGGGCCATAGACTCCTATCAAATACAAGGTTGCGATACTGAACGACGTCGAACTTGACGCGAACGTCCCCTGCGAGGGTGATGCGGAACTGCTTCTTGAGATCGACCGTGAGCTTGCCTCCTGAACTGGCGACAAAGTCGAACCAAACGATCTCAGGGGAAAGGTTGAAGTCTGTGATCCCAAGTCTTTCGGCGGCGGTTGTGGTCCATTCCTGTACGACTTTCTCCCAAGATTCGAGAACCGCTTTAACTTCTTTGGGATCGCCGATGAATTCAATCAGATCCTTTCGCGGTCCGAGCTGCACCATCAGCAACGCCTCAGGAACCTTCGCCAAGTCTGCGAGGCGCCCTCGGACGGTAGCCGTCTCGGATGCATCTTTCGCACGCAGGTCTCGTCTGCCGGTCTTTCGCCAGTGGCCTTTTCGTTCGAACTCCTTCGTCTTTGTCTCGCGAATATATGTCTTACGAACTTCCTTGCCATCAAAATAATGAAATTTTCTCAAACGCTTGGGTAGCGAACGTGGACCCTCTCCCGAGAGGGCATCCTCAAGATGCCGGTTCGCGGCGACTTTCTTTTCGATCAGATCCAGCTGCGCACGATCATCGCCTGCAGAACTCTCATG
>JBHEKR010000293.1:0-4120 GCA_041859365.1 Candidatus Hydrogenedentales bacterium
CGCGACCAACAGAAGTAATTTGAACTCGGCCCACATATCATCCCAATACTCGCCTCGGAAGGCGGAGAATATCTCCGGGGTGATCCAGAACTTTATCGCCTCGACGAGTTCTTCAACATCGGTAAACAGCGTCCGGTACAAAATCCAATAGAGTGGAATATTGAGTACCGCCAACAGGATGGCCAGGGGAACATTCAAACCTGCGCTGTCACTCAATTGTGAAAGCATTATATCTCTCCGTGGCCGTGTGATCGGTCAAGCGGACCGTTTCCCCAGGGCAATCGCATTAAGAAAATCTTTGGAATCACTCAAAAAGTTAGCGAAAGTATGGAGAGGGGGCATTCCTGCCCCCTATTTCGTGGGAATCACCATGCGATAAAAATCGCCGCATCGCCCGCGCAACAGCGTTGCACGGGCCGGGGGCTGGAAAGCCCCCGCTCCATATCTCCGCAAACTCCATGGTTTTAATGCGATTGCCCTGACCGTTTCCCGTCTATACCTGGCCTGGCGGAATTTTATTCGCTGCGCTCGGCCCGCCGCCGGGCCACCACAAACACCGACACCCCGAAGGGCAGCGAGCAGCACCGCATGCAAGCCCGCTCCAAGGCCAGCAGACCGCCGAGCAGGCGATTGATGATCGGGTTCCCCGCCTTCACGTCGGAGGTGCCCGGTGGTATCCAGCGCCGCAGCAGACGCACGGCGCAGATCGCGGGAAAGAGGGCCGTGTTCCAGTAGCTCGATTCGATCACATCAAATCCCGCTTCGCGGAGCAGTCCGTTGATCTGGCCGCGGGTGAAGCGCCGTCCCGTCTGCACGGCCACATCGTGCGACGAGTAGAGCCACTGATAGGCGGGCACATTGATCACCACGGCCCCGCCCGGCACAAGCACGCGCCGGACTTCACGGAGCACGCGGTCGGGCTCCCCCACGTTTTTGTGATAGAGCACGTCCAGCAGCAGTGCGATGTCGAAGGTGGCGTCCGCAAAGGGCAGGACCGACGCATCGCCGCGCAGCAGGGGGCCAATCCCACGCTCCCGGCAAAAAGCCAGTGCGCCGGGATTGAAATCGAGTGCCGCACCCAGCAGCCCGGAGGGCAGTCGCGCCGCCATGCCGCCCGTTCCGCAGCCGATATCCACGATGCGGGACGCGGTTGGCGCGTGGCGCGCGAGCGCCTGAAGCGCCAGGGTATGCAGCCCGCGATACCACCAGTGGGCGTCTTCGACGGCGCGCATGCACGCGTACTCTTCCGTATTCACGGTTTTGCGCTCCTCCTCGTTCCGTGCTACCATGACCCCGATGCGGGGCGTATTGTCGCGTCTGCCGGGCACGGAATCAAGGATCTTTGGGCATGAGACATGGACTTGCAGCGTATTTGGTGCTGATGGTAGTTGGGGCCTCCCTCGTGGGCTGTGAAGCGCGCGTGAACCGGGAACGGGATAACTATGGCTTTCTGGAGCTCCACAAGGCCGCCCGCGAGGGCAATTTGGCGCTGGCCCAGAAGCTCATTCAGGAGGGCGCCAAGGTCAATCTGACCGATATGGACGGCATGACGCCGCTCCATTCCGCCGCGAAGAATAATTTCGTGGATCTTGCGACCCTGCTACTGAAGAACCATGCCGATCCCACCATTCTGACGGAAGAGGGCTGGGACGCTCTTCACCTGGCCGCGTGGCGCGAGCACCCGGAGATGGTAAACCTGCTGCTCAGCTTCGGCGCAACAGCCAACCGCAAGACGGATCGGGGCTGGACTGTCGTCCACATGGCGGCGTTCAAGGGGAACATCCCGGTGCTCGACGCGATCAATCGCGACTGGCCCGCCTATCAGACCACGGAGCGACCGTCGCTGGATGATCTCGACAAGGAAGGCAACGCCCCGATACACCTGGCGCTCAAGGAGGGCAAACTGCAGATGGCCAATTTCCTCGTGATGAAACGGGCCAAGCTCAACGTTACCGACAAGAACGGTGATACCCCGCTCCATCTGGCCATTCCGGCAGGCGATGTAGAGCTCGTGCGCCTGATGGTTTCGCAAGGGGCCGACGTGAATGCGCGCAATGGCGCGGGAAAAACGCCCTACACCATTTGCGCGGAGAATAATAACGCCCCGATGGCCCAGATCATCCTCGCGGCGGGCGGCCTCCAGTAGACGCCTTTAGATCTCGATCCGGTCCACGAGATCGGCCCACGCCCGATTGACGGGGAAGGGGCCCGGATACTTTACCCATTCCACGTGGCCGTCCATGTAGAGGACGTTCGCTCCGCCCGGCAGGTGATTGAAGCCCTTCGGATTCAGGTCGATGCGATCATAGACGACCGCCACGCTGGTCTGCGAGATGTCTGCGGCCGACGGATTGTTGATGTCCGTGATCTGGAAACGCTCAATCCCCTCACGGATGCGAAACACCTGATGGGTCTCGCCAAAATCGTCGGTAAAGGACCAGGGGCTCTTCAGCCGTTCCGGACTCGGATCGTCCAGGACTTCCACAAAGCCGTTGAGGAAGGGCTCGCTCACGTCGCGGGTGCCCTCTTCCTCGATCCACTTGGTCTTGAAGATAAAGCCCGTGTAGAAATAGGAAAGCTGGTCGAAGAGACATGGGTTTGCCGAGCCGCCCTCCCGGGTGCCACCGGGGCCGTCGGGGCGGTTCCATCGGCCTGATCGCTCTTCCTGAATAGCGTTGAAGCCCGAAGGGCACACGAGCACGCGAGCGTCCGCCAGGTATTCGGGATAGATGGCCTTGCCGTCAAACATCATGGTGCGCGTGTTTTTCACATCGCAATTGGGGCCGACGTAGCTTTGCAGGGGCGGAAAGTCGCCATTGCTCTCGCTGGCGTACATCTTGAAGGCCAGTCCCATCTGGCGGATGTTGTTGGAACAACTTGCCCTTCGGGCCGCTTCCCGGGCACGGGCGAGGCCCGGCAGGAGCATGGCCGCCAAAATACTGATGATGGCCACCACCACCAGCAATTCGATCAAGGTAAAACCCGCACGATGGCGCATGATATGGATCTCCCGGCACCGGGTGCCTGATCAGTAGCTCACTGGATCCTAGGATAGCACCAAAACCCTAATAGCGCTACTTCAATTCTTGCAATTCTACGGAAAGAAGCGCCGGATTCCCACGACCACCTCGTCGAGCGCGGCCTGTTCCATTTCGGGATAGAGCGGTAAAGAAAGCACGCTTGCGCAGCTCTGCTCGGACACGGGAAAAGCGCCGTCACCATAACCGAGATTCGCATAGGCCGGTTGGCGATGCACCGGGATGGGATAGTGCATCAGGGTCTGCACGCCCCGCTCCCGGAGGAAGGCCTGGAGTTCGTCGCGCCGGGTGGTGCGGATGGGATAGAGGTGGTGATTCGACACCGCCCAGGCGGCCTGCGGGGGCAATTGGATCGGAAGGCCGGTCAGCCCCTCGGCGTAGCGCGCGGCCAGGGCGCGGCGCCGTTCGTTCCACGCGGCCACGTGGGGCAATTTAACCTGCAGGATGGCCGCCTGGATCTCGTCGAGGCGGCTATTGAAACCGGGGACGACGTGGTGATAGCGGGTTTCCTCGCCGTAGTTCCGGAGCTTGCGCAGGGCGGCATCCAAGTTGGGGTCGCTGGTCGTGAGCGCGCCGGCATCGCCGTATGCCCCGAGATTCTTCGACGGATAGAAACTGAAGGCAGCCAAGTGCCCCAGGGTACCGCAGGGACGTCCCTTGTAGAGCGCGCCATGGGCCTGGGCGCAGTCTTCCACGACCGTCAGTCCGTGCTCCGCCGCAATCGCCATGATCGGATCCATATCGCAGGGGTGGCCATAGAGGTGCACCGGTACAACGGCGCGGGTCCGATCGCTGAGCGCCGCCCCAAGCTTGTTTGGATCAAGGGTGAGCGTCTGGGGATGGGCATCGACCAGTACGGGCGTCGCGCCGCTTGCGCCGATGCCCGCGATGGTGGGCACGCAGGTATTCGCCACGGTGATGACTTCATCGCCATGCCCCACACCGACCGAGCGAAGGGCCAGATGAATGGCCTCGGTGCCGGAGCCGACACCGACGGCGTGTCGGGTCCCTACCCACGCGGCAAATTCCGCTTCAAAGCGGGCGCATTCCTCGCCCAGCACATACCACGAGCGCTCCAGCAC
>JBHEKR010000498.1:0-3341 GCA_041859365.1 Candidatus Hydrogenedentales bacterium
GCTTGCGGTCCTACGCTTAAAGCCTAATTTATCACTCAGGATTGCTCCTCGGCCTTCAAGGACTCGCTACCCGGCGGTGGCCAACCTTACCGGGACGGGATTCCCACCCGCTAGACTTCACGACCTTGCCCGGCCGCACTAACCTTCCAGGTTGACGCAAAGCGTACGTCGCGTAGCATAGGCCCGTTGGTGTTGCGCGGTGTCTAAGGCTACCCGTCTATGCGCCAAGTGGCATATAGACGACGTTGTGGCCTCTATCTCAACCTGGAAGGTTAAGCCACGTTCGGCCGACGTTCTTGAATGGAGAATGCGTCGTTCGCCCCGCGTCATATACTCAGAAGGGCCATGCCCCAGGGCTCAATGGCGGGGAGGGTGAAACGGGACTCTCCTGATTTTGTTGCGCTTGCGGGGACGGCGGTTTGGGCGCCGTGGTAGTCGAAGAAAGTCAGTGTTGGCTGTTGGGTCCGCACGACGATTTCGATGGCCTCGGCTGGATCGCCATAGGCATTTAGGAGCGCAATGGCGAATCGACCGGGCGCGGTCTCGCGCACCCAGAGATTGATGCGGTGGAAGGAGGCGATGTGGGCGGCGAGGGAATCGCGCGAGAGCCATTGCATGACAGATTCTATCTGGGTGGACTTGCTGAGGTTCTGCAATTGGTCCCAGGGGTAGTAGCCCGCAACGCAGATGCGGCCACCGAGTTTGTTCTCGAAGATGCCCATGCAACAGGGCGCGGTTTCGCTGTAGGTATAATCCACGACGCGGGAGAGGATTTCCGCGCCCGCCGCCGTGGGGCGAAGCAGGCTGGCGGGGGATTTGTAAAAGGACTGTCGGCCGTTGCGGCGGCGCCCGGCGAAGTCGCCGTTGAGGGCATGGCCGGTCAACTCTTCGATGCAGTCGATGTTCAAGACCTGATCCACGGCGAAGCCGGTGAGTTCGCCATAGCCCAGATCGTTCAGGCGCGTGAGGGCGGGGCCGTCGATGTAGAGTCCCCCGGCGAGTGCCGACTCGATCTGGCTGGCGCTGAGTGCGAGGACGCCATCGCCGGAGAGGGCGGTGACGGCGGCATGCTCCGCCGCGTAGGCCGCAGGCAGCCCCGTGGCCCAGAGCTCGTTGCAGTGGTTGGGGGAACCGGGATCGCCGAGCCACGGCCCGTCAGGGTTTGAGGCGGCGTAGGAGTCCTTCACCCAGCCGCTGTGCAGGCCCGTGGGTGCGACTCGGCTCAGGTGCCTGGCGAGGAGATCGAGGAAGGGGCGCGCGTCTTTCAAGCCCGCGACGAGGGGGCCGTATTCCTCCAGCGGCTCGTCGTACATGGAGAGCACGTTGAAGGCGGTGCCCGTGCAGCCCGCGGCGATGTAGGCGGCGGCCTCCATGGCGGTGGTGTGAATGCTTTTCTTCAGGCGCTGATAAGGGAAGCTCTCCACCTCGGACTGGATCACGCGGACGTGTTGCGGCAACAGGGCCACCTGGCGTCCCATGGCGTGGGCCTTGTCGGGGAAGTCGTCGAGGCGATCTTCGCGGTAGGCGCCGCCGCCGGGCCGCCACAGCACGGGGGAATGGCTCGGGCCCGCGAGCACCTCGGCCCAGGTGTCGAAGCCGTAGCCCTCGAAGAAGCGGTCACCGGTCATGAAGCCCAGGGGCATACCCGGCGCGGTCTTGTGCACGGTGCCCTCGATGAGGGCGAATAGACGGCTGAGGGTGTCGCGGTTGTGCTGCAGAAAGGCGCGCCGCAGTTGGAGGCGCTCTTCCACGGTGCCCGCGCCGAGGGCTTCCCGAAGGCTGTCGCGGGTGAAGGACGTGCCGACGTGTTTCGAGAATATTCCCACGCAGCGATCGCAGAAACACGTGGCCCGGACCGGCGAATGGCCGAAAAGCCGGACATCGTCGTCGACCCAGATGTAGTCCGGCTGTGTGGAAGTGAGGGCCTGGTAGACTTCCACCGCATAGGCGTGCAGCGCCGGATCATTGGGACAGATGGAGCCGCGACACACGTTGCCGTTGGGATCGGTGGCCGGGGTAAAGTCGCCCTGAAGGGAATTGGCCTGGTTTTCTTCGTGGTGTCCGATGGTCGCGAGAATGTTGACGCCCGAGCGATAGCCTCGCGCGCGGGCGGCTTTCATGCGCGTCTCCAGCACGGGCATGCGCGCCATGATCACATCGAGCGGCAAAGGCGGGTGGGTCTCGGAAGTAAAGAGGGTGATTTCGTCGGTCACGCCGCGATGGGCGTCGAAGAGATCGAGGAGCTCGTTGAAGCGGGCTTCGTTGGCCCAGACGGGCTGTCCGATCCGAAAGCAGACGGAGGCTTTTTCGATCGCGTCCGGGCTTGCTACAGGTGATTTTGGATCCGCCAAGACCTTGGACTGGGCGAGGAATGCTGCGGCGGGGAGGCTCGCGATGCTGAGCTTCAGGACGGTTCTGCGCGTGGGTTGAGACATGGGTTCCGGCTCCTGTGTGGTGATTTCGCAGGGTAGCATCTTTGGGTTGGGGAATGCCATGGTGAGAACAGAGAAAGGAACCGCAAATTCGCGCAAATTCGCGCAAATTTATTGATTAGGAAATTGGAGGATTTTTCACCACGAAGCACACGAAGGGCACGAAGGGAAAATAGATTGCGACGTTGAAGGATGTCGGAGATCGTTCAGTCATTCCTGGCAGGCATTCTTCACGATGATATGCACGTAATGGCGCGAAAGCGCAGCGTTGGTTGGGACATCAGAACTATGGAATTTTCCTGGCCTGCAGGGTGGAATCATCGTTGCAGAACTCTTCCTTCCCTTTTTCTTCTTCGTGGTCTTCGTGGTCTTCGTGGTGAAACATTGGAATGCCACAGATTCGGATGCTCTAAGCCGATGTTGCTTTATTGTTATGATGGCGCAACATGATGTGGGGTTAATTGGGTATGGGAGTCCGACATGGAATTGTGGCAATTATTTGCGGGTGTGGCGGGTGGTGCGCTGATGGGTGGTGTCTTTGCGTGGGTGCTGGTGCGTGCGCAGTCGCAGGCGCGGGAGGCGGTGCTTTCGGGCCAGCACGACCGGGTGCAGGGCGCGGCGGAGGAGCGCATCCGGCAGTTGGAAAAGTATCTGGGGCAGTTGCAGCACAACGCGGAGCAGGGACGTCGCTCGCTGGAGCAGTATCAGGAGGCCCTGCAGACGGCGCGGGCGCGACTCGCGGCAAGTCTGGAGCGCAACACGCGCGTTCCCGAGCTGGAGGCGCAACTGGCGAATGCCACGGCGGAATACCGGATGTTGCGGGAGGAGAATTCGACGCACAAGTCGCGCATCTCGGAATTGTGCACGCTGCTGGACGATGAACGGCGCGCGGCGGACGAGAAGTTCGCC
>JBHEKR010000154.1:0-46559 GCA_041859365.1 Candidatus Hydrogenedentales bacterium
GCGCGATTGGCAAGTGGTCGCTCGGCAACCCCGGCTCGTGGGGCGTGGCGAACTGGCAGGGTTTCGACTATTTCTACGGCCACCTCGATCAGGATCAGGCCCATTTCTATTACCCGGATTATCTCTGGGAGAATGACCAGATCGTGGAGCTACGGGCGAACCGGGGCGGGAAGCTGGGCGCCTACACGCACGATCTGTTCACCGAGAAGGCCCTCGCCTTTGTGGAAGCCAACAAGGACCGCCCCTTCTTCCTCTACCTGCCCTACACGATTCCCCACTGGTCGGACTATTCCCGGAAATCACCAGAGTCCCAGATCGTGCCCTCCGATGAACCGTACACCGGCGAAGTCTGGCCTCAGACCGAGAAGAATTTCGCCGCCATGATCACACGCATGGATCGGGACGTGGGCCGCATCGCCGCGCTGGTGCAACAGCTCGGCCTCGACAGCAACACCCTCATCCTCTTCACCAGCGACAACGGGCCCGACCCCAGCGACAGCCACGACGTGGAATTCTTCGACAGCAATGGGTCCCTGCGCGGTCACAAGCGTGACTTGTACGAAGGTGGCATCCGCGTGCCCATGATCGCCCGCTGGCCCGGTAAGGTTCCCGCGGGCAAAACCAGCGAGCAGGTCTGGGCGCACTACGACCTGCTGCCCACCCTGGCCGAGCTCGCGGGGATGGATGCGCCGAACAACATCGACGGCATCTCTATGCGCCCCGCGCTCCTGGGTGAAGAGCAAAAGGCGCAGCACGAGTTTCTCTACTGGGACTACGGCCACTGTCGCGAAGACTACCTCCAGGCGGTCCGCATGGGCGACTGGAAGGCCGTGCGCAACGGGAAAGACGCGCCCATGGAGCTCTACGACCTGAAAGGCGATCCCGGCGAGACGAGTGATGTCGCCGCAGCCAACCCGGAGGTGGTGCGCGCGGTGGAGGCCGTCATGGCCGGTGCGGTGACACCCTCGCCGGATTACCCGATTGGAGAGATATACGAAAACGCGCCGTAAACGGCCGCACGGACCGTTTTTCCGGACGATGTAGATAGACTCGAATTGCCTTTACAATTTCCCCGGCACGGGGGATAATACTCATAGAGCCCGTGCACGGGTCGGCACCTCGTATCGCGCCTTGGAGGGCGTAGTCTGGGGTGGCGCGCCGCGCGGGTGATGCGCCCGGGCCTCAGCATTGCGGCCCGTCCGCGAAAGGAGAGCACCATGGCACCGCGGCAATTTATCTTTTTCCTCCGGTGGGCGGCGGAATTCCACAAGGATCTGCGCGAGTTCTACGAGCGCAAGAGCAAGGAGGTTCTCTCCCCGGAGGTGGAAACCCTGCTTCAGTATCTTTCCCGCCACGAGGGCTCCCTGGCGGAGATCATCGAGGCCTACGAGGACGACGCCCCCCAGGCGATTCTGGATGCGTGGTTCAAGGTGGCGCCGGAACTGCGCGCGGTGAAGCAGCCTGCGGATCTGGAGTTCGCCCCGGATGCCACGGTCGACGAAGTCATCGACAAGGCGCTGGAGATGGATGAGAGCCTCATCTCGGTATATCGAATGCTGATACGGCAAGCGGTTCCCGAGCGACTGCGCGAAGTC
Source organism: Candidatus Hydrogenedentales bacterium (assembly GCA_041859365.1). Taxonomy (GTDB): domain Bacteria; phylum Hydrogenedentota; class Hydrogenedentia; order Hydrogenedentales; family JAEUWI01; genus JAEUWI01. The sequence goes on from JBHEKR010000154.1 coordinate 1,596, forward strand.
CTGCAGAATCTCGTCGAGGAGGAAGAGCGCGAGGAGAAGCGTCTGCTCAAGAGTCGGCGTTGATTACGAAGTCTTCCGCACCCTCATCGCCTCCAGCACGACGGCCTCCAGTTGTCGCCCCACGGCCTCCGGCTCATGCTCTCGCTCCACTTTGGCTCGGGCCGCCGCGCCAAGTTTTCGGCGCAGCTTCGGATCCAGCATGAGGCGGATCAGGGCCTCTGTGAAGGCCGCCAGGTCGTCATCCGGGACGATGAGCGCATCCACCTCGTGGGTCAGGGGATAGGCCGCGCTCTGACACGCCACGATGGCCTTGCCCGCCGCCATGGCGTTGAGGAGCTTGATGGGATAGCCCGACCAGGACACGCGCGGAAGGGCGAGCACCGAATCTTCCGCCAGAACGCGATGGAGCGAATCGAAGCCTTTCACGGACACCACCTCCGCATCGGGGAAGCTGGCCTCCTCCGCCGTGGCGATCTGGAGTCGCGCTTCGGGGAAGCGCTTGCGCACGCGCTCCATCGAAGCAAAGAGTAGCCCCAGATTTTGATAGGCGTCGAGATTGCCCGTGTAGAGCACCGGCGGCAGGGCCTCGCCGACCTTGCAAACTTCGAAATCACTGGCGTCCAGCGGCGGCGGAATCACCGTGATCTTGTCGTGGGTGCAGCCTCGCACCACCAGATGTCCCGCCAGGCGCTGGTGCGGCGCAATGACCCGATCCGCCTGGCGCGGAAAAGTGCGATCCAGCCAGCGGCCCAGTTTTGCCGGACCCGCCGTCCAGCGGAAGTAATAGGGGAGTTCGTCCGACATCGCGTTGTGCGCGTGGTAGATCAGTGGGCGCTTTCCCGCCGCCAGGCTTACCAGCAGCGCTTCGTAGTTGTGGGCGATCACCGCGTCGATGCGGTACCGCTCCACCACCTGCCGCAGTTTCGCCACCATGGCGAGATCCTGAAAGGGCTTTGCCAGTGAAGGTCCCGCTGCCGTCTTCCCCTCGCCGGGAATGCGCCGACAGCGGTGAATCGTGAGGCCGCTCGTGTCCCGCCCCTCCCCATAGCCATAGACCACCAGATGCACCTCGTGGCCTCGGTCGTGCAGCGCCAGGGCGTTGTCGCGAATGAACACCTGCGAGCCTTGGGGCACGGGATAGGGGCAGGCGCCTACGAGTGCGATGCGGAGTTTCATGGGCGGGTGCCAGGAAACGGAGAGGACAGCTCTATCCAATCCTGGTGTACTTCGTTAACATTCATCATTCCAGATACCCCAATGCGCGCATGCGTTCCGCCAAGATGGCTTCATCCTCTTCCGTGAATGCAAAGGGGGCCCGCGCGTGGTCGATCTCGCGCAAATCGAAGCCCCCGCCCAACAGAGCATGCCCATTCATCGCCGGGCCCGGCACTCCGAGTACCGAGAGCACTGTGGGCGCGATATCGGCCAGCGACGCGGATGTTGCGATTGTATTTTCGGAGAGCAATAACACGCCCGTGTCGCGGTGCGTGCCATTCATGCCGCGTTCCTTGCCACCGAGGTGTTCGTCGTCGCGGATGCGGCGGAAGGCGGGTCCGCCGGGCGTGCTGCGCAGGCAGGAATGGGAGTAGCCGTTTTCCAGCGCAAGCTCAACGAAGATGTCGGGCGCGCGATGGACCTCGGGGCCGCTGAAGATGGCATCACGTCGCCAGGCATGGGCCACACAGTCCCACGACTCCAGTTCATCGCACAAACGCGTGACCAGTGCCTCGCGCCGCGCTGGGTCCGCTTCGTTCAGGCGGATCGACGGAAAGTAGTTCAATTCCTCGGACCACGCCACCGTGCGCGACCAATCGATGCGTCCCAGGCGCGATTGGGCTTCCGCTTTTGCGGCGAGTCCCGTGAATCGGCGAAATAGCGCGCCGCGCCAGCGCTCCGGCACCAGCGAAAGCGCCAGGCGCTTCAACAGGCTCTCGCGGCCTGCCGCGTTCCACTGCAGATAGCCGCGTTCCGCCAGCCAGTTGTTCAGATGGACCACGCCCGTGCCCGCGCCGCCGAAGCCGTGATCCGAGACGATGCCCACGACGACACCCTCGCCCGCCGCCGCGATCAGGCGACCCACCGCCACATCGAGACGCTGGTAAACCTGCAAAATCGCCGATTCAAATCCGGGACGATGGCGCGGCGAATCGGCATCGTGAAAGAGCCAGAAATGGTGCGACACCGTGTCCGACTCGCCGAAGACCGCCATGAAAAAATCCCAGGGCTCCTCGCGCAGCAGGGACTCGGCGATGGCGGTCTTGCGCTCCACGCCCGCAAGCAGTTTCTCCAGGGCGACGGCGTGCCAGCCTGGTCCGATGCTGTGTTCCTGAAAATCGGCGAAGGGCCAATCCTTCACCGTGTCGAATCGTTCATTCGGATACACGAACGATCGATCCACGCCTGTGGTGACGGGAGAGTCGAAGCCCGAGACCATCACGCCATTGATCGGCTCCGGCGGATAGGTCCCCGGTACGCCCAATACGCACGAGCGCTTTTCCGCCGCATCCAGGATATTCCAAAGCGCGGGCGCCGTGCGAAAGGTGCTGTTTACAAAGCGCAGACCGCGCTCCGGCGTGATCTCCGTGAAATCGAAGATGCCATGTCGGCCGGGGTTGACCCCCGTGACGCACGTGGTCCACGCGGGAAAAGTAACCGGCGGCCGCGTGCTCGCCAGCGGGAGATAGGTGCCCCGCGCCCGCAGCGCCGCCAGATGCGGCAGCAGCCCCGCGTCCATCCACGGCCCCACCAGCGACGGCTCCGCGCCATCGAGCCCTATGAGTAAGAAACGTGCCATGGGGAGAGGATAACATACCGGGGGGACTGCATCCGATTGGCTCGTGTCAGCGGTTAACGTGTGTACTTTGATCCAATCGGAGGCTGTACCCCAGGAGAAGCGGCTGATCGGTTCGCGGTTATTCCCATCACGATTCTTCAGGGGTACAGCCACCCGCTTCACAAGACACAATGGGCGCTAACGCGGCCAGGTTGGTCTACGCGGGGGAGGCAGTCCCCGTAAACTTGATCGGCACCGTCTTCAGATCATCGTCCTTCATCCCGAGCTCGGCGAGGATCATGCCGCAGGTGCGACCGCTGTCGTTGTCGGGGTACCCCAGGCTGGGGATGTTGTGGGCGTCGGTGCCTAAGGTAAATTTCGTGCCATGGAGACGGGCTTCCTGGATCAGATCGCGGAACCACCCGAGCGCACGATCCGCGTGGCGCGGGTTGATCTCAAAGGCCATGTTCACTTCGGCGGCTTTCTTCAGCACCGCCGTGAGACGCTCCTGGTTGTAGGCCTTCAAGATCGCCATGAGGCCATTATGATCAAATAGCTTGCTCAGCTTCTGATGGTAGAAGGGGTGGCCGATGGTGTCGACATAGCCCAAGGCCAGCGCGCCTTCGAGCATGTCCAGATAGTGGTTCGCATAGGCGTCCGCCGTGGGCTCGGGATTCTCCACGTGTTTCAGGTGATAGTGGTTACACGAGATCAGGCGGTAGTCCAGCAGCGCGGCGATCTCGGCGTCCGCCGCGCACAACTTCGGATTGATCATGGTGGACTCCGTGCCGATCATCACTTTCATCGTGCCCGCCGCATCGGTCGCCGCCGTGGCCTCTTCGCGATTCGCCGCGATCTTCGTCTTGAACTCTTCCCGCTCGTCCACGCGGTCGATGTGCTCCGAAATACCCATGAGCGTGAGACCGTAGGCCGCGTTCGTCGCGATCATGTCCTTCACGATCATGTCCTCCTTCGCGCCCGCGCGCCAGGTGTGCATGTGCCAGTCCTGGCGGATAGCGAAGGTCGCTGGGCTTTCTTGCGCGCGCGCGGAAAAGGCGGCGACCGAGGCGGCGCTGAAAATACAGAACTGGCGGCGGGTCATGGGGTGGCGCATGGCGATGGACTCCTGTGCTGCGGGTGATGTTACGGGGCCATGGTAGCAGAAAGGGGCGAGGCGCGACTATCGGACCGATCGGACAGATCGGAAGAACTGATCAGATCGGTCTGATCCCTCAAATCGGTCTGATAGAGGCCCGCCCGCCGCCCGCTTCGTTGCACCGCCGCCCGCCTCCGGCGTATGATCAAGGCCCGCCGACTTTACACACCCCGCACCCCGGCGGAAGAGGGAACACCAATGGAATACCGCATTGAAAAAGATACCATGGGCGAGATGCAAGTGCCCGTGGACCGCTACTACGGCTGCCAGACGGCCCGCTCCATCGTCAACTTCAAGATTGGCGGTGAGACCATGCCCCGCGAATTGATCCGCGCCCTGGGCATTCTGAAAAAGGCGGCCGCCCTTACCAACAACGGCCTGGGCCTGCTGGCCGACGACCTCTGCAAGGCGATTTGCGCCGCGGCGGATGAAGTTATCGACGGTACGCTGGACGATCACTTCCCCCTCGTGATCTGGCAGACCGGCAGCGGCACCCAGACCAATATGAATGCGAACGAGGTCATTGCCAACCGCGCCATCGAGATGCTGGGCGGTGTGCTCGGCAGCCAGAAGCCGGTGCATCCCAACGACCATGTGAACATGTCCCAGTCTTCCAACGACACCTTCCCCACCGCCATGAGCATTGCCGCCGTGGAGCAGATCCAGAACCGGCTCATTCCCGCGCTTCAAGATCTTCAGGAAGTGCTCGCCGCGAAGTCCGAGACCTTTGAAGACATCATCAAGATTGGCCGCACCCACTTGATGGACGCCACACCCCTCACCCTGGGCCAGGAATTCTCCGGCTACGCCCACCAGGTCGCCAATGGCGCCGCACGCGTGAACCAGACTCTGCCGCTGCTCGCCGAGCTGGCGTTGGGCGGCACGGCGGTCGGCACCGGACTCAACACGAAGAAGGGCTATGACGAAAAGGTCGCCGCCCAGATCGCCGAGATCACCGGGCTACCCTTCACCACCGCGCCCAACAAATTCGAGGCCCTCGCGGCCCACGACGCCATGGTTATGACCTCCGGCGCCCTCAAGACCATCGCATGCAGCTTCATGAAGATCGCCAACGACATCCGCTGGCTAGGCAGCGGCCCCCGCTGCGGCATCAGCGAGATCATGCTTCCCGAAAACGAGCCCGGCTCCTCCATCATGCCCGGCAAGGTCAACCCGACCCAGTGCGAGGCCATGACCATGGTCGCCGCCCAGGTCATCGGCAACGACGCCGCCGTGGCCGTGGCCGGCGCCTCGGGCAACTTCGAGCTGAACGTCTTCAAGCCCGTCATCATCTACAACGTGCTCCAGTCCATTCGCCTGCTGGCCGACGCCGCTGATTCCTTCCGCGAAAACTGCGCCGTGGGCATCGAGCCGAACCGGCGTAACATCCAGGCGCACCTCAACAACTCCCTCATGCTGGTGACCGCCCTCAACCGTCACATCGGCTACGACAACGCCGCCAAGATCGCCAAGACCGCCCACCGCAACGGCACCACCCTGCGCGAAGAGTGCATCAATCTCGGCTTCCTCACCGGGGACGAGTTCGACAAAGCCGTGGACCCGAGCAAGATGATCGGTCCTTCGGATAATTGATAGACGCCTCCCGCATTACAGGGACGGCAGGGACAGCAGCGACGCGAGGCTCGGAAGCGCGCAGCTTCCCTGCCGTCTCTGCTGGCTCTGTAAGCTATCGAAGACCCCTGGCCATCCAACTGTTGACAAAACTGCCAAATCCCCTCCGTTCTATGACGATTTCATAACGGCACTATAAACCTGCGGTAATAATTGGAATTTCGCGAGTCTGTTGCCAATATTTCGTCGTTTTCACTTGGCTTTTTGCTCAATCTCTCAGGTACAATGGGGTCGTTCCGAAGCGCTTCCGGTGCCATCTCTGACTTGCTTTTCCCTTGGGCGCCACCGCTTCCCCGGCGCAGCCCGCGCCCCCCAGCGCAGTTCCTTTACAGACCCAAGACGAGCCGGATCCCCGCCCCGCGTCAAGAAAGGAATCTTGAACATGAGTGAAGACCTCCTCAGAGAAATACTCGGCAACGCCAACAAGAATGACACCTTCCGCCAGATCCTTGTGCGGGCCCGTGACAACCGCACGCTGCTTCAGGTCTTTGCCAATTCTCACAATCTGGACGAGAGCATCATCGGCTTCGTGCGCAGCATTGGTCCCGACACCTGCACCATGGAAGAGATTCGCTACTCCGGCGAGGAAGATGGCAACAATTCCTTTCTCATTCGCGACGTGATCCAGATCGCCGAGGACACGCGCCTGCTCCGCCGCATCGAGATTCTCCGGGAGTGCGGCCACGGCCTCGAAGAATCCGAGCCCCTCCTTTCGGATGTGTCCGATTGCTTTGTCACCGAACTCGAGCGCGCCCAGACCCTCCACGAGATGGTAAATTGCAAGATTGCCACCTTCCGCGATTTTCGCCATGTGGCCGGCTTCGTACGGACTATCAAGGACGGCTATGTCCAGATCGCCCTCATCACCATGGAAGGCGATCCCGATGGCCTGGCGACCATCCGCATCAATGATATCGTCAGCGTGTACCGCAATGAAAAACGCCAACAGGCGGCCATGCTCTTCCACAGCGAACGCGACCGGCTGTACCCCGAGCTTTCGTAGGCCCTGCCCTATCGAGGTTACCAGAAAGCCCCCGGATGGTTCCGGGGGCTTTTTTTAGTCTTGGTCGGATCCGAATATTTCGGTCAGGTCTCTCGCACTGTGTATTACGCGAACGAGATCCAACTTAGAGCCACTCATCCGAAAGTAGATCACGTAACGGCCTACCGGATCGCTCAAGCTTGACGTATCTGTTTGCCGAGGGCGATGATTTCTTGTACGTCAAACGGAATACCCTCGCCACGGTCCAATTGCTCCAGCCCTACGCCCAAATCTTGGCGCAGCCGTTCCAGCTTCAGCGCCTCCTCGTCCCGTCGTTCTTTCAAGAGACGCAAGCCATCTCGATAGACTTCGTTGGGCGATTCATACAGGCCCGAATCGAGCTGTTCACGGACGAAATCTGCCAGTCCTTTCGGTAATACAATTTCCATTGGGTGTCTCCAGTTTCTGTGTGGCAGGCGCAGCCTGTCCACATTCTGCAGGAATTATACAGCTTTCGCCCGAATCCCACCAGACTGGACAAGCTCCCCCGGCCTTGCTAGACTCATTGCCAAACGATTCCGCGCGCCTTCGGGCGCGCCCAGCCCAAAACTACGGAGCCTGTTCTCATGAGCACACCCACGTCACGCCGAACCTTCATCAAGACCACCGCCGCAAGCGCCGCGGCCCTGGCGGTTGCCACTGGAGCCCACGCCAAGCCCAAGGGCAAGCGCGAATACGGCATCTCTCTGGCCGGCTGGTCGCTCCACCGCACCATCGGCGAGGGCGAGGGGAAGATCCCCATGCTGGACATGCCGAAAATGACCCGGGAAACTTGGGACATCGAAGCCATCGAACTGGTCAGTGGCATGTTGCCCAAGACCGACAAGGCCTATCGTGACGAGCTGGCCAGGAACGCGGCCGCCCATAACGTGGCCATCAAGCTCATCATGATCGACGGCCAGGGCAGCATCGGCGGGGCCACGCCGGAAGAGTGCGCCGATGCCGTAAAGCGCCACTCCGAGTGGATTGACTACGCCGCCGATTTCGGTTGCCACTCCATCCGCATGAACTGGGCCGGCTCGGAAAAAGGTACCGAGAAGGATGAGGCCAAGCTCGACGCCTTCGTGAAGCGCTCCGTGCCCGGATTCCAGGCACTGTGCGAATACGGCGACAAGAAGAACATCAACGTCATCATCGAAAACCACGGTGGCCCCTCGTCCTACCCCCACGCCATGGACCTCCTCATGGCTGCGGTAGACCATCCCCGCTTCGGCACCCTGCCCGACTTCGGCAACTTTCCGCCCGAGCAGGACATTTACGAGGGCATCGATAAGCTCATGCCCTACGCCAAGGCCCTGTCCGCCAAGTGCTACGACTTCGATCCGGAGACCGGCCTCCACACGGACAAGGACAACAAGATGGTGGATTTCGAGAAGATGATCGAAATTTGCGTCGACAAGCACGGGTACAACGGATTTATCGGCATTGAATACGAAGGCAATATCATGAGCGAGAGCGACGGAATCGCCGCCGCCAACAAGCTGCTGATCAAGCTGCGTGGTTAGAACCATCCATCCCTTCTTGCGGGCGGCGGACGGGTCCGCCGCCCGCATGAGGAGTCGGCCATGATAAAATTCAGCGTTGTCGACGAAGCCTATTTTCAGAATTCAGGGGTGTATGCCGATGTATACACCATCCTCAACCGGCATACGGGTGAGATCCTGTGCAACCACCATGACCTGGACATGACAGAGATCGAAGATGCCGAAGAGAAGGGCATTGATGTCCATGGTCCCGACTGGGTTGAGGTACCGAAACAGGATGACCTCCGGTTGGGTCGGTATGTGGCCATCGATTTCGCCGCCGAGTATCTACCCGAGGATCTGGATCGGGTTTACGGTTATTTTTCCAGCCGAGGCGCCTTCCGGCGCTTCAAGGATCTTGTCGAACTGCGTGACAAGGTGGACGAGTGGCGCGCCTATGAACAGGCCCGAACCGAAGCGGCCTTGCGGGAATGGTGCGCAGACAACGACATCGAACTCGAAGACTGAACGACGGGCCGCCGACCCCGCGTCAGCGCCGTGAGTTTTCTTAGGACCTGTGACGTCGGCGGACTTGCGCGGTAGCATTGTAGTCGGTCACAGCGTCAATTCGGGGCTCCCCAGTACCATGTCTACCCTTACCGCCGCCTTTCAAGGCTTGATCAGTATAATCGCCGGCCTGCTGGCCTTCATCCTGGCCTTCGTCGATTTCACCCAGCATGACTACCTCCTCGTGGGTACGCGCATCCGGGAATACGTCCTTCATGTGCCCGAAACCCTCGATCCGGAAGTGCCCACATCACTGGTGATCGCGCTGCATCAGTTCTCCGACACCGGAAGGCGCATGCAGGCCCTCACCGGTTTCGACGCCATCGCCGATCGCGAAGGTTTCATTGTCGCCTACCCCGATGGCATTCTCGTTTCGTGGAATTCCGATATCGACGGCAACACCGGCGGTATCAAGTTTGTGGACGACGAGAAGTTCATCCTCGAATTGGTGGAACGCCTTCAAGAGCGCTACAACGTCGATCCCGATCGCATCTACCTCACCGGCGCCTCCAACGGCGGCATGATGACCCAGCTCATGGGTTGCCGCCACAGCGACGTTTTTGCCGCCATCGCGCCCGTCATGGGCAGCCTGGAAAAGGTCAATGCCTATGGGTGTGAGCCCCGCGCGCCCGTCTCCGTGCTGCTGATCCACGGCACCGCAGACCCCATCGTGCCTTACGAGGGGGGCCTTCAGGAGGGGCCCCGCAGCCCCTTCTACCTCTCCGCGTTGAAAAATGCGGAACACTGGGCGGGCTATGGTGGGTGCAGCGGGGATCCCGTGGTCTCTATTGTGCCACCGGTGGACGGAGAGACCGGGGAGATTCTCCTCAACACCTACACCCCCTGCGAAACAGGCATCGGGGTCGCCCTGTGCACCGTCACCGGCGGGGGTCACACCTGGCCCGGGAGCGCGGAGAACTACGATGAGGCACTCGTCGGCCCCACGAGCTATGCGCTCAACGCCTCGGAGTACATCTGGGCCTTTTTCAAGGCCCACCCGCGGGTGAAGATTGAGGAATAGTGAATGGTGAATTGGGGACTGCATCCACACACACGGGGACTGCATCGCCTGGCACATATTGGCGAGTTTGGAATCGAGTCGTAGCCAGGCGGTGGCTCTCCCCGAAGCAGTCTATGCTCATCCTGCGTAGTCACTGTTCGCGGCGATTCTTCTAGGGTACAGCCCGCCTGCGGCGGATCATCGACCCCCGACCGTCCGGGCGTTCACATTGTAGCACGCACGACTTGAGCCGGTCGGCTGCTGTCCCCCCTTGTCAAGTGGCGGCGAAGGGCGCGCAAGGGTTACTCTACGGCCTCGCCGCGCGGCGTAAGTGCCGTCGCATTCAATTCGTAATTCTTAATTCCTGATTCACGGAGTGTCCCCGTGCTGCCGCTGTTTCAACATTATCCCCAACTGGGAGAATCCCTGCCCCATGTGGCGCTGGCTTCTCTGCCCACCCCCGTGGAGCCCTGGCCTGTACTGGGTGCAGCGGGGGGTATAGGCCGACTCCATGTGAAGCGCGATGATATTTCCGGCGAGGCCTATGGCGGCAACAAGGTGCGCAAGCTGGAGTTCCTGCTTGCGCGCGCCCGGGCGCTTGGAGCTTCTTCGGTGCTGACTTTTGGCGCCGCGGGCTCGAACCATGCCCTGGCCACGGCCATCTATGCCCGGCAACTGGGCATGGAGGCCATCTCCATGATGGTCCCCCAGCAGAACGCCCCGAATGTCCAGCGCAACCTGCTTCGGGGCCACGCGGCGGGAGCAACCCTCCGGCTATTCGGCGGTCGCAAGATGGTGTCCGCAGGGACGATACAGGAAGTCATCGAGCGGCGCCAGTCGGGATTGGGGAGGCCCGTTATCATTCCCGCCGGAGGCAGTGCGCCCCTCGGCGTCGTGGGCTTTGTGAATGCGGCCTTCGAATTGCGCGAACAGATTGAGGCGGGGCTCATCGCCGAGCCCGATTGCATCTATGTGGCCTCCGGCACCATGGGCACCTGCGTCGGCCTGCTTCTGGGCCTCGCGGCTGCGGGTCTCAGGACCCGTGTCGTCGCTGTTCGGGTCACCACGGCCCCCTACACGACGCCCGAGAAGGCGCGGAAGCTATATGCACGAACCCAGGGACTGCTCCGCCGTGCCGATCGCCGTTTTCCCGTGATTCCCTTTCCCGAGTCACAGTTCAACCTGCGGGATGAGTTTCTGGGGGAGGGCTATGCCCGACCGACCGAGGCCGGTACGGCCGCAGTGCGGCTCGTTCAGGAAATGGAGGGGGTGTTGCTGGAGGGGACGTATACAGGCAAGGCGCTGGCCTGCCTCCTGGCCGACGCTGCGTCAGGCGTACTGGAAAACGAGCAGGTCCTCTTTTGGAACACGTACAGCAGCTCGTCCCAGGAGGCCGCCATAAAAAATGTTGACTACCATCAACTTTCCGAGGACTTTCATCGTTACTTCGAGGAGCCGCCTCGGCCCCCGCTGGGGTGAAGGCGTGAGACTATGGTCGAAACAGGGAATCACGAGTTGGCTGCCTTGGCGGAAGCGAAACCGCGAAAATTGTGCCGGTGGTACTCCCGGACCTCCCGGAAGGCGTCATCGGCGCAGGAAGGGCAATAGCCGTGGCTGACTTCCTCGAACCGTGTCGTGCTGAGGTCGGAGATCCGCCACACGCCGTCGGTCCGGATTTTCTTGCACACGCAACATTGAACTACCATGGTTTGCCTGCCTTTCTGCAACTACTTCATGCTTCAGAATCAAAGCATCAACCATGCCAACGCTGGCAACCCCCTGTTGATTTGATTTAAATTCCTTTAGAGCCATACACTAAGTGGCTCGCAGTGCGTCGAATATATCGCCTCGGTCCAAAATGGAACGCATTGTTCGGCATAATTTACCTGGTGCTCCCTGCGGAATTTACCGGGTAACAGTAAATAATAGTCTGGGCATTGCGCGAGCAGTTCATACTTTGAGCACTTTTCGACCATCGGCTTTTGGCAGGATGTTGTCACTTTGACGGAGAACCGTAATGATTGACGTTCAGGGCCTCACCAAGTACTACGGCCCCATAGCCGCCGTGCAGGACGTTTCGTTCCACGTGGATGCCGGGGAGATCATCGGATTTCTCGGGCCCAACGGCGCGGGCAAGAGCACGACCATGCGGATTCTGACCGCGTTCATGCCCGCGACGAAGGGTGAAGCGCGCATCGCGGGCTTTGAGGTCCACGCCAATCCCCTGGAGGTGAAGCGGCGCATTGGCTATCTGCCCGAGCGCGTGCCCCTCTATGATGAGATGGTGGTGTCCAGTTTTTTGCGCTATGTGGCCGAGCTGAAGGGTGTGGACGCGAAGGCGCGCAAAGGCGAGGTGAGCGAGGCCCTGTCCCGCTGCGGCCTGAGCCACATGGAAAATCGGATCATCGGCAACCTGTCCAAGGGCTACAAGCAGCGGGTGGGCCTGGCCCAGGCCCTGATTGGCAGCCCGCCGGTGTTGATTCTGGACGAGCCCACGGTGGGGCTGGATCCGGCGCAGATTGTGGAGATTCGCCAGATGATCAAGGGCCTTCGGGAAAAGCACACCGTGCTCATCAGCACCCACATCCTTCCCGAGGTGGCCATGCTCTGCGAGCGAGCCATCATCATCAACCAGGGCCATGTGGTGGCCGAGACAAAGCTGGACAACCTGGACGACGGCGGTAAACGCCTCGAAGAACTGTTTATCAAGGTGGTGGCGGCGGATCGCGCGGCCCTGCCGGCGGGAGCGAGCGCATGAGAAACACCTGGGCCGTCTGCAAGCGCGAGTTCAAATCTTTTTTCCTTACCCCCGTGGGTTATGTGGTGGTGGGCATGTTTGCGGTAATCGCGGGGATGTCGTTTTCCATCTCGTTCATCACGCACTCCGATATCACCCAGAACCCGACCATGTACGCGTATACGGCGGTGCCGGATTTTGAGGAGACCTTTCTAAGCCCCTACCTGGTCTTCTGCGGGATGCTCATCATGTTTCTCGCGCCCCTGCTCACCATGCGGCTCCTGGCCGAGGAGCGGCACCGCGGCACCATCGAATTCCTGCTCACCCAGCCGCTGCGCGACCGGGAGATCATTTTCGGCAAGTACCTCGCGGCGCTGGGCGTGCTGGGCGTCATGATGCTCGTCGTGGGCGTCAATCTGTGTATCATGGGATGGTTCGTGGACAATGTGGAGCCCCCCGTCCTCGTGTTTGGTGTTCTGACCGTGTTTCTCATGGGCGCGGCCTGCATTAGTCTGGGGCTTTTCGTCTCGTCGGTCACCAAGACCCAGATCATGTCCGGCACCATCACCTTCGGGGCCACCCTCATCCTGTTTATACTGGGGAATCTGGGCGAGGATATGCCTGCGGAAAGCCCCGTACCCGAAGGCTGGCCCGCAGGATTGCGCACCTTCATCGCCTTCTTCTATCGCGTTTTTCGCGGTCTGGTGGTGGAGCTGCCCATCGACGCCCATGCCCGGGATATGGCCCTTGGCGTGGTGCAGCCCCTGGATATTGCCTACTACGTGCTCTTCAGCGCGTTCTTCCTGTTTTTGACCTTCCGCGCGCTGGAAAGCCGGAATTGGAGAGGCTGAACCCTTGAAATCAATACGAACCTTTACCGGGATTGCAGCCCTGCTCTTCCTGGCGGTGGCCGTTAACCTTCTGGTGTGGCAACAGGAAGCCTACATGGCCGTGGCCTGGGGCGCGCTCCTGCTGGGACTGGGGCTGGGCCTCGTCTGGCTGGTCATGTCCGTGCTCGGGCTGGCGGGCAGTGCCGGTTGGGAGGGCTGGGCCGCGGGCGGGGTGAATGCCGCGCTGTCCACCGTGTTTTTCCTCGGCATCTGCATCACACTGTACGTGTTCATTTCCGGCTGGGACGCCTCCTGGGATCTAACCCAGGAAGGCCGCCGCGATCTGGCCCCCCAGACCGTGCAGGTGCTCCAGACCATGAATCAGGAGGTGCAGGTGATGTGTCTCTTCCTCAGCGTGGACGACGAGTTGGTGTGGATCGCGCGCCAGAAGACCCTTCGATTTCTGGAGCAGTGCCAGGGATACACCGACCTGATCAAGGTGGAAGAAATCGACCCCCAGGTGGAGATGCCCCGGTTGCAGTCCATGGGCCTGACCCATGTCTCCCCTCAGGGCACCATCGTGGTAAAGGCGGGCAACCGTCAGCGCGTGATTACCCTGTCCGGGGGCAGCCCCCGGCTGGAAGAGCGCGATTTCACCAATGCCCTGATTAACGTGCTGCGGAACAAGGAGCTCCATGTGGGCTTTCTCACCGGGCACCAGGAGCGGGACATCGGCGACGAAGATCCCCAGAAGGGCGGATCGGTGCTGGGCAACCTCCTCAATGGAGAGTCCTACAATATCGGTCGTGTGGCCATCAAGATCAGCGCGCCCGAGATACCCCAGCAAATCGACGTGCTCGTGATCAACAATCCCCGGGGCGATCTTCACCCGATGGAAATCAAGGCCATTGACGCCTACCTCGAAAAAGGGGGGCGGTTGTTGATGATGCTGGAACCGTGGAAATCGGTGACCCAGGGCCTGGGCCAGGGCGAGCAATTACGCCCCTGGCTGGAAGAGCGCTACGGCATTGTCATAGGCAGCGACATGCTCATGACCCAGGGCCGCGAAAAGCCCTGGCAAATTGAACTGCGCAACGACGACAAGCCCTTTGAAGACGTGGATGCCGGCTTTATGGAATATACCGGCTCCTTCCGCAAGGAACATCCCATCACGGGCGGCTTCGACCGCACGCTGCTCATCGATACCGCGCGTTCGGTGGGAACCAGCGTCAAGGTGCCCGACGGCGTGGTGGTGGAGGAAATCATCCGGAGCACGCCGGACTACTGGGGCGAGACCAACCTGGAAGCATTGGAAGAAAAAGGCGAAGCGACCAAGGGCAGCGATGAAAAGAGCGGCCCCCTGTCCATCGCGGCATCAGCCGTGCGCAAGACGGACGCGGTGGATGACACGGGCCAGCCCGTGACAAGCCGGATCGTGGTGATAGGCGATTCCGATTTTGCGACGAACGGCCAGTTGATTACGGAAACCCAGGGCAGCCTGAACCTCTTGATGAACACCATGGCGTGGCTGACCGAGCGCGAGGACCTGATTGCGATCCGGCCCTCGGGCAAGACGGATCCCCCCATTGTGCTTAATGAGGGTGAACAGCGGGCCATCGTCTGGGTGAGCACGCTGCTCACGGCCCAGCTCATTGCCGGCGCCGGCCTGGCCGCCTTCCTTCTGCGGAGAAAATACCGATGAAATTTCGCCATACCGTGCAACTGGGTTTCGCGCTGGTGCTGCTGATAGGCCTCTATTTTGGCATGCAATGGGCCGACCAAAAAGAAGAGCAGACCGTCCAGGAAGCCAAGAAAGTCTTCGATTTCGGGCCAGAGGCGGTCAAGAAACTGACCGTACACCGCTTGGACGAACAGCCGACAACGGGCGAACAGACAGCGCCGGGGGAGTGGGCGATCGTGGTGCCCAACCCGCAGATCAAGGCCCTGGATGAGCTCTGGAACCGAGTGGCGAACAACGCGGCGGGGATTAAGAGCGAGCGTTATCTTTCCCCGGACGCCCTCGATCTGGAGGGCTTCGGGCTCGCCATTCCGCGCCTCACCGTGACCCTCGAATCCGGGGACACACCCCGGACCCTGCGCTTCGGCTACCTGGAGCCCACCCAGACCTACCGCTATGCCCGACTCGACGAGGGGCCAGTTTTCCTTGTAAACAAGAGTACCGTGTTCGAGCTGGATCGCCCCCTGGACCAGTTGCGCGATGCCTTTGTTGTGGACAATCGCGATGCGCCCATTGTGCGTTTTGAGTTTGCCCGCATCATGACGGCCGAGGAGCAGAAAAAATACGAGAATCCGCCGCCCCTGGGTGAGGAATCCGAGGCCATCATCGTCATGGAGCGCCCCGACGGCGATCAGCCCTGGGCGCAGGTCGCTCCCGTGTCCACGGCGGCCAACCAGGAAAAGGTTAACGAACTCGTCGGGGAAATCCAATTCGCCCGCGGTCGCAATTTTATCGACAATCCGGAATCCCTGGCCGACTACGGTCTTGATCCGGCGTCGGCGCGGATCACCCTGGTCGACGGGAAAGAGGGCCATCCACAGACCTTCCTTTTTGGCAATACCGGGATGGCGGGTGAAGAGGGGGGCGTCTACGTCCAGCGCGTGGGCGAGCCCGGCGTCTTCATGATGGACGGACATATCCTCACGCTCTTTCCCAAGTCCGTCAATGCACTCCGGGAACGGCGCCTGATGACCCAGGCGGCCAAGGACATCACCCGGCTGGAGTACAACGGCCGCGGCCACACCTACACGCTGGTGAAGGACGACAAGGGTATCTGGACGATGTCCGACCCGCCGCTGGACGACACGGACGACCAGTACGTATCCAGCTATATCAGCGCGCTGAAGATGCTGGAGGCGGCCCGCTTTTTCCCCGGGACGCCCGCCGAAAACGGTCTGGAGACGCCCGAGGTCCAGTTGAAGCTATACCTGGCGGGCACCGAAACACCTGTGGAAATTCGTCTCACCCCGAACGCGGCGGAGCCGGGACAGTACCTCGCGCTCACGAGCGCTGGTGAAATTGCGGGCATTGAAGCGGAGCGAATCGGCTTTCTTTTGACCGATGCGCAGGCCTTCCGGATGCGCGCTCTACTGCGCTTTCCCGTGGCCCGGGCGGAGAAAATGAACTTTCAATTCGACGGGGTGGATTATCAGCTCGAAAAATTGCATAATCGATGGCTGGTGGTGTCGCCGGAGAATCGATTCATGCCAAACCAGTCCGATGCCGATAACCTGTTGAAGGCGGTTTCCGAACTGCGGTTCATGGGTGCGGAGGAGGGTCTGGAGGCGGATCCGGCGGTTTATGGGTTTGAGGCGCCGCGGTTTACCTTCTCGGTGACGCTGGCGCCGGAGGAGACTGGAGGAGCACCGGTGACGCTGGGTCCACTGACCATCGGGGCAGTGGTGCCGAATATCGACCAGCAGCGTTTTGCCCGGACGGCGACGCGATCCGGTGTGTTTCGGATTAATCAGACCTTTGTGGAGGCGGTGTCGGCGGCGGTGTCGGGAATTCGCCCTGCGGAGGGGTCGGCCCCGGCGACCAGTCCGGCGGAATAATTGCTTGACAAATAGCAAGAATACTGCCGAGACCCTAACCGGCCAACAGGCCATAACTTATAGTGGTATCGGGAATTGCAGCGGGTTTTACTATTGACACGCTGCGCCGCCTATGCTATAAACAACGGGAAACAAATTGGGGACATTTATGGTTTTGCAACGTTTGACGCCGTCGTGCCGACGGATGGGTCCTTTTTCGGCCCTCTCCGTGGCGGTCGGCTTTCTGGAAGACATGGCCCGAATCGGGGGAGTGTGTTTTTCGGGTGCGTTGTCGGGCATGGGTGATACCCACGGTACACAATTGATGTTTTACCCCCATGGCACCGCGCTGTGAGGGGAAGTCTTATTTTCCGCCGGAGGAGAGTTCAAACGTGAGCAAGATGCACGGCGCCTTGGCAGGCTTAACCCTAACGGGTCTATTGGTATTCGGGGTATCGGTGTGGCAGTACGGCAGCCCCAGTGCCGTGGAGGCCGTCGGTGATTCGACGGTGACCGCGGTGGCCAACGTAGTCGAGCCGCAGCCCGCCGCCCCGGAACCCGCGCAGAATCCATCGCCCGAGATCCAGGCGGCCCTCTCCCCGGAGTCGGAGGCACAGCCCGTACTGACGGTCAAGCCCATTAAGCGCGCGACCCAGGATCCGCTCCTGCCCGACATTCAAATCGCAGTGGACCCAACGCCCACCGCCGACCCGGACGCGCCCAAGATCCAACTGGCCGCAGGCGCGTCGGAGTTGGCTCTGGCGGAGTTCGCAACGATTGGTGCGACGGATGACGACAAGCAAGTTGACTGCTCCCAGTTGGTCTTTGCGGTCGGCATTCAGCCCGCCACTGGCCCCGCTCCGCTGACGGTCACCCTCACCAACGAATCCACCTTTGCCGGAAATCCGGTCATCCCCGGACTGCAGACCATCACGTGGCAGATCCGCAGTCAGGACCCGAACGCCGAGGGTGGCTTTGACTATGACGTGACGTCCAATGTCAGCGCTTCGATCAACGGTGGACGCTTCCGTACGGACGGCACAAGCGGCGAGGCCTCCAACCCCCTGCCCGAGGGCGCCTACGACGTCGGCATTCGGCTGAACTTTGAAGATGGCAGCCGCTGCCCCGCCGGTGGAGCGGCCTTTGTGGGCTCAATCATTGTGACGACGGCGGGCGAAGCCCCCCCCGCGGCCAATTTCAATGCCGAATCTATCATCGGGGCGGCAGACGATGCGGGCCTCTTCCCCTTGAACAACTGGGTCCCATTGTTCTCCTTCGACATGACCTATGCTGTGGACGATCCGGCGCCCCGGACCCTCACGAATCTGCAGTTTGAAGTTACGGGCGACCTGCATGCGGCCGATCCCAGCTACCCGAACCCGCTCCTTCCCTCGGAAACGGACTTCCTTGAGTTTGCTATTTTCCGTGATAACGGCGAAGACGGTCCAGACGGCGTGTGGGACGGCGCCTTTACCGACGGTTCGAATTTCGACCCGGTTACACCCCTCATCACCTGGGATGCCCACGGCTTCCCCTATGAAATGCCCTTTCCGCGTTTCCCCTCCGCGAACCACTCGTTCTTCAATGCGGGAAACCTGGTCGCGGGCCCCGGTGGTCGCAACTTCCGGATTAACGACAATTTTTACGATTTGAACTTTACCTTTGATCCGAACCAGGCGGCGTTTGCGCCGACCGATCCCTTCACGGACTACCCGCTAGCGGACGGAACCAATCCCAAGTTCCCCCGTAATCAGTGGATAACCGCCGGTCCCGAGCCCTTTAATGGTTATATCGTCGCGGTCCGCATGTCGAGTGCGTGGACCTCGGGCAAGACCATAGGCGTGGTCATCCGCGGTGCGCAGATGCAACCCTACGTGCCCAACGCCGCGTACGACGAAGGCACGGAAGTCCAACTGGTGCCACGGAATGAAGACGGCACCCTGCTCGACACCTACTCCCCGAACTTCACCGATGGTGAAATCGGTTTCGAGGAAGCG
This sequence comes from Candidatus Hydrogenedentales bacterium, assembly GCA_041859365.1. Classification (GTDB taxonomy): domain Bacteria; phylum Hydrogenedentota; class Hydrogenedentia; order Hydrogenedentales; family JAEUWI01; genus JAEUWI01. Next base: position 20,345 of record JBHEKR010000154.1, read on the forward strand.
GGCTATTCGTCCTCCTTCGAAATCTGGGATCCGACCGGTTGGGGGATCTTCAACCCGGTCCAGCAGTACAGCCGGGTCAATCACCACAACGCGGTGTACACGCCACTTGGCGAACATATCCGCCCGCGCTGGGATATCAGCGACACCATGGTAAACGCGGTAACCGGCGAGTGGCTCGACCTCCGCGAGCTCTTCGCGATAGAGACGTGGGTACCGGTGCTTGCAATCAACGCACACGGAACCCAGTTCGGCGTCGACGATCCCCTGGCGGACGCCAATGCGGTGGCCCTGCGCGAAATCAACATCATCATGACGGATATCGACGGCGACCCCTTTGGCCCCCCCGGAAACGGTGGTCTGGACCCGAGAACGGGACTCGACACCATGACGTCGGAAGGTGGCGGAACGGTTGAGGTCGCGCGCAACGTTGACTATTCCTACAACGGTGTCTGGGTCTATCACGACACGAACAACAACGGTATATTCGATGTTCCCCAGAATGTGGAAGGCGGCACGGACTTCAGTGTGGGTGGCGACTTCCCCATGGTGCCGGGCAGCATCGGCGCTGGCGGCGTAGTTGAGCCGGGCCTGCTGGAATGGGAGTATATTCCCTTTCCTCCCGGTGGCGGCGATCCCTGGTGGAAACTCCGCTTCCTCCTGACCGGTGACCGGCGCAGAAACCCCGGGGATACGCCCGTGGGCTACCTCGAACCGTTGCCCGATCCTCCGCCAGCCCGTAACCCCCAGGCGGACTATTTCGTAACGGTTCGCGCGGACAGCGGCTTTACCGATGCTTCCGGCGTGCCCGGTGACGGTACCGCCCTGGCGCTCGGCGCCGACTCCCGCGTCTTTGTCGAACCGCGCCGGTGGAACACGGGTCGAACGGGCGCCACAAACTCCCAGCCGGTTGAAAACGGTCACTGGGATGGCGGCGTCTGGTTTGACAACCAGATCAACTATCTGCGCGCGCAGGATCCCCGCATCGAGGCGGGGTACCCCTATGCGTCCGGCACCGTCATCGATCCCCTCCGGGATACCGAGGCGGAGTTGACCAACCCCCACGACGACGCACGCACGAGCTACGTCTGCCCGCCGGATGTATACCCGTGTCCCACGCTGGCAACGGCCTTTGATGCCGAACCCTGGTGGCCGGAACGCTTCCACGACATGAACACCGTAAAACCGATCCGGTCCGGTATCGAAGTTCACGACTTGTCGTTGACTTACAGCACGAACAACCTGTACGCCAAAGAGACCTTCATCCAGATGGGTCAGGCGCCCAAGGGCCTTCTGGCGCGGCCTCCCTATGGCGATGGCAACCTGGTGGCGACCTGGTTCGTCAATCCGGACATTATTTTCAGCTCCTATCTGGGGCGTCGGAACCAGCCCCTCCGTACCTGGGACAGCCTCTGGCATGACCCGGCGATGGCAGGTACCGACACGCTTTCGAACGATTTCGACGGAACCTCGCTGTTCCCCCTCGGCATTCTGGAAGCCCGCTTCTACGACATCTACAACGCGGGCGGTTGGCCGGACATCACGGACGACCTGACGGCCACGGGCGTAAACGTGCTCGGCCAGAGTCTGTTGGCGGATGATTCGCTCACGGCGGCCCAGTATGCCTTCGAGACGGTTCCGTTCAAACTCAGCGGCGATGCCATCGACGCGCAATTGAACGATCCCCGCTCGGTCTTCTTCCCGAATCCGCCGCAGCAGCCGACCCTGCCGCGCTACGATACATGGCCGGCCTTCAACGGACTGGTCAACGCGGGTAATTCAGGTGAAGTGTATCTTGCCTCGGAAGGCGCGATGCCGAACGAGAACTACCACCACCCGAGTACCTCGACGACCGAATTCACCTACTCCGACGACGTCTACATCTTCGAGGCGAACGAAGCCCAATACGGCGCAATCGGCGACGTGTCCGGCATGTGGCTGGTGGACGAGTACGGCGGTCGTGCGCGCATAGCGAGCAACACGGGCAACGCGCTCACCCTGATCAACGGCCACCGCATGTACATTGATCAGTTCCAAGCCGATGGCTCGCCGCTCACCCTGCGCGAGCACCCCTTTGGTGTGCCGCTCAACGAGCCGGTCCGCCGTGGAAAATGGATGATCGTGGAAGACACCCTCGTCCGAGGCGAATTCCCCCGAGTCGGCAACTGGCCCGCCGGTCTGGACCACGATGTCCTGCCCGCCGATCAGGGGCTGCGCGCCGCGCGCTGGCTGAAGCAGTATGCCAGCTTCGAGTCGGCACCGACCGCCATGCTCGGCATCAACGTCGTTGGTGCGGACGATCTGAATGTCAACAGCTTCCCGAACCTCTCGATAAACAGCATCACGGTGGCCTTCTGGGGTCCCGAGTTCGACGCGCTGGACCTCGCGTCGCTTGACGAGGATGGACAGCTCTTCGCCTCCGGCGTGCTGGTCTACGAAGACTCCAACGGCAGCGGCGTGTTCGACGGCCCGCTGCTCAACGACGTCAATGTTAACCCCGTATTCACTGACCGGATTGTCCCGGTGGAGCCGGGCAGCCTTCAGTGGCCCACAGAACCCGAACCAATCAATCTCTATGGCAAACTTGATCCCAACACGGGTGAGTTCGCAGCCGATGACCTGAGCGGTGACGGCATCGTCTTCACGGGCGACCAGAATGTCCAGGCCGAGGTCGACGCTTTCCGGGCCAGCCTTTCGGTGGAAGATCAGGCGCGATTCGATGGTCTTTCCGACCGGGCCTGGGTACTTACCCTCGAATTGGCCGACGAATGGACCGTGCCCCAGTCCGACAATCGCGATGGCACGCCCAACGGCTCCTTCGGGACCGCAGCCGCCGCAAGCCAGGTGCTCGGAAAGAACTCCGCCCCGAATCTCGTCACAAACTGGCCGAGCTTCTGGACGGCCGCGCCCACGCTCCTGGACTTTGGCGCGCCTTCCACGAAGGCCCTCGCCTCTGGCGGCAGCCGCGGCGACGACCTTTTTGTCGTAGTGCGTACCTCCAACACGATCAGCGCCTTCGAAGAGTTCCGTGCGGTTATTCCCGCTCGCCTCCCGTCCCGCGCGCCTCAATCGGAGAAGATTGCGGGTGTGGAATTCTCGCCGCGCAGCTATCCCGTGGTGAGTTCCTTTACCAAAGTGAATCCGGACGAAGGCGCGATGAGCGACTACTTCGGACACGACATGCTGGCGATCAACGTTCCCGTGCGGCTGGTCACGACCGGACTGAATGGCCCGTCGGTACCCTCGACCTTCCCGGCGACGATTGAACCAGGCAGCCCGCCCGCGGCCGTTCTCGGTATCGATGCGGCGGCGAATCGTCGAGAAAACCTGATTGCCAGTGGCACGACCGGCGTGGCCGGAACGAACACCTACACCGCCACCGGATTCGCCGGCACGGCAGAAAACGTTGGAGACTGGCTCGTCGCGCTCTACGAGGACGACGGTACCGATGGTGACGGGCGTACGGAGCCCAATCGCGTAGAGGCCTACGAGATCACGGCCGTGAGCGGCGCCACGCTGACACTTCGGGCGGGTGTTCCCGCGAACGGCAGCCCGTGGGCGGTCGTGCGCAATCCCTCGTTCCTGGAACAGGTGATTGTCGAATTGTACGACGCGGGTAACGATGGCGACTTCGACGCACAGAGCGATTTGCTGCCTCTGGGCGTGGAAGATCCGCTTAACGACCTGCTCAGCGGTGTATCCCTCTATCGGGACAACGACCTGCACCCGAGAAACACCAATGGTGTCTATGATCCGCCCTTCCTCAACCCGGACACCGGCGACATCGAGTATATCGACCTTCCGCTGACCTTGGACGACGATCCGAAGTTCATCGGCCTCCAGGGCGAACCCGAATACCAGGTAAAATTTGTCTTCTCGTCACCCGGTACGGACAATCTGACCGGACGGGATTCCGTGCCCTACGCGCAGCAGAAGCGCCTGCGTCAGGTCGTTCCCCAGACCTTCGGCCTGGCCAATAGCGACCCCGAATTCGGTTCCGACTTCTTTGTCGTGCTCCGCAGTTCGCGCAACATGTCTCTGGGCGATGATTTCCGGGCCGCTATCGTTTCGTGGGGTCCCTCGACACCGACGGAACCGGACCCGGACAATTTCAGCGCCGCCCTGAATGGGCCCAGCGGCCAACGTGAAGATGAATTCGATATCTTCTCGGAATTTCCGTGGGGTGCGCGCGGCCTTGGCTTCATCACGTACTTCAAGGATCGCCCTGAAGTACGGTATTGGACCTATAACAAGGACCGAAACCGCGTTGAGCCGGCGACCGAAGAAGATCATAGCCAGGACGACAAGAACGTCCGCCACTGGATCCGAACCAACCCGAATGTTTCCGCGCGCACGGGGGTCATCACCTCCAGCGAGGCGCCGGAAATTGAATTCACGGTGGACCGTCACCGACAGACGGTGGGTGAACCCGTGAACTTCACCATGTGCACCACCGGTACAGTGACGCGCGTAGTGTGGCACTTTGGTGACGGTACGACACTGGAAGATTCGGCTCCCACGGCGAACGCGCCCGATCCGGCCAACCCTTCTCAGACCTGCTACGATTACGAGCACATCTACACCGATGAGGGAACCTACACCGTATCCGTCACCGTGACCGATGGCAACGGCGTGGAAGACACCGTCACGCGGGTGAACGTGATTGAAATTGTGGCCTATCCCTTCGCGGACGCGATCGGAACGCCCTTGGACGGCTTCATTACGCCGGATCCCGCAGGGGTCCTCGCGGATGGTCTGGATGTGCAGTTCACCAACCTGAGCGAATCCGGGCCCGATTACGAAGCGATTGCTTTCGCCTGGAATTTTGGCGACGGATCGGCCTCCGACGAAGAGAACCCCGCTCATCGTTATCTGGCGCCCGGCGACTACACCATAATTCTGCAAGTGACCTTCCGTGACCGGCTTACCGGTGATGAGATCACCCGCAGCATTGAATTGACCAACTACGTGCGCGTTCGCCCGTGCACCGGCGCAGGTTGCGCCGGCGGCGAGGGCGAAGGTGAAGGCGAGGGCGAAGGCGAGGGTGAAGGCGAGGGTGAAGGCGAAGGTGAAGAGCCCACCGCCAGCTTCGAGGTGACCAATCTCATTCGCGATGGGGAGAGTCTTCTTCCCCTGACGGACTGGGTGCCGGTGTTAAATCTGGTCCTGAGCACGGACGAAGAAACACCCGCACAGCGCATTCTTCGGAGTCTGGTGTATCAGATCCACGGCAGTGATACGTCATCGGCCGATCTCGGCTATGTGAACGCCGGCGGCCCGCAGCCTTCGGACCTGCTCGAGTTCGGTATCTTCTACGAAAACTTCTCCGACGACGACGAGGACAACAACAACCTCAACGTGGAGAATGACTTCCTGCTGGCCACCTGGGACGCCGCGGGCGGCGGTATAGCCACCCTCGACACGACCGGAGGCAACCTGACCTATACCCTCGACTTCGTGGGTACGGGCACGCCCGAGGATCCGCAAGTGCTGGTTCCCGCAGGGCCGACGGGTGACAACACCATCGACGGCAACTCCTTCATTATAGCGGTACGTACATCGGCCACGTGGCGCTCCCAGCTTACGCTGGCGACCACCGTGATCGGCGCGGAAATGGTGGTGCCGGATGAAACGGGCAGTGTTCCCACGGACGCCGAAGGCGCGCCCATTGACGACTACACGCCCAACTTCCTTGACGGCGAAGTTCTGGAAGACGATGTGGCTTATTCCTCAAGCTTCGGAGTCTACGACGCCCGCGGCTCGAACGATGGCGGCCTGGATACGCCAAATATTAACTCCTGGGCGAACCCCATCTTCTTCCATGTGCCGACGGCGGAATTCACACGGCCCCGCTGGAATACGCCCGGTCGTATTCTCAGCGTGCTCGGTGGTGAAACCCTCGAGATGCGGCGCCTGGTCGCGGTCGAAGAGTGGGTCAACGTACTTAACATCAACATCCACTCCACCGCTGCGGAGCACTTCGATTTCTTCGATCCGGAGACGGGCGGCATTCGGTTTGACGACGGCGACGACGACCAGGATCAACCCGTTATCCAGCAGATCAATCTGATCATGACCGATATCGGCGCCGATCCCTTCGGAGCACCCGGCAATGGTGGATTCGATCCCCGCGTTGGGCTGAACAACCAGTCGCTGGGCATGCCGGACACCGGCGATGACGAAATCGCAGTAGCTCCGGACCTCACCTTCAGTGGCGCTTGGCTGTGGGTCGACGAGAACAACAACGCAGTTTTCGATCCGCCCACCCCGGCAGCGGACGGCGTCGGAGTCACCTATAACGGCGACTACCCGATGGAACCCGTGTTCATCGGCGATCTGGAATGGGAGTACATCCCCTTCCCGCCCGGTGGTGGCGATCCGTGGTGGAAAATAAGCCTGAACCACAGCTTCGAACGTCGCAACGGCGCCGATGGCGTTGGCCGCATCGAAGCCGTACCGGATGAATCCTTTGTGGCGGATGACGCCGATACGGATATCCCGACGAGTGAAATCAGCCCGGACTACTTTGTGGTAATCCGCACGGACAGCGGGTTCAAGGACGTATCGCAGGGCCTGGCCGACGGCCAGGGCATCCAGCCGGGCGCCGACTTCCGCGCCTTCGTGGAGCCGCGCCGCTACGACACCACCAATCAGACCTTCGAAGGTGGTATCTACGTCAGCAGCATGATTCCGCCTCTTGGTCCCGTATTCGACAATGGCACCAAGGCCTACACGCTGTGGCAGGATGACTCCCGCTGGGGCTATGACGAGCCATGGTGGAACGAACGCACCATGAATGCGAAGTCCGCGAAGCCCATCCGCGTCGGACTGGACGTACACGACCTGCAGATGACCTACGGGTCCAACTCGCAGTACGCGCGGTTCTCGGACATCTTCTTCGCGGTTCCGTTCCAGTCGTCCATCTGTTACGGGTTCTCCAGCGAGAGGACCGGTCAAACCTACTTCGACCGCTGGATGGACCCCTTTGGCATCCAGCAGACGCGCTTCCTGAATCTCCACGGAATCGACGTCCAGCGGGAGATCTTCTTCTTCACCCTGACCTTCGAAATCGGAGGCCAGACTGAAGTGATCAATACGGCGGCCGATGACGTCGATCGTCAGTATCCCTTCGAGACCGCGCCCTTCGGCTCGGGCGATTCGACGGAGATCCCCCGGTCCTCCGCCATTGCGCAGCTCCCCTTGCAGCCCGCCCTTCCGGACTATGCGTCCTGGCCGGCGGAGTTGATTCCCGGACAGTACCCGCACCTGGCGGACTGGGATAACGAGGACGTAAAGGCTCGCATTCTCGCTCAGCGCACCGACATCAACAGCAACCACACGCCGGTGCTCGGCATCAACGCCGTGGGCACGGCGGACACGGTGGTGAACGCGTCTTCGGAGACATTCATCTCCGAGATCAACCTGGCGTTCTGGGGTCCGAACTTCAACCCGAAGGATCTCTACCCCCTGGACCAGGCGGGTATCAATCTCGACTCCGGCGTCCTGCTCTGGCAGGATAGCGACACGGGCACGTCGAGCATTCTATCCGGCGGAACCTATCTGAATGAGTCCGACTTCCGGTCCTATTCCGATTCGAGCACGTTCCTGAGCACGGAAGAGATCGTGCCTCTGAACAACGCCAAATGGTCCACCGCGCCCGAGTTCGTCGACCTCGACGGCAACGGCACGCCCGACGACATGAACGGCGACGAGTTGATCGACGACGTGGACAAGGCGTGGGTGCTGAAGATGAATCTGGCCACGCTGTGGCCCGTACCGCACAACGACGAAGAAGGCACGACCTTCGACGTTGACTACCTCTTTGTCTGCGAAGGCTTCTCCGGCGGCGGCACAGGATCCGGCGGCGGTGGCGGCGGCGGTGGTGGCGGCGGTGACGGCGTCACGGACGACCTGGTGTACATCCATCACGGTGCCGGTAGTCAGTGGCTGACCAGCGGCGGGCTGGATGACGCACTCGTCGAGAAGGAATACATCGACGAGCGGAATGACATCCGCGAGCTCTCCGATGTCAGTGCGGATTCGGGACGTCCCGACTCCATGGAGCCGACACCGGGCAACTTCACAGATATCCGCCACTGGCTGTTGTGGTTCAACGACTACTTCAAAGGGATCCGCGATCGCGACACCGCCAACGGATTCAACCGCGTGGTTATGTTCAACAGCGACTCCTTCACCAACCAGTTGGAAGGCGCGGGCACCGCGCCGGGCAACCCCTTCAGCGAGGCCATGACGCTGGAGAATTACAAGGCTGTGTTCCAACACCCGGATGGCGCCGGTAGCGGCAGTATCTATACCGATGGAAACGGCGAAGTGTATAAACCCCTCGAAGCCATCTTCGAGGCCAATCCGGACATGCTCTTCGTAGTGGTTACGGCCCCGCCCCTTCCGGCCGGGCAGACCTCGGATGCCGAGGCCGATCTCGCGCGTCAATGGGCGGACTGGCTCGTGGATACCTGGCAGCCGGCCTATGAAGCACGCAATCCGAACCTTAACAACGTGGTGGTCTTCGACTGGTTCGACTTCCTTGCCCGCCCGACCAGCGCAGGCGCCGGTCTCCGGCACCGCCTGAAGGAAGAGTACGAGCGGAGCGGCAGCACCCTGCCGAACACCACGGCACTCCTCGACTCCACGGAGTACTTCGTGACCGGTACGGACGGAGAGGAAAGCCTGCTCGATATCGCGGTGGACGAGTTCCCCGAGATCGACTTCACCCTGCCGGACAAGCTCCGCATTGAACTGGGCAAGGGCAACCAGGTCGCCAACAAGGCACTGGATCTGGAAGCCGCTCAGCCGGGTGACGAACTCTTCGTGACGGTGAAACTGTCCGAGCTTGCGAGCGCCAACGAACAATTCCGCGTGGTGGTCCCGGCGACCTTGCCGGGTCGCGCGGAAGGCCAGCGCGATGCGGGCATCCGCTTCGTGCCCACGGGCCGGGCGAGCGCCGGCGCATTGACCAAGAGCAGTCCGGAAGAAGGTCCGGTGCAGGACTTCATCGGCCACGACGTGGTAACGACAAACGTTCCGCTGAAGATCAAAGATCTCACAAGCCTCACCGCGACCATGAATATTGGTGGCGCGGCGGTAGCGACTCTTGGTCTGGACGCCTCCACAAACCAGGCGGATGGCGTACGGGCGCAGGGCTCGTCGGGCCTCGGTACCGACGGCGTATTCACGGTGTCCGGCGCGAGTTGGACCACGAATGCCTTTGTCGGCGACTACCTCATTGACTCGCGCTATGAGGCGTATGAAATCACCGCGAACTCGGCAACCGCGTTGACGCTGTTGAGCGGCGAGCCGCGCGACGGCGCTTGGAAGATCGTCCAGAACCCGACTTTCCTGGAACAGGTGGTCGTCGAGTTCTACAACGAGTCGAACAGCGCCGACTTCGACGTGGTGACCGATCTACTGCCCATGAACCGCGACCAGCGCCTGAGCGGCGTGGCCATCTATCGGGACAACGATTTCAATCCCGAGAACCGCAACGGCCACTTCGATCCGGATATTGATATCCCGCTGAGCCTCGATGGGGCGCCCCAGTTGTCCGGTATTTCCGGCGACGCGCCCCAGGTCAAGTTTGTCTTCTCCCTGCCGGGTACCGGCTTCAATTGCGACGACGTGAGCAAGCTGCCGCGCAATCGCCAGTGGGTGCCCGCGTCGTGGGAAGGTGAAAATGCGGAGTCCGACTTCTTTATCGTGGTCCGGGCCTCCGAAGGCATGCAGGTGGACGACAACTTCCGCATGGGTATCGTTTCCTGGGGCCCGAGTACGCCCACGGAGCCCGATCCCTACGTGTTCTTCCGCCTGAATGGCGCGGAACGCGAAGACTATAAGAAGTTCCAGGAATTCCCGTGGGGTAACCGCGGCGTCGGCTTCGTCTCCATCTTCAAGGATGAGCAGGTGCGGTACTTCATGGACGGCAACAAGCCGGGCGCGAAAGTGGACAACAGCGGCTTCAACTGGGTGCGCACGCACTCCAACCAGAAGAAGCGCTCGGGTATCCTCACGGCGCGGAAGGAGCCCACGGGCCCGACTTCGGTCGTGATCAACTCTGCGTCCACCTCGGAATTGCCGGCCCAGACCCTGGAGAGCAACCCCTTCACCTTTGTGATCTACGGTTCGGGCTTCGGCACGAAGCCGGAAGTCATCCTGACGGGGTACAATGTGACGGTGAATCAGGCGACGGACACCAGCATCTCGGTGACCATTTCGACCCGCGCCGAAGACGCGCCTCAGCCGCCCATCGTCCTGATTGTCCGCAATACCAGCACGGGCAAGGAAGCCAGCCGTTCCAACCTGTTCACCCTGGTTGACGGCACGAGCGATCTGGCCCCGGTCATCACCCGCGTGACACCGGCCAAGGCCAGGAAGACCGACTTCCCGGTGACGGTCATCGGCGAGAACTTCGGCGCCCGTGAGAACATGGTCGTGCGCTTCGGCGAAACACTGATGCCGATTCTTGCCGTGAACAGCGAAGGCACGGAGATCAGCCTGGGCTTCCCGACGGGTGGCTTTGCTGAAGTCGGCCAGTTAAGCGTCACGGTGGTCAACAATACGAACGGGATGGAGGCCATCAAGCTGAATGGCTTCGAGTTCGTCAGCGATCCGGTGGCCAAGCCGAATATCGGGCCCTTCAGTTGCGGTCCGAACGGCGGCGGCTTGACGTCGCCCTTCGGCGACCTCCTGTTGTTGGCCCTGGTAGTCGCGGGCCTGGCCTTCGGCCTCCGGAGCAAGGGTGCCCGTAGCCGGGTGTAGAGGATTATGCGGCCGCGCGCTTCGGCGCGCGGTCGCTTGAATAGATTCGATCAGTAGATTTCAGCCCCCGGGGAAGGAAGTAGCTGGCATGAAAGGAAATGGATACGTGATCTCGCGTAGACGACACTTAGGAATGGCGGTACTGGCCGGTGGCCTGTTACTCGCCACCAATACCTGGGCTATTTTTCCGCTGGGTGGCTTTGACCAGTTCGACGTGCTTCGCATAAAGAAGCATCGAGTGAACGATTTCGACGCGAACAATAATGGCCGCGTTGAAGAGACCGAAGGCGTTCCCGTCCTGATTGAAAATGGACGTAGCGGATTCAGCGAGGCGGAGCTCGAAATCGTACGCGAGTCCTTTGCCGTGTGGGAGCGTGTGCCTCAGAGTTTTGCGTCCGTGGACGAAATAGGGCTGTTTCAAGATCCGGTCATCGCGGGCGGAGACGCCGACCTGCAGAACACCATTGTGATGCAGGTCACCAGCACGGTTGATCTGGACGGGGACGGACTACCGGACGAGAATGTCGAGCCGGACCCTGCCGATGTGATTTTTGCGCTCCCGGCGGGTGTGCTCGGCGTTAACGTATATATCCATGCGGTCGACGATGTAATTATCGATACGCCCAGTGAATCCTATCTGGTGAGTTCCGGCAATATCGTGGACAACGACGTTATTATCGTCGCCGACACCGTGCGCCCGCAGGTGCTGGGCGAAGAGCCGCTTGGTGATCTCCAGAGCGTGCTTGTGCATGAGATGGGCCATTTTTATGGCTTGGGCCATACACCGCTGAACAATCTCACCGAGAGCGGTGACAGTCTGATCGAAACGGCGGCCATGGTTCACAGCATCTCGGGTGTGAAGCGCCGTATTGGCGTTACGCCGACCATGTTTCCATTTATCTTTGACGTCACGACTGAAGGCGGCGGCCTAGAGGGCGGCGGCGCCGATCTGGCTCCGGACGATATTTCGGCCATATCCTGGCTCTATCCCCGCGGCAGTCAGGACCTGTTTTTTGACTTGTCCGGCGAAGCGCGTACCCGCACTCGCCCGGGCACCGGCCTCCCTTCGATCCAGGTGGCAAGCGCGCACGTTGTGGCCTGGGCCGACGTGGACAATGACGAGACGACCCCGCGCGTGCCGCTTTTCAGTGCCTTTACCGCATATTACGAGATTCCGGAAAATACCGAGCGGGATGGGAAGTTCGAGATTAACAATCTCTGGAAGACGCTCGAAACTGAATCGGGTACGATCAACGCCACCTACACCTTCAGCATGACGCCGTTTAATGGCGGGGGCTATGATCGTCAGGCGCCTCCTGGATTTGCGGTGGAGGAATTTGACAATATCGGACAGCGCTCCGCCGTGTTCAACACCTATCCGTCTGAAGTCTTCCATGAAGTCGAGAATATTATCGATGTGTCGAACAAGGACGCTGGAACGCCACTTGTTTGGGATTTCGAGCGCGGAACACTCGTCAGCACGGATACGGAACGCACCATTGAGGAGATCGTAGGCAGCGATCCCATGTTCGGCGATCCGAACGATGTGTGTATCCTCAACGTCGTGAGTTCCGTGGCCGCCGGCGGTGGCGCCAAAGCGCTGGGCGACGCGGCAGCGGGCGCGAATAGCGTGCGCTCCCTCCGCGACACGGTTCTTATGGAGACGTCGCTGGGCAGCTTCATTGTTGATTCCTACTACAAGATTTCGCCCTCGGCCGCCCGTTTCCTTCTTGGGAACAGTGTTGCGTTGGGCGCTACGGTGAAGGCCGTTCGCGCGGCCTACTGGTGCATGGAGAATGCCGCAATGATTATGGGTGTAGCGGTCCTTCTTTCCGGTCTTGCCTACGGACTTCGCAGGCGCAAGCGGGCTTTGGCCGGGATCTCGGGAGCCTTGCTCATGGGGCTGCTGCTTTCGCCCGGGGCCCAGGCCTTGCTGCAGTACCAGAGCACCGAGCAGCTCGTGGCCGGTGCTACGGACGTAGTCTCGGGAACCATAGTCAGCGCGCAAGCTCGATGGGAGGGCGGCACGTCCTACATCTACACTGACATCGTTTTACAGATTGACGACAAGGCCAAGGGTACCCTGAACAAGCAGTCCACCATCTCCTTCAGCCAGCTTGGTGGTCGAGTTGGCGGACTCGACACACAGGTAAGCGAATTTGCCAGCTTCTCTGCGGGTGAGGAAGTGGTTCTCTACCTTCAGTATGTCGAAGGTGAAGGCTACCTGGTTTACAACGGCCTCGGCGGCAAGCAGCTCGTTTCCCTGGATGCGGCAAGTCAGACCAAATACGTGGCCACACCTGCGGACATCAAGGCGATGAAGGCGAAGTCTCTGGCTCCGGGCGAAACCGTTCCGGACAAGATGGAGGTGTCGGAGTTCATGTCCGAGCTTCGCGCGATAGCGAAAGCGCAGGAGAAGGCGAAGTCCTGAGGGGCCTCTTAGTTTCGCAGGTTTTGTATCACACCCTCGATTTTCGGGGGTGTGTTTTTTTGTAGGAGCGGGAGCGGGGGTCTTTATGGGTCGTATAGGCCGTATGGGTCGTGTGGCGACTTGCCACCCGCCTCCAGACACCTCCGTGGGTTCTTGTGTCTTTGCGTTGCCGGGAGGGGATGGGCTACACTAGGCACCCGTTGTAAACATGGGGCAGGTGTGTGTCGAGGCCGAATATCGCGCCCGTTGATCGGGTTGGGCGGTGTGCTTCCTCTCCTGTCAACCCGAGCGCCCATACCGGCGTTAGTTGTGGTATCACAACATGTTGCGGCGGGGCGGAAACGGAACCGAGGCCCAGTTTGGCTTCGGGCATTTCGAATACCGCTGGCCCGATACGAGAGGTAGCAATGGTACGTGGTTTAATCATACGGCAGCTATTTCTGGTGCTGAACCTGGCGCTGTCCGGCTTGATTTTGTACACGGCGGCGTCGGTGGTGCTCCAGATGACCAGCCCACCCCAGGCCTCTGGCGCTTTGCCGACACCGGCAGCGGGGGACGCTGCCGAGTCTGACAATGCCCTGAAGTCGCTGCGGGAGCGCACGGCTTACAACAGCATCATGGAGAACAGACTCTTCGGCGACGCGGGCCAGTTCAAGGTGAATCAGGCCCCGGTGGAGCCGGTTGTTGAGGAAGTGGCGGACACGACTGAAGAGGAAACGCAGCTCAACCTGAAGCTCTGGGCGGTGACGAGCCTCTCGCCGAAGAGCCCTTTTGCCTCGGCGAGTATCGAGGACCTCGGGCAAAAGACGGGAAGTCAGCTTTTTCACATTGGTAATCCGGTGGTGGAGAATGTCACGCTGGAGGAGGTTCACCCGCGCTGGGTGGTGCTGATCAATCGGAACGAGAGTCCCCCGAAGCGGGAACGTCTCAGCATGGACGAGGAGGAGGGTGTCGAAGGCGCCAACGCCAATACGCTCGCCTCGCGCGGCGCCCGGGAGCCCACCCTCCCGCCGCAGGAGGTGGAATTGGATAAGAACGCCTTCGCCGAAGAACTCCTCACCAACTATGCCGATCTGGTGACCAAGGTGAAGCCCGAGCTTTATCGGGACGCCAGCGGCAAGGTGGCCGGCATTACGGCGGCGGATATTGGCGACGTGCCGCTGGCCAAGCAGCTCGGCCTCGAAAATGGGGACGTGCTCCAGACGGTCAACAACGAGAAGATCGACAGCGAACAGAAGGTGATGGAGATGGTCCAGAAATACCAGGACGCCGGTTCGTTCCGCATTGGAATCATGCGCAACGGCAAGCAGAAAATTATCACCTACAATTTCCGCTAACGCGCCGCAGCTCCCAGCCGGGAGCATTGGCTGAACCCCATTGGAAGGACAGACCGTGCTGAAGCGATGCATCGCCTGTTTAGCAGTACACCTCCTTGCCCTGGGCCTGTTTACCGCAGGCCCCGCACCGGCTCAGGAAGAGCAGGAGATGGTCGAAGAAGTTCCGGCCGAAGAAATCCCCGCGGAAGAAGTCCAGCCGGAGGAAGCGCCCGTTGAAGAGCCCGCGGTGGAAGAAGTCCCCGTGCAGGACGTTCCCCAGAACGGCACCAGCACACGCCGTCCCTCCAGCGGCACCTCCACGCGGCCACCGAGCGGCACCACCACCACACGCCCCCGCGTAGCCCGCCCCCAGCCGACTACCCCCCCGGCGGCCCGTCCCCAGCCGCCCCAGGCGCCCGGTGGCGCGAAGCTGGCCGAGACGCCAGCGGCCACCGCACTCCCGCCGGGCGCGACGCCGGACGAAGACGCGCTGTTCAATTTCAATGATCAGCCCCTGATCCAGGTTATCCAGCACATCGCCATGCTGACCGGGAAGAACTTCGACATCGACCCGAACATCGGCGCGACGACAGTCACGATTATCACCCACGACAAGTTTCCGCCGGAAATGGCCTACGAAGTGCTGGAATCCGTGCTGAACAGCCGGGGCTACTCGCTGGTGGAGAATCTCGACGGCAAATTAATCCAGGTGGTCCCCACGCCCGATGCGCCCAGCTCTGGAAAGACGGAACTGAAGGTGGGCATCACCCCGGAAAACGTGTCCGAGGGCTACGACACTTTTGCGACCCACGTGGTGCCGATTAAGTATGCGGATCCGGCCGAAATTTCCACGGCGCTGATGCTGCTGGGCACGAAGAACGCCAAGGTAGACACCTACCAACCCACGAGCACGCTGATCATCACGGACACGGCCAACGGTCTGCGCCGCATGCTGAAGTTCATCGAGATCGCGGACATCCCCGGCAACGACACGACCATGGACATCTTCACGCTGGAGTATACCCGGGCCGAAGTCGTGGCCACCCAACTGGAGCAGGTGCTACTGGCCCCCGAAGCCGGCGGGGCGGCGCAGAACACAAGCCGCACCACGACCACGCGTCCTCAGCCAGCGACCACGCGTCCTACCCGCCCAACGAGCCGCACGGTTCCCGGCGCCGAGACTTCGTCGGTGATCGGCTCGAATGAAGAAGTACTGCGGATGGTGCCCGACGAGCGGCTGAACTCGCTCATCGTGGTGGCCACGGAGGGGATGATGGAGCAGGTGCGCGATCTCGTGAAGCGCCTGGACACGCCCGTGCCCTACGAACAGAACAACATGCACATCTACGAGCTGCTGAACGCGGACGCCGAACTGATGGAGCAGGCCCTCCAGCCCCTCATTGGCACCGCGCCCCGGCGTCAGGAAGGCGGCGGTGGCGGTGCCGCGGCGGCCGGTGGTGCGGGCGGGGGTGGTGGCGGTGGCGGCGGCACTTCCGAGGTGCAGCCCTTTGAGCAGAAGGTGCAGATCGCGCGCTACGACCAGACCAACTCTCTGCTGATCCTGGCCTCTCCGCAGGACTACAAGCAACTGGAGGCCTACATCGCCCGCCTCGATGTGCCCCAGCGTCAGGTCTATGTGAAGGCCAGCGTGATGGACGTGGCGCTGAACGATACCTTCAACCTCCAGGTGAACGCCGCGAGCATCAGCGGCAGCGACGGATTCGGCCTCACGGACACCTCGCTGTTACCGGTGACCGATCTGGCGACGGCCTTGACCAACCCGACCGGTGCGGGCGCGGGGCTACTCAGCAGTGTGCTGAGCCTGGGCTCCACGGGCGGCATCAGCGCGGGTATCTTCGACGACATCACCGTGGATTATGGCGGTCGTGAATTCAGCATTCCCTTTGTGCCGCTGCTCTTTCAGGCCCTGGAAACTCTCTCCGATCTGGAGGTGCTCTCCCAGCCCAGCCTGACGACCATCGACAACGAAGAGTCCTCCATCACCGTGGGTAAGGAAGTACCCTTCATCACGGGCAGTTCCCGTCCATCGACGAGCAGCACGACGGGGGAACCCATCGAGTCCAGTTTCGGCACCACGCGGATCCAGCGCGAAGATGTGGGTGTGAAACTGAAAGTGACGCCCCAGATCAGCGAGGGCGACAACGTACTGCTGGAAACCGAAATAGAAGTGTCCGATATCGCCGACACCGACCCCCGCGTGGGCACGCCCGACATCGTGGGTCCGACCACCAACAAATCCTTGTTTACGAGCAAGGTGCTGGTGAAAGACGGTTCCACCGCGGTGTTGGCGGGTCTCATTCGCGATTCGACAAACCGCACGCGCAATCAGGCGCCCCTGCTGGGCGATGCGCCCGTGTTGGGCTGGCTTTTCCGCTCGAAGAAAGATTCGCGGCAGAAGAGCAACCTCGTGGTGCTGGTGACGCCTCACATCGTTAAGGAAAGCGTGGATATGGAGCGGCTCACGCTCCACAAGCTGAACGAGTACCACGACTCCAATCTGGACGAGCTTTTCCAGGGCGGCTTCTTCAAGAAAGTGAAGAAGAAGCAGGAGTATCGCAAGAGCCACCGGCCCACGTATAACGAATCCGCGGCGATCACCGGGCGCGACACCGGCTCCGGCGAGTCGGGTGGTTTCCGCCGCGGCGATATGAAGAGGTAGCGGATGAGAACAGGCCAAGACCTGCAACTGGGCGAGATCCTGATTCGGAATGAATTCGCGCACCCCGACCAGATAAACGAAGCCCTCGAACTTCAGAAGATTCGGCCCAAACGCCTCGGCGAACTATTGCTGGATCTCGGCTACGTGGACGAAGAGCAGATTCTCACCGGCCTGGGCGAGCAGTTCAATATTCCCTTCGTGGCCGAACTCGGCGACGATGTGGAAGCCGCCCTGACGACGAAGGTGCCCATCTCCTTCATCCGCGAATACAACATGGTGCCCTATAAGCGGAACGGCACCGGCTTCCTCGTCGCCGTGAACGATCCGGTCAACCTGCTTCCGCTGGACGACCTGCGCCTGCTTCTGGGCGGCCCCGTGTCGCCGGTGCTCTGCCGCAAGGGCGATGTCCAGAAGATCATCGACGGCTATTTCGAGCAACAGACCGAAAATGCCGCCGATATGATCGACAGCATCACGATGGCGGAGCAAGATGGGGACAAATACAAGTCCCTGGAAAGCATGGGGTCCGAGCGCGACCTGCTCGACCTGGCCAATGAAGCCCCCATCATCAAGCTGATCAACCTGGTGATCACGGGCGCGGTCAAAGAGCGCGCCTCGGATATTCACATCGAGCCTTTCGAAAAAGAAGTGCGCGTGCGCTACCGCATCGACGGCGTGCTCTACGAGAAGTTTTCCGTACCGCGCGGCCCGCAGGCGGCGGTGATCTCCCGCGTTAAGATCATGGCGGATTTGAACATCGCCGAACACCGGCTGCCACAGGACGGGCGCATCAAGATTCGCCTGAGCGGCAAAGAGATCGACATCCGCGTGTCGGTCATCCCCATCGCCCACGGCGAGCGCGTGGTGATGCGTATTCTGGAGAAGGGCAGCTTCCTCTTCAGCCTGGAGCATCTGGGCATGGAAGAAAAGGACCGCACCCAGCTCGACAAGATTATCCAGAGCTCTCATGGTATTTTTCTGGTTACGGGGCCCACGGGTTCGGGCAAGTCCACCACGCTTTATGCCGCGCTTCAGCGGGTGAACTCGCCGGACAAGAACATCATCACGGTGGAAGATCCCATCGAATACCAGCTCGAAGGCATCGGCCAGATCCAGGTCGCGCCGAAGATCGGCCTGACCTTCGCGGCGGGCCTGCGGAGCATTTTGCGCCAGGACCCGGACATCATTCTCATCGGCGAAATTCGCGATATGGAGACGGCGGAGATGGCGGTACAGGCTTCGCTCACGGGCCACCTGGTGTTCTCCACCCTGCACACCAACGACAGCGCCGGCGCGATCACGCGACTGGTGAATATGGGCATCGAGCCCTTCCTGGTGACCTCGTCCACGATCGCCATTCAGGCCCAGCGCATGGTGCGGCGGATTTGCGATGCGTGTCGCGAGGCCTACACGCCCGAGTTGGAAACCTGGCGCGAGCTGGGCATCGAACCGCCGTCGAAAGACAAACAGATTCTGTTTAAGGCCGTGGGGTGCAAGAAATGCTCCGATCGCGGTTACAAAGGGCGGACGGGCATCTTTGAGCTGCTCCTCATGACCCCGCGCATACAGGAGATGGCTCTGCAGGGCGTTGATTCGAACCAGATCAAGCGCGAAGCCCGAAAATTCGGCATGCGCACCCTGCGCGAAGACGGCGCCCACCGGGCCATGCTTGGACTGACCTCGGCGGAGGAGATCCTCCGCGTGACGCGCAACGACATGGAAGAAGAGTTCATGGGCTGAGGCCCACTTTGGGGCTGATCTGTAACGATTGGGCCCGATGTGACGTTATATATTTACCGGCTCGTGATGGGCGCGCGCGAAGAATTTTCAGACCGGAAAACCATCGCGGCGCAGCGGTTTCGCGGCCCGAAGGGCCATGACGTATTAGCCCAGCGCAACGCCCTGGGGAACGTATCCGCGAGTACGACAAGCCCTGAAAGGGCGGCACAGAACACGATGTAAGGTCTTTGTTTCGCCCTTTCAGGGCTGAAATATATTGTGTTTAGGATCCCAAGGCGTTGCCCTGGGCTATCATGTTGTTGCCCCCTTGGGGCGAAACCAGATTTCGGGTCCAGGATCGTGAACGAGCCGGATTCAACTCTCTGGAAGAGACAGGTTTACACAGCCGCTCCTTTAGGAGGCCGCGCACGGCGGGGGCGAGGCAGCCCCCGATAGCGTACAGGATAGAATCGATACCCATGGCGGTTTACGACTACAAAGCGATCAACAAGGCGACGGGCAAGAGCTCGAAGGGCGTGATCGATGCGGAGAGCCCGGCCCAGGCGCGGCAGAAGCTGCGCGATCAGGATCTCTTTCCCACGGATATCACCGAAAGCGCCACGCTGGTCTCGACTCGGGGCAAGGATCCGAAGGCGGCGCACAAGGGGGGCGGTGGGCGCGTATCTTCCCGGGACCTGGCCATGCTCACCCGCCAGTTTGCGGTGCTGCTCAAAGCGGGCATGCCGCTGGTGGATGCGCTGAGCGCGATGCAGGAGCAGACCAGCAAGCCCCGGCTTCAGTCGGCACTGTATGACATCCGCGACAATGTGAACAGCGGCACGACCCTGGCCGATGCGCTGGCGAAGCACCCGCGGCTGTTCTCGAACCTGTATGTGAACATGGTGCGCGCGGGCGAGGTGAGCGGCACGCTGGAGGAGGTGCTGTTCCGCTTGGCGGAGATCCAGGAGCACCAGTCGAAGCTGAAGGGCCAGCTCATGTCGAGCTTGGCCTATCCCGTGTTCATGGGGCTCTTCGCGGTCGCGGTCGTCGTGTTCTTGATGATGTTCATCGTGCCCCGTATTACGATGATCTTCGAGAAGCAGGACGCGGTGCTGCCGAAGCCCACGCTGGTCCTGATCGCGGCAAGCGATTTCCTGGGCAACTACTGGTTTTTGATCATCGGCGCGATTATCGGCGCCTTCATGGGGTGGCGCTACTGGATCGGCCAGCCCAAGGGTCGGCTTAAATGGGACCGCATGAAGCTGAAGTTTCCGCTCTACGGCGGGTTGCACCTGAAGCTGGTTTGTGCACGATTTGCCCGCACCCTGGGCACGATGCTCCAGAGCGGGTTGACGATGCTGCCGGCGTTGGAGGTGGTGAATTCGGTGCTGGACAACGCCCACTTCCGGGAGAACATGGACGAGGTAAAAGCGGGTGTGCGCCGGGGTCGCGAGCTGTCGCAGCAGCTCAGGGAAACGGGCCTGTTTCCGTCGATGATGATCCACATGGTGGAGCTGGGTCAGCGCAGTGGCGAGATCGAAGACATGCTCATCAAGGTGGCGGACACTTACGACGAGGATGTGCGCCTGACGATCGACGCCATTGTGGGGCTGAT
This sequence comes from Candidatus Hydrogenedentales bacterium, assembly GCA_041859365.1. Classification (GTDB taxonomy): domain Bacteria; phylum Hydrogenedentota; class Hydrogenedentia; order Hydrogenedentales; family JAEUWI01; genus JAEUWI01. Next base: position 40,876 of record JBHEKR010000154.1, read on the forward strand.
CGAGCCTGTTATAATTATTGTCATGGGAGTCTTTGTGGGCTTCCTGGTCATATCCATCTTACTGCCGATTCTGAACATGAGCCAGAATCTTTAACGCGAGGAGCATAGACATCATGAACACGAACAAGAAGCGGCGCAACCGCAACGACAGCGGCTTTACCCTGGTGGAACTGATGGTGGTGATCTCCATCATCGCCGTGCTCGCGGCCATCGTGGGCTACAACGTACTGGGCTCCGTGGACCAGGGCAACATCGCCGCGGCGAAGGCCCAGATCAAGCAGTTCGACACATCGCTGGTGGCTTACAAGATCAAGTTCAAGAAGTTTCCGGAGGATCTGGGCGCGCTGATCAACCCGCCGAGCGGCGATCCGATCATGCAGGCAAAGGAAGTGCCGCTGGACCCGTGGGGCAATCCCTATCAGTACCAGCTTGAGGGATCGCGGAAGTACGTGATCACGTCGCTGGGTGCGGACGGTGCGCCGGGTGGTGAAGATGTGGACGCGGATATCAAGAGCGACGATATCACGAATGAGGCCGCGCAGTAAGAAGAAGCGTGTTGACCACGGATGGCACGGATATCACGGATGCCGCCGGGAACAATTGAATCACGAAGTTCGCGGAGAGGCGTAGAAGAAAGAGCGGCTCTCTGATCGTAATTCCTCCGTGCCTCCGTGTTCTCTGTGGTCAAGCTTTTTTTGACCACGGAATGACACGGAAATGCACGGAAAACGATTGGGCCTACGTTTCTTATGCGGAGCAGACAATCGTGGATGTAGGGTCGGAAGCAGAACCGTTTAACCAACTTGAACGGCTTGGCGTGCTCTTAGTGATCACCGCGATTCTCATCTATGTGTTAATGGCTTTTGTCGGTCCGACACAATTCGGTTCTGTGGGGCAAGGCGACTTTGCGGCGGCGAAGGCTCAGATCAAGCAGTTTGATACCGCGCTGACGGCGTACAAGATAAAGTTTGGTGATTTGCCCGATAGTCTCGATTGGTTGGTGAAGTCGCCGAGTGGAAAGCCCATCATGAATGCAAAGACGGTCCCGTTGGATCCGTGGGGTACGCCGTTCCTCTATTTGACGTTGGGCACGCCAGCCTATGTTATTGTGTCGTTGGGTGCGGATAGCGAACCAGGTGGTGAAGGTAGAGATGCGGATATCCGCAGTGACGAGATCTAGAGCACATCGGCACAGTAGATTTTTTTACTACGGATGGATTAGGGCATCTGTTGGTCGCGGGAAGAATTGAACCGCAAATTTGTGCGAGAACGCGCGTTAGTGATCAAGAGGTGTCGATTTGCGCGTGTGCTATCTCGCTTCCCGGCCCAAAGGGCCAGCGACATATTAGCCCAGGGCAACGCCCTGGGAAAGCGAGGTCAATTAGTTCTTAAGCCCTGAAAGGGCGGCACAGCGCAGGTTGGAATGGGTGCATTGTGACGCCCTTTCAGGGCTAGTATTTTGTTGTTTCATTCATCCCAGGGCTTCGCCCTGGGCTAATATGTCGGTGGCCCTTCGCGCCGGAATACTAACCGCGTTGGCTGACTGTTGAGTGCTCCCATCGCGTGCTTTCAGTCTTCAAATGATTGGATCAAATGAAGTCGCATTCAAACATCGGCAATCTTCGGGCAATACCCCCCCTACCCCCCCGCAAGCGGGGGGGAGCCGATGCACCGTTGGCTTTCGACGTTCGGAGCGAAGCGGCATTCAGACTTCGATCACGCTCGTCAAAGTCCAGGCGGGCTGATACACAGGCCGGTTTCACCTTGCTGGAGCTGGCGCTGGTGGTGTTTCTGATCGGGCTGGTGGCGGCGATGGCGGTACCGCAGATTCTGCCGATTATTGCGTTCAGCGAGCTGGAAGGTAGCGCGCGGCACATCGCGGGGTTTGGTCGCGGGGCCATGGCCCACTCGGCACTGCTCAAGGATCGGGTGGTGGTGCGGGTGGACCTGACGGAACAGGAGATCTACGCGGTCCACTGGATCATCGAGGAGACGGAGGAGGAGAAGAAGCTGCGGGAGTCCGAGCCGGACCAGTTGGCGAAACTCGCGCAACTGAAGGAGAAGGGCATCCGCTCGGCGGAGGACCTGGACAAGTCGCTGCTCCAGGGTGGTGAACTGGGCAGCCTGCTGGGTGGTGACGACGGCGCCTTCGACGAAGAACTCGCGGGCTACCAGATGTCGGACAAGTTCAATGCTTTTGCGCGCCAGGCGCTGGAAGCGCGCGCGGAAAACATCAAGCACGACGAAAGCTTTCTGGAGGAGGTGGGCGAGATTTTCACCGAGGAAGACGTGTTCGATCTCGAGGAGAAGGCGCCGGTGGAGGAGGAGCTTGCGGATCCCATCCTGCGGCGGACGAAACTGAGCGAGAGCGTGACGATTACGGGCGTGGACCTGGATGGCGCCTACATCAGCAAGGGCGTGGTGGAAATTGAGTTCACCGTGCTGGGGCTGGCGCAGAAGGCCATCTTCCATATTGAAAATGAAGATGGCGACGCCTTCACGGTGCTGTGGGATCCGGTATCGGGTCGTACGAACATCTTCCCCGGTCGGGAGGATGATCTGTGATGGCAACTTGCGTAAAAGTGAAATGTGGGACCGCGCCAGGTGTATCCACCTGTACCGGTGGCGCACGCAATGACCATCGCCGATCCATGGTCCAGGCTTTCAGCCCTTTGCGTGTATTTTGGACAAGTAACATGGGGCTTCGCCCCATGCTGGTATCGCTCAGGCCTTCGGCCCTGCCAGAGAGTCAGGACTTTTCTCAGCGCCAAAGGCGCGTCCCAGATCCTGGGGCAATGCCCCAGGAGATGAGCTCCAAGAATCGGTCAGCGCTGAAAGCACGGTCCATGCTGGCATCGCTCAGGCCTTCGGCCCTGCAAGAGAATCGCGAACATCCTGAGCGCCAAAGGCGCGTGCCATATCAGCCTGGGGCAACGCCCCAGGAAAAGGGAACCACAATTTCGAGAGGGCTGAAAGCCTGTGCTATGTCTGGTTTTCACGCTGTAGAACGTCGGAAAAGCATCACCACGATGGGCAAAATGAAGACAGCGTCCAGGAAACGTGGGGCTGGAAAGCCCCCCCTCCATGATGGTGGGTTTACCTTGGTGGAGGTGTTGGCGGCGCTGGCGATATTGGGCGGGGCGATGTTTATCCTGCTGAATACGCATTACAGCGCGCTGCGCCTCCATGAGGAGATGGCGAGCGCGGTGCTGCGTCGTGAGTTGATGGAGCGGGTGGTGAGCGATGCGGAATTCAAGGTGTTGACGGGGACGCTGACGGAGTCCGGCGAATTTGAAGGCCGCTACGCGGGCTATTCCTGGGCCTTCAACGGCACGCCCATGGGCGGTTCGGAAGAAATGCCCCTGCCCTTCTATCAGGTACAGGCCACGCTCCGCACGCCCGACGGCGAGGAGGAATCGCTGAACTTCTACGTCTACAACATCAGCAGCAATGAGGTGCTGGAAGAGGGGGCGACTTCGAGCACGAGCACGAGCACGGGCAGCGGCTCGAGCAACAGCAGGAGCAACAGCACGGGCAGGAGCAGCAGCACGACCAGAAACTCGGGCACGAGCGGAGGGCGGGCAGAATGAGTGTCTGTTCTTCGAAGGGCTTTGGGGTTTACCCCCCCTGCCCCCCCGCAAGCGGGGGGGACCAAAGCTCCCCCTGCTCCGCCGTAAACGGAGCACTGTCATCCCCGCGCATGCGGGGATCCAGAAATTTCGCGAAGTGCGTGTCGCTCGGTCGCTGGATTCCCGCTTTCGCGGGAATGACGGGAAGTCGAAGTGCGGCGTTCGTGACGCAATGCGGCGCGCCTGCTGGTCCGCGCGGGAGCGCCCGAAAATCGCGTCGGGGCCAGGCGGGCTTCACCATGATCGAGATGATGGTGGCCATGGTCATTCTCGTGATTCTGGTGGGCGCGGTGTACACGTGTTTTGTTTCCGTGGCGGACACGGCGGACATCGCACGGACTTCCGCGGATGAACTCCGGATCCAGCAGTTGCTGTGGAAGCACTTCACCGAAAATATCAGCGCGGCCCATCCCAATCCCAATGGCGAGTACGCCCTGGTGGGCGAGGACGAGTCCGGCACCTATGGCCCCTCGGACACCCTGCGCCTGGTGACCCAGTTGCCCATGAGCGGGGCGAAATCCCTGCCGGGCCTGGTGAAGAAGGTGGAGTATCACGTCGACGATCCGAGCGTATCCGAGGAGGGTGGCTTCCAGACCTTCGCGATCGACGAAGTGCCCGCGGAAGAGAAAGAGGGCGTGACCCTCTTCATCACGGAATCGCCGCTGGTGCTCTTTGGTGAAGGCGAGGGTGGCGAGCTCTTCGAGGCGGAAGACGCGGGCGAAGAGGAGATCGTCTGGGAGCGCGAGCTGCCCATCCGTTCCATGAATTTTCTGTATTACGACGGCACAACGGAGGAGTGGATGGAGGAGTGGAATTCGGATGAAACCGGCGTGCTGCCCTGGGCGATTCGCGTGCAGGTAAACCTGGCGAAGACCGAAGGCCAGTTGATGGAGGAGGCGTCCATGGGCGTGGATCCGCAGGAAGATTTTGATATGGATGTGACCGTGGTGCTTTCGTCCAGCGCGGGCACCTTGGAAGAGTTTGGCGACCCGAATCACTTCCGCCCCAACATGGAGTCGGCGCAGGAGGCGGGAGCGGAGGACAATTGACAGTTGACAGTTGACAGTTGACAGTTGACAGTTGACAGTTGACAGTTGACAGTTGACAGTTGACAGTTGATTGCGCTGGTGGTTTGGGTTTGTTTCGGTCCACTTGGTCCACTCCGTCCACTTGGTCCACAAGAGTTGCAGCGTTGTTTGAGGTATTACCGTGAAGCACCGATCTGAAAAGCGAAATGAAGGCGTGGCGTTGATTTTGACGCTGCTCTTTGTCGTGCTGCTTACCGTGCTGGTGGTGGAGTTTGCCTATGAGGCGCAGGTGGAGGCGTAGTACTCCATGAACAGCGGCAATGACTATCAGGCGCGGCTGGCGGCGCGGTCGGCGGTGTACAAGGGCATTTCGATTCTGGAGATGGACCGCCTCCAGGCCCAACTGTCGGCCACGATGACCCCAACAAACAACAACAATAACACCAATATGACCAACCAGGGTTCGGGCATCACGGTGGACAGCCGCTGGAGTTCCTGGGCGCAGCCGGGCGGCTTCGAGCCGCTGAACGACGCGGTCATGCGCACGACGATCACGGACGAGTACGGCAAGCTCAATTTGAACGCCCTGGTTGATAATCAGAACGGAAAGGTTGTCCGCGAGCACCTCCGCTATGCCCTGCAGGAGTTCTTCCGCATCCGGGGCGAGGCCGCGAGTGCCGACGTGGATTACGAATCCCTGGTGGAGGCCATCATCGACTGGATCGACGATGATGACGAGCAAGAAGAGGGCGGCGCCGAATCAGATTTCTACCTGGCGGCGGAAAACCCCTACAACGCGAAGAACGGGCCCATGGACTCACTGGACGAGCTGCTCCTTGTCAAGGGCATGTCTCCGGCGCTGTTCTTCGGCGCGAAGGGCATCGACCCGCCCCAGTTGCCCCTGACGGAATTCCTGACGGTGCACGGGGACTGGCTTGGCCGCATCAATCCAAACACGGTTTACATAGACTACGAATCGGGCATCAGCGATGTGCTGGAAGCGTACGCCTTCGGATGGCGGGAGGCC
>JBHEKR010000152.1:0-18839 GCA_041859365.1 Candidatus Hydrogenedentales bacterium
ATCGACGCCACGCCCTACGGCAGTTTCACCCTCAAGGTTGATGGCAACGTCGCTGCGGAGAACATCCCCCTCGCCGAGGCTGTGAAATCCGTAGAGCGCATTTCCTTCCGCACCGGTGAATTCAGGAATCTTCCTGGACGCATGACGGTGAATGAAGAGCCAAGATCGCCGTTGGTGGGTGCCGATGAAGCGGTGGAAGAGGCGGTGTTTTGCGTCGATGATGTGGTGTTGGTTGGGGAGTGACTTTCGACGGATAACTGGCAAGTGGGACTTGCACCTTGACAAGGACTGGAAGCCGGGATACGATGAAAGTGCCGTTTCGGCATTGCTCACATAAAAGAGGTACTAACCATGCAAAAACAATTTGCCGCGATTATCGAGCGTGAAGGGGACGGGTACGTTTCGCTATGCCCGGAGCTCGATATCTCCAGTCAAGGGGATACAATCGAAGAAGCACGTCAGAATCTTCGCGAAGCACGTGAACTCTTTTGCGAAGTCGCATCGCCCGATGAAATTCAGGCGCGCCTGCGCGCGTACCAATCAACGAGGTGAAGATATGAACTTAAAAGTAGTAGTGCACGAAGCGGAAGAAGGCGGGTACTGGGCCGAGGTGCCCGCCATACCAGGCTGCGCGACCGAGGGAGACACCCTCGAAGAACTAATGCAAAACGTGTACGAAGCCATCGAAGCTTGCTTGTCTGTCGATATAGACGAGCCTGCCAGCTTGTCCGGGGATCAAGTCGTGGAAATTACGCTTTGAAGGCCATCAGTGGCAGACGGATGTGCCAGATTCTGGAGGCCAAAGGTTGGGATCTGGCCCGCATTAATGGAAGCCACCATGTCTACACCCAAGAGGGCGAACCACTTCGTATCTCGGTTCCGGTTCATGGGAATCAAACCCTGAAGGTCGGGCTTCAGCGGCATTTCATGAAACTTGCCGACATCCAAGAGGCCGAACTTTAGGCGGCTCCTCACACGCTGTTTACGGCATAACCTTCAAGCCCCGGTGGCGATTAAAGCCCCTTCTCACTTGGTTCCCCCGTTGCCACGGCTTCTTGCTACGCACCCTCACCCCGCCCCCGGCCCAATCCGCACCGGCCCAGACGCCGGCACCGCCATGTCCTTCTCGTCCACCAGATTGGCGTACGGATTCATCCCCGCGCCGTAGTACAGGTCCACCGGCTCCTCCAGCGGCGCGTTGAGCCACACGATCACGCAATCCGTATTGTCTGGATCCAACTCCACCGCCCAGGGCTTGGGCAGGGGCTTGGTGTTCCCCTCCACCGCCCGCGTCTCGAAGCCCCACAACCGTCCGTTCGCCACAAGGCGGCCATTGACGCCGCTGAACCGAACGCGGACGGGTTGCTGGTAGGGACTGATGGTGGGCATCACTTCGGCGGACGCAAAATCGATGGGTGTCGCGTGGCCGGACTGCTTATAGACGCAGGTCAACGCCACCTCCGCCATGCGTTGGCCCAGGCGGCGCTGGCCCTCTGCCGAAACGTGAATCAGGTCACTCAGCGGCAGATCGATGGCGGGCACCATGTAGACCTGCGGGCGCTTCCCCGGCAGGCCCCGCTGGATTTCCCGCCCCCGCTCCCACGTCGCGTTCAGGTCTTCCGCGTACACATAGCGGCTTACCTGCACAAAGATAAAGGGAAGCTCCGGGGCGTTCAGGTCCGCGCGAAGCCGGTCGATCAGATTGAGCATCTTCGCTTCATACACCGCCACCGCCTCCGCGTTGGACACGTCCGCCTCCCCCTGATACCACAGGACGCCGCGAATGCGCCCGCCCACCTGCCGCGCGCGATGAATCAAATTGCCATAGAGGGATTCCTCGCCGCGGTCCAACAAAGCCGGATCCCAGTCGTTCATCGAAGTAGCGCCCAGCGCACAGGGAATCAGCCCAATCGGCCGGTTCAGCGCCTCGGCCACGCCCTTTGCAAAGTCCAATCCCGGCCCCGCACCCACCCCCGTCGCGCCTGCCTTGCTCCCCTCTCTCCCAGCCGCCCATTGCTCCGGCGTCAGCTTGAAGAAATTCCGATAGACCGGCGCCGTCGCCTCAAAGACGCGGTGAAGGGGGTGCTGTGCGACTACCCACTCGCCGTCCAGCGTAAAGCTCATGACGCGCGGATCCGTAGCTACCGGTACAGTAACCGGCTGCGCACCGACCATGTTTGATTGCCCCGCCAGAATCCAGAGATCGGCATCGACCCCGCCGGGGTATGGATGGGTTGCCTCCACCGAAGCGACCGGGGCGGCAAGCACCGAGAGAAGTATGAGAGAAAGCAGCCGAAGCGCAGACTCCGCGCGAAAGCGATAATTGAACATCCTGGTCTTTCTACACTTGAAACGGTTTGATAGCATTGCCGACATTGGGACGAAGTGACCCTCAGATTTTCGATACCACGTCGCGCCAACTGTGTGGACTCGTCGTGGAGTTGAAGCGCTGTCCGGGCAGTGGAACTGGGGTAGTAGAAGGTATGGGACTTCGGCTTTTCAAATGTCAGGTGCGTTCTCCACGGCCTGTAGAAGCCCATCCATCAAATGGCGGCATACCGGGTGAAGCGAGGTACGAGCGCCCCCCGGTAAATTGTATTGACAATGATTGAGCCCCGGAGGGGCAACTAAACACCTGAGATTCTAAGCGCGTCGCAGCGCTTCCCGTCGCTTTTTCCCATTCCCTTTTCGTTCAACTTGGTGTAGACTTCAACAACGCAGGACCCTTCGGGGTGTCACACCAGAGCGCGCAACACAAGGGGGCAAACCCGTGGAACAGCGAACAACGAATCTTGCCTGGGGCGGAGCGCTTGCATCGGGGCCGGCGCTCATTCTCGCCGGGGTCTTCTGGAGTCGAATCGACGCGGGTGCGATCTGGCTGGGCATCGCCGTTACCACGGTCACTAGTCTCTACTATCTGTACCGCGCGCGGCTCTACACAACGCCTTTCGCAAAGGCTTTTCTGCTCGGCTGGTTTGTAGCATCTTTCCTCATTTCCTCGGTTGGCATGCCCCTCATCGGAATTCCCATTATCATGGCCTTCGGTGCCCCGGTCATGCTTCCGATTCTTGTTGTATTTGCGCTGTTTGAGAAGCGAGCCCCAATCGCCAGCGTCGCCACCCCGCTCGTCGTCATCGCTGCCTTTCTGCTGGGGTTGTTCGCCCCCCAGTTTTTCCCGGCCGGCCTGAACAAGTCCTTCCCGATCGAGGAACCCCTCCAGCTCAGCGACGACCAGATCGCGGACAAGCAGCCGCCGTTCACTGACTCGCCGGATCACTGGAAGACCCTCACGACTGAAAGCCCCTACGGTCCCGTCTCCATCGAAGTGAATAAGAGCGCCGCTGTCGTCTCAATGGACATTGCCAAGGTAGAGGTGGAGCACGAATCCGCCACGAAGAAGCGCTTCGCCACCTACGCCGAAGCGACGCGCTACCTGGCCGATCACGAGATGCCCTGGGTGCCCTCGGTGCAGATGGTGGACCAGAAAGTAAAAGTGTTTGCCGACAGCGCCTTTGCTGCCATCGAATTGGCCACCCAGCGAGACGCGGAGCAACTCGGCGGCGGGAAGCAGGCCTTCCTGCAATCGCTGCTCAATGAATTGTTGAAAGCCGAGGCAACGGAGGCCGCCGCCTGCGTCACCGCCCCTCTCCTCCTCGGCGGGGCCACACCCGAAGTCCCGGAAAACGTCGCAGAATCGGCTGAAGACCTGCGCAACAACTTCCTCAAAGATGAACTGGCGAGCAAGCCTGTTGGCCTCTACACCCAGTCCCCCGAGCTGGAGCGCATCTTCAAGCAGGACCGTTTCTGCCAGCAGAGCCTCATCGAGCTGCTGGGCCGCGAACAAGCAGATCGCGTGCTCCTCGACATCCTATCCGCCCTGCGCGGCAATGCGAAGCTCGCGACGCACTACCAATCCCTCATTGATCTCCAGGCGCGCATGACCAATCCCTCCGCCGCGAACCACAGGAACATCCTTCAGGCATCGGTGGCCGACTTGGACAACGGGGGCACATCGGTCGCCCTCTTCCCCCCCTCGGGCTCGAAGGAAAACCTTTTCTTCCGCTTGGCCTACCAGTCGGAGAACCTGCCCAACGAAAACATCATGAATGCCCTCATCCGCGCCATCCAGAGCGGCCAAATCGACCTCGCTCCGGGGGACACAAGCGGCTGGTACGACTACCAGGTCTTCGCCCTCGAAACCCTGCTCCTGCCCGAGCGCGGCGATGAGGGCCAGAAGCTGCTCCTCTCCAAAGAGTACAAAGAACGCCTCGTCGAAGCCTTCCGCACCATCCTCACCAAGCAGCGGGAATTGCACGTGAAAAACGTGGAGCTCATCACCACACTCAGCAGCCACTACATCCCTCCCGAGCCGCTCTTCGTGGTCGCGCCCGATATCTCCGTCGAACCCACCGCAACCTACTACCTGCGTACGGCGCGCGCCCTTCGCTTCGTCCGCACTGCGGTAGCCGCGCTGATCGGCGAAACTACCTTCGCCGCCATCGCGCTGGAAAACGGCGCGCCCCTCTCCGATACCATGATGGAATTGGAAAAGCTCCTCTACGGCCTCTACCTCCAGGTCTGCAACGACCTCGGCATGGAGCCAAACCTGCTCGCGGAAGAACTGACCAACGGCGAACGCACCGCCGCCCGCACCCTGGCCGAGCAATGGCTCGCCGCCAGCCGCGAAGACAAGGTGTACGAAAACGACGTGCGCTATATCGTTGCCGCCCTCACCGACCAGCAACGGCGCAACGTCCGCTACTGGATGACCACGGGCATCCGCCTCGAAAAGGTGAAAGCCGAATACGTCCGCGAACCCAGGATTCGCCCCAGGGCCGATACCCCGCTCGAACTCGCCGACGAAATAGCACGCCGCACCCAGATCGCCCCCCGCGAGTTCTACCTTCCCGTCGAAGAATTCGCCGAGGCCACCGGCCCCAGCACGCCCTACACCCGCGAAGAGTTCCGCGCCCTATGCGACGCCGCCGGAAGCCGCGAGGCCATCATCCGCGCGGTGGAGAATGGACGATTCTTGCGGAACTTATCCCTCCGCAGTCCCCTGGTCTGGGTCCCCGTCGCCGTAGGTGTACTTGTCTTTATCGTACGATGGCGGGCAAGCACCACTCGCCGCCGAAGAATCACCGAATTTGTGAGTAGTTCTGAGGAGAGAAGCTGATGGGACTTCGATCCGCCCTGGCACGTTCAATCGTATTGAGCAGGGGTGCGTTCGCGGGCAGATTTCTGGTCGCATGGATGGCCGGAGGAGTTCTCTTTTCCATCTCGCTTGGTGTATATCACTTTCTACTCGTCATCTACCTGACGTTTTTTGCACTACTTCAGACGATTTTCATTGGGCTCCCGGTGTTGCTTATTGGCATGACACTTACGGGCCGCAAACCGCGACCTCACGCTGGATATATTTCCCTCTATATTGTCGCAATTGTTCTCGGTGCCGTGGGGCCATGGCACTCGCCATTCAGTGAAGACAATCCCGAGCATGAAGAGCATGCACCCTTGGAAGACGATCCGCTCGCGGACAAACATCCCGAATACTTCGATGAACCCAGTCTCTGGAAGACACTTCCCACCCCCAACGCCAGTGACTGGAAACTTCTGGAGATCAATAAGAGCGCCGCAGTGGTCTCCCTCGATCTTCCCGAGGTTGAGAAAGACGAACGGCCCATTGTCGAGCAACGCTTCACTACCTATCGCGCCGCACTGGACTACCTGAACGCGAACAGCCTTCCCTGGGTTCCGTCGGTCCAAATGGCGGACCAGAAACTGAAATCCTTCTCGGACGCCGCCCTTGCCGCGATTGAGGTGTATACCCAGCACGATGCAGATGGTCTGGGTGGCGGACGGCAGGTGTTTCTCGAGCGGCTGTTGGACGCGCTGCTCATCAGGGACGCCAATGAGGCTGCCATTCTACCGGCCACGGCCCTGAAGTTGTCTGGGATTGAACCAGCCTTGCCAGAGGAAGTGAACAAGCGGGCAACGGAATTGCAAGCGCGCTTTCTGGCGGATGAGTACGCGAGCAAACCGGGCGGGTACTACACGAAAAACGAAACATTGCGGCGAATCTTCCAACAGAATCGCTTCTGCCAACAGACGCTCCAGAACCTCTTCGACGCGGCCACCGCCGAACACATCGCCTCCGACATCGCAACAACACTTCGAGACAATGAGGCCCTTGCCACATCGTATCGCGCTATCCTGACGCTTCAGTCGCGCACAACCAATCCGCCTCAGGGAGCTTTCTCCAGCTTCCTAGAATACACGGCGGGCGCTTCAGAGAGCCCAGCCAGCCTGGCCCTCTTCCCCCCCTCGGGCTCGGTGGAGAACACCCTCTACCTCGAAATCTACGACTTCACCCAGTTGCCCGACGAGAGCATCATGAACCGGATCATCCGCGCCATCCGAGAGGGCGAGGTGGACCTGGCGCCCGATGCGGAAAGCGGCTGGTACGACTACCAGGTCCATGCTCTGGAGACGTTGCTGCTACCGGAGCGCGCCCAGGAATCTGACAAACTACTACTCTCAAGAGCCTACAAGGAGCGCCTTATCGACGCCTTCCGGACGATGCTGACCAAGCAGCGTGAACTTCACCTGGGATTCCTGTTCCAACCCGATAGTGCCGTATTCCAGGAATTGGCCACGATTGCGCCCGACATCTCCGTAGACCCCACGGCCACGGTCTATCTGCGGACGGCCCGGGCGCTGCGTATCCTCCAAACCGCAGTCACCGGCATACTCGGCGAACCGGCGTGGGACAGCATCCGCCTCGAAAACGGCGAACGTCTCGCCGATGCCCTGCCGCAGCAAGTCAACCTGTTCTACGGGCTCTACCTCACCGTATGCGACGACCTCGGCATGCCACCTGTGTTCATGCCGGAAGAACTTACGCCCGCCCAAATGGACGAGGCGAAATCGACGGCCAAAGCATGGCTCGATACCTGCCAAAGCGATGCCATTTACTCGGAAGATGTACGCTATATCGTCCCGGTTATCACCGATATGGCCCACAGCGAAGTGCGCTACTGGATGACCACCGGGATCCGGCTACTGAAGGTAAAAGCTGAATACGCCCGCCCGCCCCGTTATCGGGTAGATGGCAGACTCATCAGCGACGATCAAAACCCGAACTACGAAGGAATACATCTCGCCCCCCGCGAGTTCTACCTCCCCGTAGAAGAATTCGCCGAGGCCACCGGCCCCAGCACGCCCTACACCCGCGAAGAATTCCGCGCGCTATGCGACGCCGCCGGAAGCCGCGAGGCTATCATCCGCCAAGTGGAGAATGACCGTTTCGCCAATCCCGTGGTCCACCGTTTCGTTCTGGTCATTGTCGCCGTCCTCATTTCAGGTGTAGTCGCATCCAGCTTCGCAAGATCCAGAAAGAGACGCCGGGCCACCGCAGAGGCATTCGACTCGTGAGCGATTTCACGGAGAACCGTCAACGCGGCGGCATGTCCCCGTGGATGCGAAGGAGGGTCTCGAACGTTCGTGGTGCACCTACACTTCCCTTGGGACAGGCCCACGCGTTGAGGTGCACCAGATACTTGGAGGACACTGCTAAGGACCACAGTTTACTTCGCGAAGGACGGGCATTCTGGCGCGGGGCCGTCCCCGACCAGGGACTTACCGCCGCACGACGCTTCTCCAATCAAGGTCCGCCAAGGTGATGAGCAACGCAGCGACACGGGTGCAGGATCGCCAACGCGGCGGCATGTCCCCGTGGATGTAAGACTGCGACGTGAACGTTCGTGGTGCACCTAAACTTCCCCTGGGACAGGCCCGCGCGTGGAGGAGCAACGGTTACTTGGAGGACACTGCTATGGACCACAGTTTACTTCGCGAAGGACGGGCATTCTGGCGCGGGTCCGTCCCCGACCAGAGACGTACCGCCGCACGACGCTTCTCCGATCAAGGTCCGCCAAGGTCATGATCAACGCAGCGACACGGGGGCAGGATCGCCAACGCGGCGGCATGTCCCCGTGGATGTAAGGCTGCGACGTGAACGTTCGTGGTGCACCTACACTTCCTCTTGGACAGGCCCGCGCGTGGAGGTCCACCGGTTACTTGGAGGACACTGCTAAGGACCACAGTTTACATCGCGAAGGACGGGCATTCTGGCGCGGGTCCGTCCCCTGTCCCCTCGTCCCCTCAGCCCTTCGTGGCTTCCGCCAGGGACTTTACGAAGGCCCCCACTTTCGCGGCGGTCTCCGGGCTTTCGCCGAGCTGGCCGATCATGCGGACGATGGCGCTGCCGACGACGACGCCCTGGGCCATAGTGGCCACGGCGCGGGCTTGCTCCGGCGTGGAGATGCCGAAACCGACGGCCACGGGGGTCGTCGTGTGTTTCTGGATGTTGGCGACGGCCTGATCGAGGTCGGTGGCGAGGGCGGATTGTTCGCCGGTGACGCCGAGGCGGGAGACGTAGTAGATGAATCCCGTGGATTGCTTCGCAATAAGCTTGATGCGTTCATCGGTGCTGGTGGGCGACATGAGGAAGACGGTGCGAAGGCCGTGGGCGTCGAGGGCCATCTTGTACTCGTCGGCCTCCTCGGGGGGCAGGTCCACGCAGAGTACGCCGTCGGCGCCCGCGTCTTCCGCCGCCTGGGCGAAGGCTTTGAGGCCAAAGGCGAGTACGGGGTTGTAGTAGGTGAAGATGAGAATCGCCACCTGCGACTTCTCGCGGATTTTCTTGATGAGCCCGAGCACATCGCGCAGCGTGACGTTGTTCTTCAGGGCGCGGAGGGCCGCTTCCTGATTGACGGGGCCATCGCCGATGGGGTCGGAGAAGGGCACGCCGAATTCGATAATATCCGCGCCCGCCGCTTCGAGGGCATAGACGATTTCCTCGGTCTGGGCGAGGGTGGGGTCACCGGCGGTGACATAGGGGATGAAGGCGGTCTTACCGGCGGCCTTCAGGTCCTGAAAACGTTGATCGATGCGGTTCACGGCTATATCTCCTCGTCCGGGAAAATGAGCCGGGCGGCCTGGGTTACGTCTTTGTCGCCGCGGCCGGACAGGTTGATGATGACAATCTCGTCCTTCGGCATCTGGGGCACGGCCTTCATCGCGTAGGCGATGGCGTGGGAACTTTCGAGGGCGGGGATGATACCTTCGAGGCGGCTGCAGGCCTTGAAACCCTCCAGGGCTTCCTCGTCGCTCGCGTGGGTGTAGTGCACGCGACCGCTCTTGAAGAAGTAAGCGTGCTCGGGGCCCACGCTGGCGTAGTCCAGGCCAGCCGACACGCTGTGGGTCGAGCCGATCTGGCCGTCGTCGTCCTGGAGCACATAGCTGATGGCGCCGTGGAGCATGCCGTACTGGCCGCCGTCGAAGCGGGCCGCATGTTCGCCCGGCAGGATGGCCCGGCCCCCCGCTTCCACGCCGATCATCTTGACGGATTCATCGCCCACGAAGTCGAAGAAGAGACCGATGGCATTACTGCCGCCGCCCACACACGCAATGAGGGTATTGGGCAGTCGCCCTTCCGCTTCGAGGATCTTGCGGCGCGCTTCCTTGCCGATGACGCTCTGGAAATCGCGACAGATCATGGGGAAGGGATGGGGACCGTGGACCGTGCCGAGAACGTAATGGGTATCCCCCACGTTTGTCACCCAGTCGCGAAGCGCATCGTTGATGGCGTCTTTAAGCGTTTTGCTGCCCGACTCCACGGATACGACAGTGCTGCCGAGAAGGCGCATCCGGAACACATTCAATTTCTGGCGTTCGATGTCCTCGGAGCCCATATAGACCAAGCATTCGAGGCCGAGGAGCGCGCACGCCGTAGCCGTAGCCACGCCATGCTGGCCCGCGCCGGTCTCGGCGATAATCCGCTTCTTGCCCATGCGCTTTGCCAGGAGGCACTGCCCGAGGGCGTTGTTAATCTTGTGGGCCCCCGTGTGGGCCAGGTCTTCGCGCTTGAAGTAGATCTTCGCACCGCCGAGGGACTCTGTCATGCGCTTTGCATGGTAGAGGGGCGTCTCGCGGCCCACGAAGTGGGTCCGCAGGTCGGCCAGTTCCGCCTGAAAGAGCGGGTCGGCCTGAGCCTTGCGATAGGCCTGCTCCAGTTCTTCGAGGGCGTACATGAGCGTCTCGGGGACGAACTTGCCGCCGAACTCGCCGTAGCGCCCGCGGGCGTCAGGCCAGGGATGTTTTTGCGTTGTGGATGAAGGCGCGAATTCGGTCATGGTCTTTCTTTCCGGGGGCGGATTCCACCCCACTCGACGTATCCACGGCATAGGGGCGCACGGCGCGCACGGCCTCGGCCACGTTCTCGGGCGTAAGGCCGCCCGCGAGAATAATCGGTTTCCCCGTTGCCACCGCCATCGCCGCCAACTCCCAATCCCCCTGGTGTCCCGTGCCACCCCGATCTTCAGAGTGATAGGCATCCAAAAGATAGGCCCGCGCCTCGTAGCGCGCCATGTCGCTCACGCCAAAGCCGGGACCGGGCCGGAAGGCCTTAATCGTGACGTGGGACGGTGGACAGTCTTCGGGGGCTTCTTCCCCATGAAGCTGGACGCAATCGAAATAGGTCAATAGTCCGGCTAAGCTCATGATCGGTTCATTAACCGTCACCGCCACCGTAGTCACGAAGGGCGGCAACTGCCCAATGATTTCGAACGCGGCTTCCCGCTCGATATAGCGGTTGCGCTTTTTCGCTTCGGGCGCGAGCACAAAACCCAGCGCGTCCGCCCCCGCCTCCACCGCCGCCAGCGCGTCTTCCAGATTCGTGATCCCGCAGATCTTAACCCTCGTCATGGCCCAGCAATTCTTGAATCTTAGCGCGGATGTCATTGCTCGTCAGCAGGGATTCGCCGACCAGAATCGCGTCCACGCCGCCGTCTTCCAGCTTCTGCACCTGACTGCGGGTATATATCCCGCTCTCGCTCACAAGGATATTTCCGCCCGGAACGAGCTTCTTCAACTCGAGACTCCGGTTCACGTCCACCTCCAGTGTATCGAGATCGCGATTGTTGATACCGATAATATGCGCACCCGCGTTCAACGCCCGCTCGATTTCGTGGGCGGTGTGGGTCTCCACCAGCACCTCCATGCCCAGGGTCTTCGCGATCTTGGAGAAGTCCTTCAATTCTTCGTCGCTCAGGCAGCGCACGATGAGCAGGATGGCGTCGGCCTCCGCCGCCCGCGCCTCGTGAATCTGGTATTCATCGATGATGAATTCCTTGCGCAGGCAGGGCACATGCACGTGGCGGTGTACGTTCGTCAGATCGTCCAGCTTGCCTTTGAAAAACTTTTCATCGGTCAACACCGATATGGCCCGTGCGCCCGTCTGCTCATAGAGCGCCGCAATCTCCACCGCGTCCACGCCCGGCAGGATATCGCCCTTGGAAGGCGAGGCCCGCTTGATCTCCGCGATCAGGCTGATGCCTTCCTGGCGCAGGGCCGAGCGGAAGTCCCGCGGCTTGCGGTTCATGGCGATGCGCTCTTCCAGTTCACGAAGGGGCACGAGTTTCTTGCGCGCGGCTACTTCCAGGCGCTTGTTTTCGAGGATGGGATCAAGAATCATGAGTTTTTTGAATCAATTCTTCCAATTTATTCAACGCCGCGCCGGAATCAATCGACACTTGAGCCACGCGAATCCCTTCATCGAGGGAAGCCGCCTTACCGCCAGCCACCAGGGCCGGGGCCGCGTTTAGAAGCACAATATCGCGGTGAGGACCGGTTTCACCGCTCAGCACCGCCTGCAGAATGCCTGCGTTCGTTGCCGGATCGCCACCTTTGAGGCTGGCGGCGTCCGTCCGGGACAGGCCGAAATCTTCCGGCTTCACTTCATAGGTCTTCACCGCGCCCGCGCAGCCTTCGGCCACGAAACTCGGACCCGTGAGGGTCAATTCGTCCAGACCATCGGATCCCGCCACAATGAACACGTGTCGGCTACCCAACTGGAGCAACACCTCCGCCAGGGGCGCAATCAGATTGCGGTCGAAGACCCCCATCACCTGGCCATCCGCACCGGCGGGATTGGTCAAGGGACCCAGAATATTAAAAACCGTCCGGAGCTTCAGTTCCGCGCGAATCGGGCCCACATGCTTCATGGCCATATGGAGATTTCGGGCAAATAGAAACCCAATACCGATCTGGTCGATACATTCGGCCACCTTTTCGGGGCTCAAGTCGAGATTCACCCCGAGTGCTTCGAGCACGTCCGCGCTGCCGCACAGGCTGCTGGCGCTGCGATTGCCGTGCTTGGCCACATGGACCCCGGCCCCGGCCGTGACAAACGCGGCGGTGGTCGATATATTGAAAGTCCCGGAATGGTCGCCCCCGGTTCCACAGGTGTCCACCAGCGGCCGGGCGGTCGCCGGAATCGCGATAGCGAGGGCCCGCATGGTCTCGGCCATGCCCGCAATCTCCTCCACCGTCTCCCCCTTCATCGCCAGCGCCGTCAAAATCGCCCCCACGAGGCTCGGAGGGGCCTCGCCCCCCATGAGAATTCGCATCAGCGCCGCCGCCTCGACACGACTCAGATCCTCGCGCCGCACCACGCGTGAAAGTGCGTCATGAATCATGCCATTGGCTCCTCCAAGTTATAGATTGACCGCGCCCGCGGAAGGGTGGGACTTTAGCAACCCGCCACGCCTAAAGTCAAGAAAATTGATGGGTTAGGGCGTCTCCTCCGATCCCAAAAGCCCCTGATCGGCGGCCAGATGCGCCGCCACGAGAGCATGGGCGGAAGCTCGCGGATGGCTGTCGTAGGGCAGATAGAAATGGGCTTCCGCTGGCTCTGGAAGTGCGTCGGTGTAATCTAACACCCGCAATCCCCGCGCCGAGAGCCGCTTTCCAGTCTCGCGCGCCGAAAACTCGTCGTCGGGGGAACTCGGATACAGGACGACGTAGAATTCACCCCCCTCAAACTGGGCGCTGAAGCGCTCCGCCGACTGCGCGATGATTGCCTCGGTCAGGGCGTGGTGCTCTTTGCTTAACCTCGGCGGGAAGTCGAGTGCGAGGTACTTGAGCACTTGATCGCCCTTTAGAAAATCGTAGCACCCCGTCATGCGCGAGCGCTCACCCTGAAACGAACCGAGGCGCGTTGGCAACCCGTCCTCCCCGAGGACATAGTAAGGCGAATGACGTGACCAGGAGATCACGGAAAAAGCGCCGATCACCCGGCGCACATGGTTGGGAATAAATACGTAGATGCCGACAACGCGTGGTTCAGGGATTTCCGCGCGGGTATTCATGGACTCCAGCCGCGCCAGGATGTGGTTGGGTCCATAGCCGGAAAAGGCGTAGTTGTATACGGCCACATCGGGTCGAAGTCGCGCCACCTGGTTGGGAAGAGTCTCGTCGTCATTCACGCCTTCGCCGAATGTGTAGGAGTCGCCAAAAAATACGACCGCCGATTCACGCGTGAAATCTGAGGCGGAGTCCGGCGTGACTCGGCGGCGGCAGGCGTCCGTATGATAGGTGTAATCGAAGATGACCTCGCCATCCACCGTGAGCCGCGCACCCGAAGTTACGTTGGGCCGGGGCGTGTGGCCGAGGATACGACTAGATCGGTAGCTCGTGCCCTCGCTGTGAGTGCCATCGCGTTTAGTGCGGGCTTCTTGCCGGCTGTTGAACCATCCGCATGCGCCCTGGGCGACCAGATAAAGGCATGTGAAGATCGAAAGTGCGACGAAGATGCCCGATGCCCGCGCAAGCCAGGGCCGGGTAGCGACGCGACATCGAAGTTGCAACCACACCGAGAGTCCGAGCAAGGCCATCAACACCGACAGAGCCGAGAGCCAGGCGCACAGGTATTCGAAGGAATGAAGGCGTCCTTGACCGAGGCGAACCCAGCCGTAGGCCCCCACGGCACTTATTGCGATAAGGACCAGGCAGGCCTGCGACAGCCATGGGAGTTTTCGAGCGAGCGCAGGAAGACCGATCTGGCCTGTCGTGGTCTCGGTCATGGGGACAAACGCCCGAAGGAAGGTTGGGCATCACTTTCCAGGGCGAGGGATTGCTTGCGATTGAAGCGTCCGCAGCGGGATTTAGCCCCCCTGCCCACCCGCAAGCGGGGGGAAGCTAACTGGCCAAAGTGAACCACTGTGTTCCCCCCGCTTGCGGGGAATGAGGGTGGGCGAATATTGGCGTACTTTCGGAATTCGAACGTTCGTACCACAACGTCAACCTTTACCATTTCGATTATCGAGGGCGGCGAGTACGACCAGAATCTCACATTCATCCACCGCGCCGCCCATCACTGAGGCAATCAATCGGGGATTCGTCGTCTCGGCCTGGCCTGCGGCCATGGAAACGCTCATGTAGGCTGGCTTGCTCACCCAGGGAAAGGGATGGGTGCGGCCCGTGTGGCGGATGAAGGCCGTCAGCGCCTGCCAGACCCAGGCTTCATCGCGACCGAGTGCCACGGCAGCTTCGGAGACGGAAAGGTCCTGCTCGAAACGCACGAAGGCGCTTTGGTACTGCTCGGGTATGACGTTGTTTCGCGGGGGTGCGGCGATAATTGGGGTTGGCGGGGCCTCACGCGCTACGGGGAGCGCAAGAACTGCAGGTTCATCGGGTGCGGCGAACTCCATGACGGGCGATGGCGCGGCGCGCTCTCTCAAGGCCGGAGGGAAGGCCAAGGCATCCTGGAGGAGATGGCGCTCGTTTTCGCCCAGTGCGCCATCGGCCATCGCCAAAACAGGCACACCGGGAAAGAGGCCGCGCAGTGCCCAACACGCTTCGTAGGGTCCGCTCTCCTGCGTCAAGAGCTGGCAGGACGCCACGGCGACGTAGGCGAGGGAAAGTCCGCGAATAAACTGGACAAAACGGGGCTGGCCCAGACGCTCCGGCGTCACAAAGACCAGTTGGATGGTGTGGTTTTGGAGGGCAATGCCCAGATCGCGCCGCTCCGCGTCGGTCATGTGGGGCGTCACGATGATTGCACGCACCGGCAGGGCGCTCGCCCGGGCCGCGCGGCAAAGGGAATGGCCTTCCTGGGGCACGATGACCAGCCCAACCCGGACTGGATTGGTCAACAGCGGGCCGTGGAGGCAGGCGAGGCATTCGCCCGGCGCACAGGATTCCAGCAGTAAACCATGCCCCGACTCTATCGCGGCAATTCGCCGCTCTCGCTCAAGGAGGCGCGCCGCAGCGGACGAGCCATCTCCGGAGGCGACCCCCGTCATGGCGAGGGCACTTCCAGCAGGCCGTGATGGAGCGCAAGGGTGGTGAGGGCGAGCAGGATAAAGAAGCCGCAGAGATCCGTCAGGGTTGTCAGGACCGGGGGCGCGCCCAGGGCCGGATCGAGCTTGAGCTTCCGCAGGGCGAGGGGAACTATGCCGCCCAGGCACACGGCATTGATCGTGTTCACGAAGAAGGCCACCCCGACGAATAGCGCCACCAGCGGGGCGTGGGAGCCGCGAACATAATCCAGGCCGAGGGCCACCACGGCGATGGTCGTGCCGAGCACGGCCCCGTTGATAAGCCCAACTTCGAATTCCTTGCGCAACACCCGCCAGAAATCCTGGGGCTGGATAAGGCCCAGCGTCAACTCGCGGATACTCACGGCCACGGCCTGATTGCCTGAACAGCCGCAAAGATTGCCAATGATGGGGATAAAAAACAGTACGGCGGGAAACCCCAGAATGGTCCGCTCAAAGAGGGGCAGCGTGAAGGCCGCGATCATGCTCAGGGGCAGATTTACCCCAAGCCACACCATTCGGCGGGACACACGTTCGCCGGCGGGCATGCTGCGAAGTTCTTCACCGCCGATGATACCGCCGAAGCGCATGAGGCTCTTCTCATGGCCCTCGCCCACGGCCTCTTCGGCGTCCGCGCGCCAGATAACGCCAACCATCTTCAGGTCGGGATCGGTCACGGGCACACTGTAGAAGGGATAGCGATCAAAGAAATGGGCCACCTCCTGGAGCGGCGCGTCGGACTGGAGATAGAGCGGATTCGCAATCATGATCTGCTGGAGGGTTTTCCAGGCCGGAGCCAGCACGAGATCGCGAAGGCGTACAACGCCGATCAGTGTGCCGTTTTCACTGTTCACATAGGCGTACTGCACGCCATAGTCGCTGTAACGCTCGGCATTGGCCCGCAAGTCGTTGAGTACTTCCGCCACGGAAGTCTGCTGGGGATAGGAGACGAACTCCGTGGCCATGATGCCCCCCGCCTCGCTCTCGTGATACTCCAGGAGTTTCCGGGCGTCCTTCGCCTCCTCCGGATCCATCGCCTGGAGGATGGCCTCCGCGTCGTCCTCCGACATCTCCCCGAGAATGTCGGCGCGATGGTGGCTCTCCATCTCGTCGACGATGGCCGCCGCCTCTTCCACCGGAAGGGCTTCCATGAGGTCCGACCCCTGGGTGTCGGACAGCTCTTCGATCAGGTCCGCGGCCGTCTCCGGACTCAGCAGGACGAGAACGCTCCGCAGGGTTTCATCTTCCAGGCGCGAAAAGGCCCGCGCAACCTCGCCCGGCGTCAGGACTTCGAGGTACGCATCGAGCGCGGCCCGATCCTGTGTGGCCGCGAGCGACGCTATACGCTCCCAGCTCTCCAGGCTCTCGGTGTCTTCCATGGGGGGCCAGCTCCGCGGGGTAGGTGCATCGCCGGGCACGCGGCGGCGAGCGGGCGGCGGATTCAAAGTTCGACCAACACCGCGCGGGGCCACAGGGGCACGCAGAAAGCGCGCGGATGCGGGATTCTAGCAGAATTGACCGGGGAATGCGTAGTCTCACGGTGCGTGGCTCCGCGCGGGTGGCCTGTGGTATACTCCCCGCTTGCAAGCAGATAGGCGCAGCCAGGCGTGAATTGCCTCCGTGGGCGGCGGGGTGCCGCCCTTTGAAACTTTCAAGAGCTTTGTTGTATAAAGATACTGTATGAACCTCGAACGGATGTTGTGACTGACGCGACTATGGCACTGCTGGACAAGATAAATTCCCCTGCGGATCTCAAATCCCTTACCCTGAACCAGTTGGAAACCCTCGCCTCCGAATTGCGGGAGCGCGTCCTGGATGTGGTCAACCACAACGGCGGCCACCTCTCCGCGCCGCTCGGCGTGGTCGAGCTGACCCTTGCGCTTCATTATGTCTACGACGTGGGGCAGGACCAACTCATCTGGGATGTGGGCCATCAGTGCTACCCCCACAAGCTCCTGACGGGCCGCCGCGACGTGTTCGACTCCATCCGCAAAAAGGGTGGCATCAGTGGCTACCCCAAGATCTCCGAGAGCGACTACGACTGCTTCGGCACCGACCACTCCTCCACGTCCATATCCGCCGCCGTGGGCATGGCCATCGCCCGCGACCAACTCAAGGAAGACTATCAGGTCGTCGCGCTCATTGGGGACGGCGCCATCACCGGCGGCATGGCCTTTGAGGGCCTGAGCCACGCGGGCCACCTGGGTCTGGACATGCTGGTCATTCTCAACGACAACGAGATGTCCATCTCTCCCAACGCCAGCGCGTTGAATCAGTATTTCAACCGCATGATCATGGCGGAGCCCTACAAGCGGGCCAAAGAAGACGCCGGCAGCTTCGTCAAGAAAATCATCGGCAACCGGATGACCCGGGCCATCCAGGACATCGAGAAGTCCGTGAAGGGCTATATCACCAAGGGCGCGCTCTTCCAGGAGCTCGGCGTGAACTACATCGGCCCGGTGGACGGCCACGATCTGCCGCTGCTTATCGAGTGCCTATCCAGTATCAAGAAAATGCGCGGGCCGATACTCCTCCATTGCCGCACGGAAAAGGGCAAGGGCCTCAAGGCCGCCGAGGAAGATCCCCTCAAGTACCACGGCGTCTCCCCCCTGGCCATCAAGCCCGCCGAGGAAGAGGGTGAACCTCTTCCCGCCGTCGGCGACAACGGCGGGCCCGCCGCCATGACCTTCACCGACGCTTTCGTGGAGGCCATGCTCGAAGCGGGGGCCACGGACAGCCGCGTCGTCGGTATCACCGCCGCCATGCCCACGGGCACGGGCCTCTCCAAGTTTGAAGAGGTCTACCCCGACCGCTTTTTCGACGTCGGCATCTGCGAGCAGCACGCCGTCACCATGGCCGCCGGCATGGCCGCCAAGGGCCTCCGCCCCGTCGCCGCCATCTATTCGACCTTTCTACAGCGCGGCTACGACCAACTCATCCATGACGTGTGTATCCAGAAGCTGCCCGTGGTCTTTGCATTGGACCGCGCCGGCCTCGTGGGCGAAGACAGCCCTACGCAGAACGGCACCTTTGATCTCTCTTTCCTGCGCTGCGTGCCGGATCTTCAGGTCCTCGCCCCTCGGGATGCGCTCGACACGAAACTCATGCTCAAGTGGGCCCTCCAGCAGGATTGCGCGGTGGCCATTCGCTACGCCCGTGGCAAGGCACCGAGCATCGGGTCTGAAGAAGGCCGCGACATCACCCGGGGCGAGATCCTCCGCGAAGGCGCCGACGCCACCTTCCTCGTGCTCGGCCCCTGCGCCCAGGCCTGCCTCGACGCCGCCGAACGCCTCGCCGCTGAAGGCTACTCCGTCGGCGTGGCCGACGCCCGCTTCGTGAAGCCCTTGGACACCGCGCTGCTCGACACCCTCCTGGATCGCCCGATTATCACCGTGGAAGAAAACACGCTTGATGGAGGATTCGGCTCCGCCGTGCTGGAGTACTTCGCCAACGCGGGCAAGCTCCACGAGCTCCAGCTCCACCGCATGGGCATCCCCGACATCTTCAGCGAACAAGCCACCCGCGCCGAACAACTCGCCGCCCACAACCTCCATGCCGACGGCCTTTACCGCGAAGCGCTGGAGGTACTTAAGGTACACGCCGCCAACACGGTGAACTGAGGCGGGAAGACCCAGGGCGCGCACCCACCCGCATCGGTACCCTGTGGGGGATGCTGGC
>JBHEKR010000265.1:0-3433 GCA_041859365.1 Candidatus Hydrogenedentales bacterium
CCCGGTGTGGCGGCGAGCTCCACCGTGAAGCCTTCGGGCACCGTGATGGAGGCCAGGCCGGTGGCGGACTCGGCCGAAGCCGTAGCGGAGAGCAACGCGAGGCCGAAGGCGGCAAAAGCTGTACTTCTGGTCATAAATCCATTCCCTGGTTGATTGGGGGGCACCGCCCGGGCGCGCCGGGTGCATAACGGGTCGCCCATCTTAGCACAACCGGCGTCGCTTTTCTTCCAGATTGCGGCGGCATGGCCGAGGTGATTTCTCAGTATCATCACCTGCCGAAAAGACTTGCCCCTCCGGCTGGAACTCCGCATAATCAAGGCCTGTTGCCGCCCGTGGAGGGCGGCGCGAACGCTGAGGATTCATTGAACATGCATTATACTTCCATGGTACGGGCGGGTCTTCTCGCCGGTCTGGCCCTGACCTGCGCGGCGGTGCGTGCGGAGATCCGCGAGGTGACCGAGCCCATAGCCCTGTTTAACGGCAAGGACCTGACCGGCTTCTACACCTATTTGCGCGATCACGGCGCAAATAACGACCCGAACAAGGTCTTTACGGTGCACGACGGGATGATCCACATCTCCGGGCAGGACTACGGTTGCATCACCAGCCACGACTCTTTTGACCGCTACAAAATCGTGATAGAATTCAAATGGGGCCAGAAGACCTGGGGCGACCGGGAGAAGGCGACGCGGGACAGCGGGCTGCTGGTTCACTCCGTGGGGGAGGACGGCGGCTACAGCGGCATCTGGAAACACTCCATCGAGGTGCAGTTGATCGAGGGCGGCACGGGCGACTTTATTGTCGTGGGTGATGGCACCGATACGTTTAACCTGACGGCGAATGTGGCAGAGGAAAAGCAGGGCAGCAGCCACGTCTTCAAAGAAAAGGGCAAGCCGGTCACGGTGAACAGCGGGCGCATCAACTGGTGGGGCCGTTCGCCCGACTGGAAAGACGTGCTGGGCTTTCGCGGTGAGCATGACGTGGAGAAGCCCGTGGGCGAATGGAACACGCTGGAAGTGACGGTGGACGGCGGGAAGATCGACACGTTCCTCAACGGCATTCGGGTGAATGCCTCCATCGATGCGAATCCGAAGAGCGGCCAGATCCAGATTCAGTCGGAAGGCGCGGAGCTTTTCGTGCGCAAGGTGGACCTGTTGCCACTGGAGGACGTGGGCAAGCAATCGCGCAATGCCGCGAGCCCGGAGAAGGTTGCCATGGTCACCCAGGGCGCGAAGGAGGTAGCCAACGCCGGCTGGTGGGGTTTTAATGAACCGGACTCGACCGCGGCCATCCAGGGCGCGATCGATTCCGGGGCAAAAAAAGTGATCGTGCCCTTCGTGGGCAAACCCTGGATTGTTACCCCCCTCACGCTGCGGAGCGACCTCGAACTCGTTCTCGAGCCGGGGGTGCTGCTGCTGGCGAAACGTGGCGAATTTCAGGGGGGAGGCGACTCCCTCCTGGCCGCCAACAATGCGGAGAACCTGACCATCCGCGGCTACGGCGCGACAATGCGCATGTGGAAGAAGGACTACCAGAATCCGCCCTATACCAAAGCCGAATGGCGCATGGGCATCCGACTCATGGGCTGCAAGAATGTGCTGATCGAAGGCGTGCGCGTCGAGTCCTCCGGGGGCGACGGCATCTACGTGGACGGCGGCGGCGACCGGCGCTGGGGTGAGGACATCACCATTCGCAATGTAGTCTGCGATGATCATCACCGTCAGGGCATCAGCATCATCAGCGCGCAGAATCTGTTGATCGAAAACAGCACCTTTTCCAATACCGGCGGCACGCCCCCGGAAGCGGGTATCGATTTTGAGCCCGACAGCGCGGACCAGCGCTTCGTGAACTGCGTGGTGCGCAATTGCACCTTTGAGAACAACGCCGGCCACCAGATCCTGGTCTATCTCAATCCCATGGACATCACCAGCGAGCAAGTAAGCATCCGCTTCGAGAATTGCGTGTCCCGCATGGGCAAGCCGGGCATGACCCTGGTAGATTTCAAGGACATGGACCAGACCGGCTGGGCCGGCATGTCCGTGGGCACCTGCAACGACAACGGTCCCACGGGTACCATTGAGTTTGTCGATTGCACCACGGAAAACACGGGCAAAGAAGGCGCGAAAGTCTATGACGTCTCCGCGAACAGCGTGGACGTGCGCTTCATCCGCTGCACCTGGGTGAACCCCTGGGTGTCGGCCTTCCGCGAATACGGCGGGCCCCGCGTGCCCGTGTTGATCTACGCGCGCAAGCCAAGCCTCGTCGGGCGCAATGGGGGTGTGTTTTTTGAAGACTGCGAAGTGTACGATTGGGCTCCCCGGCCGGCGGTGCAGTTTTACGAGGAGCAGAGCAACAACGGATTCTACGACATCAGCGGACAGATCACGGTGCACAGTTCCCACGGCGCGATTAAGGCCTTTGGGGATAAGCTGGACAATGTGATGCTGAAAGTGGTGTCGGGTAATTAATAGAACGGATGGGACCGATACGACGGAATGAAATCGGTCCTATTCGTCGTATCGATCTTAATACTAAGTGGAGAACGAACCGACCATGAATCGCATCATCGCCATTGCATTAGCTTGCTGCATTGTCGCCCTCACTGCCCACGCCGAGTTCACCCTCGCCACGTTCACCGCCGATGTTACGTCGCCCCTGGGGCACCCTGGCATGGCCGGCGGCATTGAGCCTGCCAAAGAGATCGTCGATCCCCTCTTTGCCAAGGGCATCGTTCTCATCGGCGGCGAGAAACCCGTGGTGTTCCTCTCGATTGATTGGTGCGAGATCCGCAATGACGCCTACAACCGCTGGCGCGACGTCATCGCGGAAGCGGCGGGCACCACCCCGCAACACGTGCTGCTGGCGGCGATTCATCAGCACGACACACCCGTGGCCGATCTCACCGCGCAGAAACTCCTCGACGAAGTGGGTCTCGAAAAGTCCCTCTGCTTTGCTGACTTCCACGAAGAGGCCGTCCAGCGCACGGCCCAGGCCCTCCGCGATTCGTTGTCCTCGGCGCAGCCCGTCACGCACTACGGCATGGGCGTGGCCCAGGTGATGGAGGTCACCTCCAACCGGCGCCTGGTGCACCCCGATGGCAGGATCGACTTCGGTCGCAACAGTTCCAGCCCGGCTGAGATCGGCGCGTTGCCGATTGACCTCGTTGATCCCTGGCTTCGCAGTCTGAGTTTCTGGAACGGCGACACCCCCGTGGCCGTGCTGAGCAGCTATGCGGTGCACCCCATGAGCCACTACGGCAAGGGCAGTGTCACGGCCGACTTCCCCGGCATGGCCCGCGCCATGCGCGAAAAGGATATGCCCGGCGTGCAGCAGATGTACTTCTCGGGATGCAGCGGCGACGTGACGGCGGGCAAATTTAACGACGGCAAGCCGGAGAATCGCCCCGTCCTCGCAAAGAAGCTCTACAACGGCA
>JBHEKR010000385.1:0-5844 GCA_041859365.1 Candidatus Hydrogenedentales bacterium
CCTGACCCAGCGCTACGGTGCGCTGGTCTTCGGCATCTGCAACCGCGTGCTCCACAATGCGGCGGACGCCGAGGAGATCACGCAGGACTGTTTCTTGAAACTCGCGCAAGACCCCGGAAAGGTTGATCGTTCCGTGGGACCGTGGCTTCACTCGGTGGCGGTGAACGCCGCCATCAGCCGTATCCGCTCGGAGCAGCGGCGGCGCACGCGGGAGGCTGCCCACGAGAGCACCCGTCCCCAATCGACGGAATACTCGGCCCGGGATCTTTTCGAACACGTGGACGAAGCCATCAACCAACTGCCGGACGCGCAGCGCCAATGTGTGGTGGGCTATTTCCTGGAGGGCAAGCCGCGCCACGAAGTGGCGGCGGACCTGGGCGTCTCCACGAAGACGGTGCAGCGCAAAACAGATGAGGCGATTGAGAAAATCCGGGAAATCCTGGGGCAGCGGGGCATCACCACAAGCGCGGGCGCTCTGGCGACCACCATGGCGGGACTGAAGGTGGACGCACTCCCCACCGCGCTGGGCGTTGCGTTGGGGAAAATAGCCGTCGCCGGCCATGCGGACGCGGCGGCACGGGCTGTGGCAGTACAGGCAACAACAACAGGAGGCACAGGCATGATAAAGGCAGCAGGTATACTTGTCGTGGTCATCGCATTGGTCTCAAGCGCGGTGTGGTGGAGTAGAAATAGAACGAAATCTGGCCCAACGGTCGAAGCGCACCGAGCGACCGCACCGGTTGACGCGATAGCGACTATTCCGGAAATTGCCGCATTAGCAGCCGCCCCACTTCCAGAGACGCTCGCAGTGGTTGAGGATGCGACCTCCACCGCCGTAACACAGGAGCCATCACTCGTCCTGGCGCGGAATATGTCGGAAGCCATCACCCCTATCGCCAACCCCACGCGGTACGCCGCGCTGCGCGGATTGGTCACAGACGACTCTGATCGACCCATCGCCGGTGCAAGCGTAACGCTTCTTGCCGCGGGAGTGCCACTGGACGACCTCGCTTCGATTCAAGTGGAAGGTTTTCCGCCAGCGGCCAAGCTGAATAACAGTGCGCTGGAGACGCGCCGCAGGGAC
Organism: Candidatus Hydrogenedentales bacterium; assembly: GCA_041859365.1. Classification (GTDB taxonomy): domain Bacteria; phylum Hydrogenedentota; class Hydrogenedentia; order Hydrogenedentales; family JAEUWI01; genus JAEUWI01. The sequence continues at coordinate 1,085 of JBHEKR010000385.1, forward strand.
GCCGCACGGGATGCCCTCTTTGCGCTCCCCGAACATCGCTACACCACGCAAACGGATGATCTCGGGCAGTTTCTGATTGAGGGCATTCGCTATTCGGGCCACGCGATGGTTGGCGTGGAGGCCGATGGCTTTGCCCTCACGCAACAAGCTCTCGATATGGTGGAGAATGCCGCGAGCGATGTAAAGGTCGCGCTCTTACCGGCGAAGCTTCTTCGAGGACGGTTCGTAACGCCATCGGGCGAGCTTGTGGCCGGGGCGCGGATGGCAATCTTTTCGGTCACGGTGCGAAGCGGCGGCGCAGCAGATGGCGCTTCACTACCTGTCACAGCGGGGAAATCCGGCACGAAGAAACGCGTCAGCGGCGGGAGCAGCTCCAACGGCAACTCCAGCAGCGGAGGAGGCTTCGGTGGCGGAGGGTATGGCTTTGGCGGAAGAGAAGGCTTTGGTGGCGGTGGATTTGGTTATGGCGGAGGAGGAGGCTTCGGTGGGGGAGGTCAGATTGTGCGCGGCTACGCCGATGGCTCCATGGGTGCCGCCACCCACTCCTTGCTCGTTCCGGCCTTTCAAACCAAGTCGGATGAATCCGGTCGCTTTGCCTTAAAGGTGGTAAACGCCGATGCCGTGGGGCTCTTCGCAGAAAGCAACGCCCGCGGCACAGCAGCCTTTCTCGAAGTTCCCGTGGGCGCAGAGGAGGAAGTCTCACTGGTATGGAATAATGAAATGGCGGCACTGGAAGGTCGGCTGGTACTGAGCACGGGCGAAGCGGCTGCGACGCACTTCCTCGCCTTTGACGGAGAATTCGACGCGTCGACTTACGGGGAAGAAGACGGTAGCTCCGTGAGCAGTGGCTCGAACGACATGCCGCCAAAATGGCGAGTCAGTGGCTCCAATATCGACGTGGTCACGGGCGAGGATGGCCACTTCAGGTGCGCGGCCCTGGCTGCCCACGAGCGCTATACGGTAACAATCTACGACCGCGAGGGACGCAAACGCGGTGCCGCGGAGCTGCCCGCCTTGGCCCCGGGAGAAACTCTGGAGTGGAACTATACCCTCGCCCCACCCTTGCAGATTTCAGGCGTCGTCTTGGGGGTTCCATCGGGGCAGCCCATAGCGGGCGCACGAATCTGGGGCGTGCCTGGCAGCGCGACCAGCGGAATGCCTGTAGAAATGGAGCAAGCCACTACCGGCTCCGATGGCAGCTTCACGTTGGACTTTTCCGGTGAGGAAGGAGCGTTCAAAATCGCCGCATCCCTGTCGCCCTGGTTCGACGAGAAACTAGGGACCATTTTGGACCTTTCTTACGGCAAGCATGCCGAAGTAACGCTGGAGTTGCCTGACCCCTGTACACGGCCCTTTCGCGTAGTCGATCCGAGCGGAAGCCCCGTGGCTGGCGCGAGCATTCAACTTATGTATTTGCTCTCTGAAGGCGGAATGAGTATGGACACCTTGAAGGTCCTCCACACGGACCATGATGGGCGGGTGAAGGTGAAAAATCTTACTACGGATGTCACCGTACAGGCCGCGTTCACTGCCGAGGGATACCTCGCCGTAAACAGCACCAAGCATCTCGGTGCCGTGGGTGAGCGCTGCGCGGAGGAAACCATTGTCATGTATCCCCTTTCGTCCTTCACTGCCCGTTTGCTCGACGCTATGGGTGCGCCACTCGCCGACAGGGAAGTACTCATCCACACGCGCTATGGTGATGGAGAGGAACTTATTCACCAGACAGCTTCCGACGATAACGGCTTGATCATGCTGGAGGAGCGCCTGCCTGCAACCTCCGTGACGCTGGAAATCCGACTTCGCGAGGAAGGAGCCACCGCCAATCTCTCCATGGCAAGCTTCGGAAGTCTCCCCGATTCCATCCGAATGGATATGCTTGGCCACGAACTGCGCGGCGCAACCCTGGCCCGCACACCCCACGCCACGATCCCCGAATTGACGCTGGAAGCGGAAGCTGAAAATGAGATTGGTGATATCGTCCTAAAGATAGATGAGGAACCCGGCGAGGAATGAATTCGCTACAGGTCTGTTAGACAGCACTGCGGATATCCAATTCTACCGGCATAGATCTACCTTCGAACGAAATCCATTCGCGGGGCACGGCTGCCCGCCGCGCCCCGCGTGTCTATGCTCTCCCCGATATCAGGAATAGGACGAGATAATTGCGTCTTCTAACTTGTAGGTCAGGTAGACCTCCTGTTTGCCCTTGCCGCCCTTGATAGATTCGGCCGTCTCAGGCGTGAGCGCTTCGTTCGTGGTCATCTCGGAATTCAAGTCGTTGATCGTAATCGTGGCCATGGTGTGACTCCTCAATAAGATTGGTGATGAGATTGGGGTGCGGAGCGTGCTCAGAAACGCACGGAGCCGTCGCAGAGAAGGAAGTCGGCGCCGCCGGTGTGAGTGCTTACGGAAGCCACACTGCCCTTGATGCCTTCGTACTGAATGTAGATCGGACCACCTTTCACCTCCGCCGCTTCCTGCACACTCACCACGGTCGATTCGTTCAGATACTTGAGATTGATTGTCGTCATCGTTCTATCCTTCGCCCCTGCGAGGGCATCTTGTTTTGGCTGGTATCGTTCGGCGACATCTGCACGCCTGAAGCGCCTTCCGTGCCAATTCCGACGATAACGTAGAGAGGGCTGCGCTATATAGAGTTACGATGGGAGCGATGTTGTGACGATTGGCGGACTGCGCGAGAGGGCGAGGGCATGCTGGACTGATATTCAGGCCCGTGGCCCTGAAGTGAGACCATGGGTGGGGTGGGTATGCAGCAAAAACCGATGGAATAGGTGCAATGGGAAGGGCGGTCCTATCGGCTGTTGCGCTCCTGAAGTCGCAGCGCCTGGTCAGCGACCAGCGCTTTCAATCGCTGATTCTCGTCCAGCACGACGGCGATGTCGGGAGTCTCTTCCCTGCGCGCAGACTCCACCGATTCTTTCAGTGCTACCGGCTCGGGGCGCACGGGCAGCGGCGGGGGCATTTCCGCTTCAACGCCGAAGAACTCAGCGCGATTGTGGTGAAGGTAACGGCTGACCAGGATGGCCAGGATGGGGCCGCCCACCGAGCAGAGCATGAACACCGAGCTGACGTTGGTCGCGTAGTAGAACCAAGGGGCGCGGAATTTGCTCCAGAAAAGGGCTTTGAGAATCATGAGCAGGGACACGTGCTGTACGGCAGTCACCACCATGGCGCTCGAGGCGAGGACCGCCCCAAACGTCTCGTCAGAAATGTCCGGCGCAGCCGCGTCCGCAGAAAAATCGGCAAACTTGAGGAGCACAATAATTGCACCGATGAAAAGTAAATTGACGGCCAGAAATAGGATGGAACCCCACTTCGCGGGAAAGTACCCTGGCTCTGAGATTCGTGCGTGCGTTTTCATTCGCCCTCCAAGTTTTCGCGCCGTTCGGAACCTATACAGCCGCCGCGTGTGAAATCTTCATCTCCTGAAGTGTAAAACGTCGATTATCCTCGAAACGGCGCGGCGGCATCGACTCAAGTGCGCTCGTCGTTTGATCCGCCATACGAACCAGCGTCCTCCGATGCCCGTGTTACCGGAACACGCTTGGTTTCGAAGTTGACGTACTCGCGACCGGAGGTGCGCTCCATCTCCTGATAGGCTTGCACGATTCGTTTGAGGTCGTTTCCATACTGGGCGGCGTGTTCTTTGCGGTACTTGCGAATTTCTTCCACAATTGGGTCGTATACCATGTTATTCACCTCCGAGTTCTTCCGGCGAACAAATACGTGGACATTCAAGTCCAAATGCTTGAACCACCGAAACGATGTGTCTGGATTTTTCCGCATTGTTGATGTGGCGAAAGTTCCAAGTCGTCAAGTAATCTGCCTTCTGTGTTGCCGCGATCGCAATATGGAGCGCGTCTTCTTCGCTCCCTACCGGAATAGCGCCTGCAGCGAGAAGGGCTTCGGAAAGAGACCCCGCGTCTTCAGACACCACCACAGATGTGATTCCTTCTATCCAGGACTTGCGCCGCGCGGCCTGAATGGGGTCACCTTTTTCAATCTCATTCTCCACAACAATGGATATCAGTAGTTCGAAGTGGTGGCGTCGATTCTCCCACCACTCATGGGTTTCCGCCTGGCGGCCCGCAATGATAACGTCGCGGCTTGGCCTTGCCGCGAGGTAGCTGATGACTGATGTCTCGATGTAGACCATGGGCTTCATCGTTGTACTTGCTCCGCATTCCCTACCGCTTTTCTGCCTTTATTAAAGCATTCGGGCCGATTGCTGTCAACGGCATTCGGGCAACGCGTGTCTCGGGGGCTGAAAGCCCCCGCTCCATGGTTCTTCCCAGATAGGAAAAAGGCCCGCGCTCATGGTGTGATCGCGGGCCCACTTTTTTGAGGAACTTAACTCCAGCCTATTTCTGGTAGGCGATGCGGTAGATCACGCCGGCCTGTTCGCCGGAGACGAAGAGGGCGCCGTCTTTGGCGACGATAACATCGACCGGGCGGTCCCAGGCTTCTTCGCGAAAAACCCAGCCGGTGGCGAAGTCTTCGTATTTCTTGGCGTTGCCGTCTTTATCGAGGGTCACGGTCTTGATGGAGTAGCCGATCTTGATGGAACGATCGGTAGAGCCTTTGAGGGCGATGAAGAGGCGATTCTTGTAGGCCTTGGGGAACTGCTCGCCGGTGTAGAAGGTGAGGCCGAGGGGCGTGACGTGGGCGCCGAGTTTCTGGATGGGCTTCACATAGTCGTCGGGATTCTTGCCTTTGCCGTTCTCGGGATCGGGCAC
>JBHEKR010000049.1:0-7649 GCA_041859365.1 Candidatus Hydrogenedentales bacterium
CCTCGTGTGCCGGGCGGTATCCGATGAGCCGCGCGCCCCCAAAAACGTGCGCGTCTTCACCAGGATCTCCGGGCCAGCATGCTGACCACCACCACGCCTCCCGCGACGGAATGTTCGATTTCAGCAGACCGCGATACCCACCAAAGATACGCAAAGGAAGTTTATTCTGCCTACTTTCACCCCAATTGTACTCGCTGCAGACACATTAGTCCAGCACGCTGCAAGCGCGGATACTGATGATTTTTCCACATAAGAGCGCAAAAATACGCACCCAGACCGCATCGCGGCATAGACGCGCCTCAGGCCTTGCTCAGGGGCAGCAGGCGCACCACGGCCTCCGCCGCGCCTGCCCCACTCAGTACCGCCGTCACGTGGTCGCCCCGCTGCAGCACGGTGTCGCCGTTCGGCAGGAGATCATTGCCCTGGCGCGCGATGGTCACGAAGAGGCAGCGCGCGGGCAGGGGCAGCTCTTTGATTGCCTTGCCGTCCATCTCGGAGCCCTCCTGCACCACGAACTCCAACAACACCGGCTCGCGGTGCGCGGGAACGTTCGGCTGGCTCCGGTTGATGTCCGCCTCCAGCAACGCTTCGTAGATCGGCATGGAGCCCATCTGCTCCGACACCACCACGGCAAAGAGCGAGGCCGTAATCAGCGGCAGCAACTGGTGGAAGTCGCCCGTCATCTCCAGAACCAGCACGATGCCCGTGATGGGCGCACGCACCACCGCCGCGAAGAAGGCCGCCATGCCGATGGCCACGAAGGAGGCCGGCACCGGGGCCATGCCGGGAAAGAAATTGCCCGAGATGGTGCCCGCGATCAGCCCGATGGCCGCGCCCATCACCAGCATGGGCGCAAAGATGCCGCCGGGCACGCCGGACATGTAACAAAGCAGCGTGAGCAGAAATTTTCCGACGAAAAGCATCATCAGGAAGGCCAGGGTCTGCTCCGTCATGGAATCCCCGTGGAGCATCAATTTCGGAATCTCGTGGCCACCGCCCGACAGGGCCGGCATCCACCAGGCCGCCAGGCCCACCACCAGACCCACCGCACCGGCCCGCGCCCAGGCCGGTGACTTCAGCGGACCCGCCGCCAGCCGCTGAATCTGCAGGAGCGACTTTGAAAAGCCCGCGCCCAGCACGCCCGCCGCAAGCCCGATGGCCACGCACACGGGCAGCGAAGACAGCGGTGCCGCCGGGAAGCCCGTCGCCTGAAAAACATTCTCCGTGCCCCAGACCGAAGTAGCCACGATATCCGCCACCACGGCGGCCACCAGCGCCATGATATAGGTCAGCGTGGAGAATTCCCGCTGCAGTTCCTCGATGGTGAAAATGAAGCCCGCCAGGGGCGCATGGAAAGCCGCCGCCAGCCCGGCCCCCGCACCGCAGGCCATCAGGCGCGGCGCCGCCTTCGCGGGCACGCGCAACACCTCCGACACCAGCTTCCCCACCGCGGCGCCCATCTGCACCGTGGGTCCCTCGCGCCCCATGGAAAAGCCCGAGCCGATACACAGCACACCGCCGATGAATTTCACCGGAAGGATGCGCGCCCAAGGCATCGTGTTGAGGTGCATCAGCACCCCTTTTACATGGGGGATGCCGCTGCCGCCCGCCTCCGGCGCAAAGCGCGACGTGAGCCAGCCCACGAAAGCGCCGCAGGCCCCCGCGATAAGCATGGGCACGACCCAGCCCCAGGTGGGATGAGCGTCGTGCAGATAACCCAGCAGATCAATCCGCGACTCCTCCGCCAGCAGCAGCGCCCGATGAAAGAAGAGCGCAACCGCACCCGCCACCAGCCCCACCACCGCCGCCCGCCAATACTGATGCTGCCGCCGGTCCCGCAGAAACTGCCAATTCTTTAAACTGTGCAACGTATCCAAAATAGCACTCACCCGAAACGCCCAAAGGGCGCCTGTTCGTTTTCAATGCCATGAGTGTACGCCAGGGACGTCACGGAGAGAAAGCCAAGGAGACACACCATGCGTATGATCAACCTGATTGCGGCGTCAAGCCGCGAAACGGTCCACCGCTCCACCTGGGTCCACGCTGTCCACTTTGTCCACGACCTTTACCGACACAACCCATTGACACCAATCGCTCCATCTGTTTTACTCATCACTCAGTCCTGCAAAACGGAGAAAACTCACCATGCAGACCCGATCCGAAATCACAACCGCCCTCGCGGCCCGCTTCGACGAAGCAGGTACCTGGTTCTCCCAGCGATCAGCCAGCAGCTTCTGCATTGCGCCCCCCGAGCGTTGGACCGAGGGACAGCACCTCGACCACCTCATCCTCAGCGCCAAGCCCCTCAATCTCGCCCTGCGCCTGCCCCGCATCGCGCTCCGGATGAAATTCGGCACGGCCAAAGCCCCCGGTGAAAGCATGGAGGCCCTCGCAACGCGCTACGAAGCCACCCTCGCCGCCGGCGCGAAAGCCACAAGCCGCTTCGTCCCGCCCGCCGTCGCGCTCGAAGATAAGCCCCGCCTCCTGGGGGCATTGCGTCACGAAGGCGAGCGGCTCGTGGAGGTCGCGAAGACCTGGAGCGAAGCGGACCTGGACAATTACGTGCTGCCCCATCCGCTATTGGGCGATCTGACCGTGCGCGGGATGCTGTTTTTCACGTATCACCACATGGGTCACCACCTGGAGACGCTGCGGAGGGACTATGGCGGCGAATGACAGGAGCAACGCCCGGAAGCCTCTGACCGCGAAGGAGTTTCTGGGACTGGTCGCGGCCACCGTTGTGTTTGGCTTGGCCACAGCATTTCTGGTTCCGAGCGGCCCGTCACGTGCTGTGCGAATGCATATGCAAGCAGAAGCCAATATGGAAAGTGTCGCCAAATCGCTCGCGGCATTTGCAGCCCAGAAGGGAAATGTCATCGGCTACCCCCCGGCCTATGGCTACCTCAAGCCGGAAGCGACTGGCAAGCCTGTTGACTCCTTGACAGATTCCGATCACGTGCTTGAACCTTACACTGCCACAACAGGCATTCATGGGAACGAGCACATATACCAAGCGCCCCGTTGGACCATGTCTTTTGACAACGATGGCGATGGCAAGCTCAGTCTTATGGAATACCTCCCCATCGGCGTAAAAGCGAAATCGGGAAAGGATTTCGAATTCTCAACTGCACTCTACACTGGGAGTAACTCGCCGCGCTCAGGCGACATGGACGAGGTGGCCGCCCAATTGGAAGAGAATCGGCTTCGCCCTTATGTCTATGTGCCCTACAACACAAAGCAATTCAAAGCCGCACGCGCCTATTGGATAGCCCGTGGCGATGCTTTCGGCGAGAGCTTTGATCGCTCGGACCCGCTTCTTACCTCCTTAGCATTTCCGCCTGATACTTACGATGGATTCGTCCTCATCGGCAATGGCCCTGGCGGTAACGACGGTGGCTTGACGGGTGTGAACTCGCCGGGCACGCCGGGCGTGGACTATGACGAGCACTGCGCGTACCACGTGCTTGGCCTGCGCATCGCCTTCCTGGCAACGCGCGATTGGACGGGTGGCGGAACGTCGGGCGAGTCGGCATCGCCACAGCCCGATGGCCTGCTGGACTTCGATTTTCGGGACCGCAGACAGGCGACGCACCTGTGTCCCCTTCCCGATGGCACGAATGGACATGGGGCGATGATCAAGTTGGTTCAGTAAAAATGTGTGATCTCGTGTAAACTATAGTGAGCGTTGCAACAATCGAGAAACTACAATCGTGCTTGACAGAGACACTACCGCCGATATCCCCGCGAAAGACAGACCGTCGGAATCCGACTTCTGGTATTCCCCAACCCTGGAGGAACTCGCGGAGGCTCAGGGTGTCACGCCGATAGCTGACGTTCGCATCCTTTTCGGCACCTGGCCCGGGGAGCCCGACGATGGCTTCGAAGCCCTGACCGATGAATTGCGGCACCCGGGCGCAACGCGGGGATGAGCGCCGTGCCTACTGGATAGGTGTTGCTCGATACCAACATCGTTTCTTATTTGATGCGCGGCGGAGAACTTGCCCAGCGCTATCTGCCTCACTTGGAAAACAAACTCGCAGCCATCTCGTTCATAACCGTGGGTGAACTGTACTTCGGTGCCGAGAAGTAAAACGCCGAGTCTTTAGCCTAGTGGTTTGGGCTGAGGTAGAGCGGGAACAGCAACCCTACCTATAAAGTTCGCAAAACTGTGAGCAAAATGCTCGCGCCACGGATTGTTTATGCGAGCTATCCGTTTCGTCAATATCCGTGCCAGCGAGTCAGTCGTGACTGTATATGCGGAAGTAAAATCGATAACTGATTCCGGCATATTAAAGTCCGAGTCCTCATGTAAGTAGAACACACTTGTTGTCGACTTGCGGGCCCTTTCGAGAACCTTCTTTATTATATTCCTGTTTTCACGCTGGTGCTGGTCATCCGGTGACCAACCTGTAACGGTATCCAAGAGTCGAGTTCCATACTCGTAGGGAGAGGAAACGTCCCTCAAAGTACAATTGGGCACATTCTTCAATAGAAAGTCGTGAATGCTCATTCTCGCCGATTCGTTGCGAAACGGTAGGGGCCTTCTGCATTCATCCTGTAGCGTATTGATTGGAAGCACTATCGCAACAGAAAGTTGGGCCTTGTCCAAGCCCGATATATCGCAAGTCTGCGTCGCGATTACAAAGTACTTCTTTAGTTCAGCGTGCGTAACAACCAGCTCCGGGTGCCCGTCGACCGTCAAAGTGAATGGTGCGGTGTGCATCTCCGTCTTTTGCCCCTCAGGGAGTTTTGCAAGCGCTTTATCAAGTTCGTCTCTCGCAAATACTCGGCCATCCTCCGCCCCACTGAGTGCCACTTGACCATGCTGGGCGCTGACAGAGCGAAAAATTCTCTGCGATTGCGAGGCAATAGGCATTATGAAGTCAGTGGCAAAAATGTCGCCCTGTTCCAAGTGCTTCGCCACGTTGCAATACAGGGTGCCTGTCGGGTCAACCATTTTCCTCTTCTCGCATCACCTCAAGCCAGATCAACTCGAAACCCGAGGGCACGACAAATGAGTCTTCCAATTGTTGTTTACTCTCCGAAAAAAGCTTGGGCGAGACAGAGACGGACTTGCAGCTCTCAGGATGGCGAAATGATCTAACGATCGAATCAATATCGAAATAGTTGGTTTCGTTCGAACGAGAGTAGAGAGTCGCCAATTCAGCGATGCCCAACGAGAGATTATTCAATACCACTTGTCTTAGCTTTTGAACAAAGGAGCCAGCAAGAGGTGTCGAAGCGTTCATAGCAAAGAGTTCCAATGGGAGCGTGCCCGAGGATCTCGAACTTCCAGGAGTGTCGAGACCGAACGCTGTCTGCGCATTTATACGGTATGCCATGACTTCCGAACCTATTCCCTCCCGCGCCTGTTGTGAACTAAGCACTTTCTTATAAGCCTCCGCGAGTGGTACGCCCAACTCTATGTAGGTCGTGTCAGTTCCCATGTTCTTCCCCTTTGTATTTTGCAATCGCCTCAACTACCGCAAGCGAGTGCGACTTTACTTTTTTCCAATTTTCAATCGCTTCGATAGCCGCAGTGGCAGCCCCGTTCTCCGGCAGGTCTATGTGGTAGTTAAATCCGGCCTGCATGAATTCGACCTTTGAGCCTTCGTCGCTCACTGCCACAGTCGGTTTTATATCTAATTTCAGTCTAGAATCCAAGACGTCCCAAGACAAATAAGTCCCGAATCGAGTACCCTCGTCTTCCTTGGGTATGGCGTCCAGTTTGAGACTTGGCGAAAAACTACTCCTACTCCAACCAGTAAAGTTCTCACCTTCGGGGCACGTAATCATGTATACAACATTTAAGCCTATGGCGGTAATTGGCGTGTGGGGCAAGACATTAAGAAGCTTGACTAGAATTGACTCAGCCCCCGCAACAGAATGAAACTCGGAGGGCTGCAAGTTCAACTGTATCCTATTTGGAACGATTGTTAATTCGAAGGTCTCGGTCCTCACCTGAGTACTAACGGCAGTGATAACAACGTCGTCAGACAGCTCTTCCGCACTGACTACACCTTGCCCAATCAACCATGAAAGTTTAAATATTGAGACGTTAACTTCATTTGCAATGAGCACGATACTAGATGTGAGTATTTGGACTCTGTCCGAGAACTGCTCAGCTTTAAATTCCATCGCTAACTCCATTCCTCGCAGTTGAAGCTGGAGGGCTCACGTTCCGATTTATCAATACTAGCCCTTCCCGCCACCCAGAGTCCACAATAGCTCCCTCACGTATACCGAGCATCCGGGTGAAAGCTACACACCGCGCCCGTGGTCCCTGTGGGACTGAACTCGCTGGCGTCGGTCAGTTTCACGCCGATCAGTTCTTGGCCGCCCAGCAGTTCGTGGATCTTCGCGTTGAGGTGGATGTCGCGGAGACCGGGGTAGCCGGGGCTCCAGCGGGTGCCTTGTTTGGGGCCGATGCCCATGAGTTCGCGCATGAGCTGGTGCAGGTGCTCGGCCATGTCTTCGGCCACGCGGTCGGAGAGGCCCTGCAAAAACAGGTTGGACTCCGAGTCGCCGGCCTCTTTCATTTCCGCGAGGAAATCATCCACCTGCGGACCGCTGGTGGTGAGCTGGAGGCCGATAGCGCTCATCTGGCCGCTGCCGACGGGGTGGAAGTATTGCGCGCCCGCGACGGTATCGTCCCGCTCGCCGCCGATGACGACGGTGAAGCCGAAGCGGGCGATTTCGTTGCTCGCGGTTTCGGGATCATAGACGATGACGGTGTCGCCGTCAGCCTGGCAGGGGTAGATGCCCATGACGCCCTGGGGCACGACCCAGTTGTTTACGGTCGCTTTCTCGATCCATTCCTCAAAGAGGGCCTCAAGCTTCTCCACGGTGTGGCCCTGCTTCTCGCGGGAGGCGGTGCCGCCGAAGCGCCAGTTGAGGGAGTAGAGCGTTTTCTTGTCGAGGTGTTCGGCGAATTCGCGCAGGGAATAGGTCACCTTGCGACGCGCGAAGCGGGGCTCGGGCGCGAGGCTGAAACCGTCGAATGTCACCACACGGCGCGGCAAAGTCTCCAGGAGTTCTTTGTCCTCCGCGGCGCGCTTCTCCGCGCGCTCCATCCGGCGGATGAGCTTTTTCTTATTGTCGCGATAGAAATCGCTGATGTCGCCCGCGGAGCGGAGCTTATTCATCACGTTCACGCCGTCCATGGCCGTGCGGCAATAGAAGACGTTCTCGCGCATGGTCTCGGGCTCTTCGCGGTTGGCCATGGCCACATAGGCCGCATGGCGATCGCTCACGGGCGCGCCGCCGATGAGAATGGGGATGTTGAGCCCCTGCTCCTCCATCATCGCGGCGACGGTGATCATGTGGTTCGACGTCTGCACGAGCAGCGCGGACATGCCGATAGCGTCGGCGTTGTGCTCTTTCGCGGCGTCGATGTAGCCCTGGAGCGGAGTCATGGTGCCGAGATCGATCACGCGGTAGCCGTAGTTCTCCAGCAGCGTGCGGGCCAGATCCTTGCCAATGGAATGCACGTCCTGGTAGACGGTGCCGATGACGACCACGCCCTTGTACTCGATCTTGCTGTGGATGTCCACGCCCGCTTCGTTGCGCATGTATTGTTCGAGGAAGCCCATGGCCTGGCGCATGACGTCGGCGGATTTCAGCAGGTGCGGCAGGGACACTTCGCCGCG
>JBHEKR010000367.1:0-6698 GCA_041859365.1 Candidatus Hydrogenedentales bacterium
GGTACGCCCGTGTTGGTGGTTGTGTTGATGGTCAGGTAGTAGCGACCCGGGGGCAGGCCGCTATCGGTTGGCTCGATGACAAACTCCAGAATGTCCACGGCGTTGGCGAGTGACGCGGGATCCGTTGTGGTCATGGAGACACCCAGGTAGGACGCCTCTCCCAATACACCACCATTGAACAAATTCCAGCCGTTCAGGCCCGGATTGGTAAAACGCGCCACGGCGAATTCTGGCAGAATGGACGGGGCCGCCGGAAACCCGAAATCCGGGCTCGGATCGAAATTGGCCAGCGGCGTGGCTACCGGGAGAAGCGACATGGGATCGCTTGGATCCAGCACCGCAGTCGGAACCGGCACGGCCTCGGCCTCGATACGGCGCACGGGGCGCACCATGAGTTCGTTGATCCGGATGGCCTCGCTACCCGCGGCGGTATAGCTGATCTCGCGCACTTCGGGGCGGCCGTTCTCGCCGGCGACCGCGGCCTCGAAGGTCCACCAGTCGTCGCGGACTTCGAGCTTGCGGTTCATTTCGAGGGTATTGCGCAGGTGATCTTCCAGCACGCCGAGGGGGAAGAGTTCCGTATCCGCCGCCCGCTCCCGTGCGCCCAGACGCGTGGGGAAGAAGTCGTAATTTGCGAGCTCAAGCCCGTCGGTGCTCAGCTTCTGGCGCTCGGTGGTGAGGACGGAGCGGGCATGGCCGGGATCGCGGTTGTCCACGATGTCCACCGCCGCCTGCATGACCTGGAGCACCGGGTCCGCGGGGAAGAACGTTGCGGAATTGTTCAACAAGCCGCCACTCGCGCGAATGTGCACATCTTTCTGGCGGAGGCCCTCGGCGAAGCGATTGGTCACGGCGACCGAAGCCACGGGGGCGGCGGTGACGGACTGGAAATTATTGGCGAGCACCAGGTTGGCGGCGATCTGCTGGGGCGTGGCGAAGTTGTAGTCGAGCTTGTTGATGGCCCGAATGCCGCCGCGACCGCCGACGAAGTTCACATTGCGGTCGGTGCTGAAGGTGGTGACGCTCTGGCGGAGTGCGGCCGTGGTGCCGGCGCCCAGGCCGAAGATCTCTTCGAGCTGGAGGGTATCCTGCAACTGGAGGTCGCCCAGCTCGCCCAGTTCGTTGATGGCGCCGTCGAGGTCGTTGTCAATACCATCGGAGAAGCCGCTGCGGTCGTAAGGGTTGCGGCCTTCGGCCACCAGGTTCGGCAGGGCGTTGAAGCGCTGGAGTTCGCCGGGCTCGTCCACGCCTTCAAAGGCGCCGAGCTGGGCAAAGTATTCGGCATAGCGCGTCCGCAGGATTTCGGTCTGCGCGCTGGCCCGCTGGTTGGCGTTGAGCACGCCATTGCGCACATAGGTCTCGGCAATGGCGGAGAGCCTGGGCAGGTAGAGGCCTTCATCGACGAGGCCGTCGCCGTCATCGTCGCGACCGTTAAGGGCGGCGATCATGGCATTGGCGTTGTCATCCGCACGGCCGTAGCCGGGGTAGATCACGTCGCGATCGAAGGCGGTGGTAACGCTGGGGTCCCAGCCGGCCGGATTGCCGCCGGGAACGCCGGTGCGCTGCAGCCACAACTGGGCCGCTTCCACCACGCCGACGCCGGGGAGGGTGCGGGTTTCAAATTCCGCTGCCGTGGCGCCCTGGCCGAGGGCCCGATAGTAGGCGGCGTCGATCAGGCCCCCAAGGCGTGGGGAGGTCTGAAGATCATTGACGACGGGACCGATGGGGGCATAGGTGTGTCCACCGGCCACATTCACGTTGACCTTGCTGGCCTCGTCGCGGATGGTGATGGCCGCGCGGCCCGCCAGGTCGCACACGGGCTCGCCCGAGTGGGTGATGCGGATGGCGGGCTCCAGCGTCGTATAGTCGAACGTGGAGAGGACACCCGGCTCCGCATGGAAGTTGGCGGTGGCGGGCTCGATGAGGAGGCCGCCGTTGGGCACGATGGCCGTTTCGAGATTAATATCTTCGTAGGCCCGGAGCAGGGCCGTGGTGAAGAGCCCGAGATCGTTGGAGGGCCATTCGCCGGGGTTGCGCCAGGTGGTGAGATAGAAGGGATCGCCCGGGGCCAGCGAACTGTTGTCCGTCACGTTCTCGTTGATCTGGATGAGGTTCGTCGCGGTGACGGGCGGCGTGGGCGCAATAGGGTTGATCAAGCCCGTATCTTCAAAGCCCGTGAGCTGGAAGGGCGGAAAGGTGCTTGTGGCGACGTCGTTGGTGTTCGGACCGACATAAGCGTAGACCTGGTAGTCGTTGATGAGCATGTCGTAGTCGTTGTCGACGGCATCCACATCGGCGGCGGTCAGGTTCGCGATACCGCCCGCCGTTTCGACGGAAATGGTGTTGGGCAGCGTCACCGTGATGGGCACCAGCACGCCGAACTGGTTGGGCACGAGATCGGGCACCTTGCCGTCGGCGTTAAAGTCGAGGAGGATGCGGAGCCCCGGCAGGGGCGCCGTGAGGAAGAGTTTGTTCTCCGTCGCCGGATCATCCACCACGCCGTTACCGTCGTTGTCGAGACCATCGCCCCGTCGATCCGGACCCAGCCCGTGATAGACGAAGCTGGCGAGTTCCATGGCCCCTTCGTTGGCTTCGGGCAGTTCGTCGTAGCCGTTGAGCCCGGAGCTGTCCAGATCGTTATCGATCAAATCGTCATACATCCGCCGACCGGTGACATCGTCCACCACTTCGCCACCGCTGAAGAAGCGGTCCTGGGGCAGGGGAATCCAGATGGCGTCGTTGAGGCCGTCCCCGTCGTTGTCCACATCGGTCCAGGTGTGAATCCATTCGAGGGGATATTTTTCGTCGGTGAAGCCGTCGGTGCCGGAGGGGCCATAGAAAGCCGGCGTCACAAAGGGTGCGCGGGTGCGGCTGAAGAGATTGAAGGTGTTGCCATAGGGGACGCCGGTGGGAGAGCCGATGGTCACGTTGGCGTAGGCAATGGGATTGGCCCCCCACACGGCCGGGTCTTCAAATCGGGGAATGGTCAACCAGCCCTTGGAGCGGTTCCCGTTGAACATCTGCTCGGGGGGGAGTCCATCGCCGAAATCGATGATGGGCATGCTGGTGATATCAACGAGGGGCACGCCGCCGGATTGGAGGGGGATGCCGTTCCACAGGGCCCACTGCTTGCCCACGGCCCAACTGCCGTTGAACAGGGAGAAGGGGGCGGCGTCGAGGGAGGTGGCGTTGGGGCTTTTGATGAAGTCGCGGTTGAGCTCGGCCTGGGCGATGGCGTGGGTGGCGTCGAGGAGGAGATCGACCTGCGCCTGGTTCTTCACGTTGGCGGCGTTGGTCATTTCCTGCCGACTCACGGCATAGAAGGTGAGGGCGACGGCCAGCAGGATCGTCATGATGGCGATGGCGACGACCAGCGCGGCACCGCGCTCGCCGGAGCGGCCTGGCTTCTTGAATTGCCTGTCGATCATTGTGTACTGCACCTTTTCCATGGCCGCGGTCCTTGCGGCCCCTTCCCCAACTGGCGGGCCCGGGCCGAATTACCCGTTTCCGCTGCGCGGGATCCGTCCCGCGCGCTCTCTGCTACTGGTTGCGGACGCGCCCTAGAGGGACGCGCCGGGCCCCTGGGCGATGGTGGTCGTCGCCGATCGTCCCTGGGCGCTTGGAATCTGTACGGTCTGGGAGAACCGCTTGAGGATGTCCGGCGCGCCGGGGCGCGTGCGGGTGCGGGTGACCCAGAAATCCGTCGTGACCACGGACGGAATACGGGGCGCCAGCGGCGATCCCAGGTTCTTGCGGTTGGAGCGGTTGCCCAGGAGGGTGTCCGCCAGGGCCTTGTCGGCCTCGACGAGATCCACGTCGCTGAAACCGGTGGCGCCCTGGGCCAGAAGCGTGGGCACGTTGACCGGCCCGCCGCCCGCGCCGTGGGGATCGTCGGGATTGCGGAGGTTTTCAATATCGTTGAAGTAGTTCACCGGGGCCGAGCCGCCATCGCCGTAGGAGAACATCACTTCGGCATCCAGAATATCGGGGTAGATGTCATTCACATCCATGCCGCCGGGTGCGAGATCCACGAACACGGGAACGTCGTTGTTCGGCTGGTAGAGGCGGGTCCGTGCGACGATGCCATCGGCGATGAGGTACTCGTTGAGCACGCGCATCCGGCGGGTATTGGGGGCGTTGAGGCGCTCGTCGTGCCAATAGCCCACGGAGCCGTAGGACGCGTCCGGCGTGAGGGTCGGCAGACCCATGGGCTCGCCGGAAAGCATACGGAGCCAGAACTCGCGCCGGCGCGCCTTGAGCATCTGGTCGAAGGTGTCGCGGCCCAGCGCGCGGAGATAGAGCTGGTCGCCCGTCACGGGGTGGGCAACACCGCCGCCGGGCAAGTAGTTAATACTCTGAAACATGTCGCGCATGTCGAAGTTGAGATCGAAGGGCGTCGGGTCGATTGCGCCGAGCAGGAAGGCCTGCTGGGCGTTGCCGTCGGTGGCCGGGGGGGTGATGGAATCCCGGAGGGGATCGATAGGATCGACATAGGGCCAGTCGAGTTTGATGGGAACGCCGCCGGCATCAAGCTTCACGTACATGTCGAAGGTATCGAGATCGCTGGCGCCGGACTCTTCGTAGCGGACGAGGCTTTGCAGCTCAAGCTCCACGTCGAACTCGACCCACTCTTCGGGGTTGTAGCGCCGCGTGCCACTGAAGTCGCTGTAGAAATAGTAGTCATCGACTACATCGATGGTGCCGTCGGAGTAAGAGGTCACGGTGGCGCCGTTAAAACCCCGCTGCCGCGCGATCCGCTCCACCTGGCGACGTATGTTGGCCTCGACCACGCCCCAGCGCTCGGTAACTTTCATGCGCACGGTGGGCGTGCCGGCGCTGGGGTGCATGACATAGGTTACGCGACCGATCTGGCCGTTGGCCAGGGCGCCGACGAACATGAAGCCATCGGGGCGTCCGTAGAAGTTGTAGGTGTCGCCGTGCTCCCGTGCGGTGAAGGCGCCGTTGAGGTCGCGGCTGAAGGTGGTCATGGCCATGCGGCCCGTCTCGAAGGCGTCGATGCTGGCGTAGCCCTGGCGCACGGCGGCGATGGCGGAGCTGAAGAGCGTCACCAGGGCGCTCATCAGGATCACAAAAATGGCGGTGGCCACGAGCAGTTCGGTCAGGGTAAACCCGGCCTGGCTGCGGCGACGCGCTGGTACTCCATGCATGGCGTTTGCCTCGTTATTGTTCGGTAACATAGGTCACAAACCGTTCGCGGCGTCCGTCAAACATTTCGACGTTGAAGGTCACCCGGTAAAGGTCCACATCGCTGCTCACGCGCTTCACCGTGCTGTTCCACGACTTGTAGAGGCCGGTGTATTCGCCGCTGGTCGTGGCCAGACTGCGGAAGGCGTTGTTCGCCGTCCAGCTCGTCATGACGGGGCCCACGCCGCCGGCCCGCAACTGGCCCAGCTCGGTTTTCGCCAGGAAAGAGGCCTGCTGGCGCTCGGCGGCCTGCCGGGTCTGCTGGATGGAGCGGGGGAAGAGCTTCATGATGGCTATAATCCCGATGGAGAGAATCGTGAGGGCCACGATAACCTCAATGAGGGTGAAACCGCGCTGGTACTTCCTGTTCATGAAAAACCTCGCTTAAAAGTCCTGGGGAATGGCAATTCGCCCGGTGGATTTGAAAATATGGATCTCGCGGTAGCGCAGGTTGGATTGCACGATGCCGTTGCTGTCGAGATAGCTCAGATCGGGATTCTCCGGCTGCACCACGCGCTCTTCCAGAGGCCGGTCAGCGGAGGGGGCGATGTAGAGGGAGTAGCGCTCCCGGGTACAGTTCGCGCCGGAGCCGCACTCAAATCCAAACTGGGGACTGTCGAGGCGACCGGAGGGCCGGAACACGTGGGCCGGAAAATTCTCTACGGTGTAGTTTGAGGGCACCGTGGCCAAGGCAAACAGCTCGCCGCCGGTGAGCGCCGGGGGCAGCCCGAGGGCCGCGGTGATGCGCTTCATACCGCCATCACCCGCGCGGTTGATCGTGGCGGTGCTGCGGTAATTCGACCAGTTGAATTCGGAATAAAGCGACCCGTAGACCGGATTGGTCGGATTGGAATTGTCGATGTTCTCCGGCTCTGGACTCTGGAGGGCGATGGACATGCCCTGGGGCAGGGGCTGAAACTCGCCCAGGTCGCCGGGGATGGGGACAAACTTGTCCCGGAGGTTGGCGCCCATGGTGGACGGCAACTGGTACATGATGGCGGCCGCCTCGATCTGTCGGACGGGCGCGCCCGTGAGCGAATCGATAATGGGCGATGCGATAGCCACGGCAGGATCGCCGGGATCTTCATCGGTCGGATCGGCGATGGGCAGGTTGTCCACGGCGGTGGCTTCGGCCTGCGAATAGTTGTCCATGCTGTAAACGACGGCGGTGTTCACGTTGTAGGTCGTGGCGTAGAGCTGGGCGGCGCGGAGGACGGAGTTGACCTCCTGGGTGGCCCGCTTGAACTCATCGCGGGAGAAGGCGCCCATTTTGGCGAGGCCGGGGATGGCAATGGCGGAAACCACCGCCACGATGGCCAGGACCACCAGGATCTCTACCAGGGTAAAACCGGCTCTGCTCTCTCGGTATTCGCAGTGCATCGCAATCTCCCGTGCTGGCGGATTCCGGATCTCCGTGGTTTGCCCTGACCTCGGGCCGGCCTTGCGCCAGGCTGACGTTTACTCACTTGCATTGCCGCGCCGCGGGCGCCAAC
>JBHEKR010000371.1:0-31331 GCA_041859365.1 Candidatus Hydrogenedentales bacterium
CGCCGGAAAGGATCATGATCATCCAGAAGGGCAGCAGCTCCAGCGGGTAGTAGACGAAGAAGAAATACCACTCCGGCTTGATGCCGTCGGGCGTGCTGCCCTGGGGGTCGAAGGGCTCGAAGAGCGGATAGGAGAAGAAGGCCTCGAAGGGCAGGCAAAGGGCCACGACGAAGAGGACGAAGAAGACCAATCCCCAGATGGAGAAATCCTTCAGGGCAAAGATCGGGAAGAACTTCTCGGTCTTGCCCGTGGGCTTGTCCACACCTTTGCTCATGCCGTGGATCTGCACCATGAAAAGGTGCTGGCCCAGTATGGCGAAAATGGCGAGGGGCAGCAGCACCACGTGGAGTGCGTAGAAGCGGCTCAAGGTGGCCTGGCCGACGGCGGCCTCGCCCTGAATCAGCTCTTTCAGTTGGCGCGGGATGTCGGCGAGGGCACCGGGGAGATAGGCCCCGGCTTCTTCGACGGACTGGAGCCCCACCTTGGTGGCGTTGACGGCGATCTGGTGCCAGGGCAGCAGGTACCCGGTAAATCCGAAGCCGAAGGTTATGAGCAGCAGGAGTACGCCGGTAACCCAGGTGATCTCTCGCGGCTTTTCGAAGGCTTTCATCGCGAAGGCCGTGATCAGGTGGGTGAGCACGCAGAAGATCATGGCCGACGAGGACCAGGTGTGAAGGTTGCGCACCAGCGCCCCACCGCCGATGCGGAAAGTAATTAACTCAACAGAGGCGTGGGCATCGGCCACCGTGGGCTGGTAGTAGAAGAGGAGCAGGAGGCCCGTGACGAGCTGGATGCTGAAGCAAAAGAGGGCGAGGCCGCCGAAGTAGTAGCCCCAGCTCATGCGATGCACGGGAACTTCTTTCTTTTGAAAGAGCGATTCAAAGCTCAACTTTTCCAGCGGAAAGCGCTCGTGAAGCCAGTCGCTTGCCTGCTGGAGCCGGTCGTGTGTACGCATCAGGCCATCTCCTCAAACTGTTTGGCGATGTACACGCCGTAAGCGCCCGCCTGGGCCATATCGATCTCGCCGGTCAATTCGCCGCCCGCGCCCTGGCTGGCCACCAGGTTGCCGGCCCCGTCCATCAGCACCCAGCCCAGATGGGGCAAGGGCGCCTTTGCGGGCGCGCCCGGTGTCGGCATCCCGGTCTTTACGTCAAACCACGAGACGTGACAGGGGCAGAGAATCCGACCGTTGTTGATGGTGCTTGCGACCGTGCAGCCGAGGTGGGTGCATTTGGCGGAGATGAGCAGCGGCAGTCCCCGCTCATCCTTGAAGGCCAGGGCCGGGCGCATGTGGTAGTCGGTGAAGTATCGACCGTCCTGGTCGGACAGCTCGGCCAGGGAGGCGACAAAGATGTAGTCCTTTTCGATGCGCTCGATTTCGAGCTTTCGCTCCGCCGCGGCCAGTTCGAGGCGTTCGAGTTTCTTCTGGAGTAGCTCGGCCTGCTGCTTCGTATCCATGGCCGGACCGCGAAAGAAGCGGCCGAGTTTTTCCAGCACACCGATGCTGAGCAGGAACAGCGCGCCCGCACTGGCGAGGGCGCCGCGCACGAAGTAACGGCGGCTGTCCCGGTGCTGATGCTGGGGCGCAGCGCAGGCGGAGGGCTGGGGTGGTGGCGTGGTCCAGACCACCTTTTGTGGCGGACGCCAGAGGTAGGCGATGGGCACGGAGAAGACGTGGACAAGACGGGTGAAGGGTATGACGAGGAAGAAGCACCAGGCGAGGACGAGGTGAAGCTTGACCGTGGGCGGCAGGCCGGTGATGTACTCAGGCTGGGGCTGGAAGGTGGCCAGGCTCCAGAGGTAGGGCGTGGTCGTGCTGGCCGACCAGGCGGCGCCCCACCGCGCGCCGGTCGCGACCGAAATGCCCACGAGGACCTGGGCAAGGAGCAGGAGCAACAGGAGATAGTCCGCCGTGGTGGTGACGGCGGAAATTCGCGCTGAGGTGGTGCGCCGGAAGAGGAGCACGCAGAGTCCGCTGAGGGCGAGGAAGGCGGCGATGGTGCCGATGACTTCAACGGTGATCAGAAAGACCGGGATGGAAGTCAGGGCCTGCCACAATCCGGGCACGAGCACGGGAACCACATGCCCGACGAAGAGGACGAGAATGCCTGCGTGCCAGCCCATACTGCCCCAGCGCAACTGGTTGCTCTCAAGAAACTGGGAGCTGAGCGCGGAATAGGTAAAGCGCTGCGTCCGATAGCGGTAGGCCGACAGCACAATCATCAGCGTAAAGGCGATATAAGGGAATCCAACGAATAGAAACAGATCAAGCATGGATCAACGCTCCGGCAGTCACGTGCTTTACAAAAACCTCCAGGGCTGCGAGGACGTGTTCATAGGGGTTCTCCCCTACCCGCAGGGCCTGACGCATAAGTTTCAGGGGCGAAGGCAGACAGAGTTGCTGGACTTCCTCCCAGGTATCCTCGGGGGCCAATTCGGCAAAGCCCAGCACGGTGGCCAGGTGGTCGGGCAATTCTCCCCCGCTGTCGTAGCCCACTTCGGCATAGGCCCCGCTGAAGCCGGCCATGAACTGACCACGCTGGGGGTTCTCTGCGCCGAAGAGATAAACACTCAGGTACGGCACGGCGAGGGGGCTCAAGTCGAAGGCGCGGGTATAGTGCTCTCGGGCTTCTTCCACCGTGGACGACGCCAGGTATTCCGCGAAGCGCTCCAGCGATTCCGCCGTCTCACTGGAGACTTCGCGGAGTCGCGCCGCCAACGTATCGGCCAACGTTCGATGGCCCGCTTCCGGGTAGGACAGGAGCGCGGCGAATCCCTGGTAGATCGCGCGGTGGTCGGTGAAATCGGTCATGATCAGAGCCCTCGCTCGGGTGTCGAGATAGCGCCCAGGCCGCAGGAGCCTTTACACATCTCGGGCGAGCAGCCGCTCCCGGCGATGTTTACTTCGCGCTGGATGGGCGGCATCACGTAGCGCTCGTTCATCGGGGCCAGCGTCGTCATCTGATAGATCGCCTCGGCGTCTTCTTCCGAAAGCCCCGCCTCGCGCAGTACGGCATGGACCTTGACCGCATCCACGTCGTCCACGTCCTGGGCGCGCTTGAAGTAACGCACGGCCATCTGGCGCTTCATCACGTCGTGCACGATCTTCTCGTTGCCCGCGCTGAAGAGGGAGGCGAGGTAGCGGATGGGCAGGCGCGCGCTGTCGAGATTGGAGAAAAACTCGGTCGCATTCTGCTCATAGATGCCGTCGCCCGCGCGGCCGCTGACGGGCAGGAGCGGGGGCACGTAGTAGAGCATGGGCAGGGTGCGGAATTCGGGGTGGAGCGGCAGGGCCAGCTTCCACTTCATCACGTAGTTCCAAACGGGCGAGCGCTGGGCCGACTCGATGAACTGGGCGCTGATCCCGTTGGCTTCGGCGCCTGCGATGACCGCGGGATCGAAGGGATCGAGCAGCACGCTGCGGTGGGACTCCACCAGCGCATCCTCGGGGACCTTCATGGCTTCTTCGACACGATCCGCGTCATAGAGCAGCACGCACATGTAGCGAATGCGGCCCACGCAGGAGTGGAAGCACGCCGGGGGCTGGCCGGTCTCAATGCGGGGGTAGCAGAGTATGCATTTCTCGGCCTTGCCGGTCTTCCAGTTGTAGTAGACCTTCTTGTAGGGGCAGGCCGCCACGCACGCGCGCCAGCCGCGGCAGGTGTCCTGATTCACGAGGACGATACCGTCTTCACCGCGCTTGTAGAGCGCGCCACTCGGACAGGCCGCCACGCAACTCGGATTTGCGCAGTGATTGCAGATGCGGGGCAGATACATCATGGTGATCTGCTCCACGTCGAAGAGGACGCGGCGCTCGTCTTCCGTCAGGGCGTCCAAGTTGGGATCGTTCGCCGCGTAAACGGGTGAGCCGCCGAGGTCGTCGTCCCAGTTGGGCCCCGCCTCGATGTCCATGTCTTCCCCGGTGATCTGGGAGATGGGCCGGGCGGTGGGCTGGTCGTCGCCTTCCGGGGCGTTGGTGAGGTCGCCGTAGCGATAGGTCCAGGGCTCGTAATATTCATCCAGACCCGGCTGGTTCGGGTTGTAGAAGATCTTCTGAAAGTAGTTGCCCTTTTTCTGGCTCTTGAGCTGGAGCTCCCGCTGGTCGTTCAGTTCCCAGCCGCCCTTGTAGTTGAGCTGGTCTTCCCAGCGCGTGGGATAGCCCGTGCCCGGCTTGGTCTCCACATTGTTCCACCACATGTATTCCGCACCGGGACGGTCGGTCCAGATGTTTTTGCAGGCCACGCTGCACGTGTGGCAGCCGATGCATTTGTCGAGGTGGAACACCATGGAAACGTGTGCGCGTACATTCATTGTCGTCACTCCTACCAAATCGGCTTGTCGAGTTTGCGCACCACCACGAAGGTGTCGCGGTTCACCCCCTGGGGTCCCCAGTAGTTGAAGCCATACGAGAACTGGGCGTAACCGCCGATCATGAAGAGGGGTTTGAGGCGCGCGCGCGTCAGGCTGTTGTGCCCGCCGGCGCGGCGCTTGCCCCGGTGCTGGCTTTTGGGATTGCCCACGGTGCGCTCGGTCGCGTGATAGATGAAGCAGATGCCCCTAGGTATGCGGGCGCTCACGCAGGCGCGGGTGACGACGGTTCCGTGGTCGTTGAGGACCTCCACCCAGTCGTTGTCGTGGATGGCCAGCATGGCGGCGTCGTGCTCGTTCATCCAGAAGGGCTCGATGCCGCGCGAAAGGGTCTCCATCCGCAGGGTATCGCCGAAGGTGGAGTGGATGTGCCACTTCCCGTGGGGCGTGAGGTAATTGAGGACGAGCGAACCCGGCTCCGTGCCGGTCACGTCCAGATCGCGGGTGGTCCGCAGGTCGGCGCGGGGCTTGAAGGTGGGCAGGTGCTCGCCGTAGGCCACATAGGCTTCGTGATCGAAGTAGGTGTGCTGGCGGCCCGTGAGGGTGCGCCACGGAATGCGCTCTTCCAGATTCTGGCAGTAGGCGGAATAGGTCCGGGTGCCGTTGGTGATGCCGGTCCAGTAGGGCGTGGTAAGCACGCGGCGCGGCTGGGTGCAGAGATCGGCGAAGTTGTAGCGCACGTTGCGGTTGCCCGCGGCCAGATGGGTGTGGTCAATGCCGGTCTTGTGCGATTCCGTCTCGTAGGCCCGGTGCGCCAGCTCGCCGTTGGTCTCGGCCGCGAAGTGGAGAATGGCCTCGCACACGCTGCGATCAACTCGCAGCGAGGGATACTGCTCGCCCCCCCAGGTCTCGACCGGATTGTGCAGCAGGTATTCGTCGTAGACATCGTCTACTTTATAGGTGCAGCCGTGAACGCCGATGCCGTTGTTGCGCAGGTTGCGGCCGAGGGAAATGAATTTCTGGTAGATCTTGGTGTAGTCGCGCTCGACCACGGTCATATTCGGCATGGTCTTGCCGGGGATGGCCTCGCACTCCCCTTTCGCCCAGTCTTTGATGCGGGGCTGCGTGATCTCGCCAGGGGTATCGTGGAGGAGGGGCGAGCAGACGAAATCCTGCACGGGCTCCGGCAGGTAGCGCTCGGCCATCGTGCTGGTGGCTTTGGCGATCTCCTGGAATATTTTCCAGTCGGTCTTGGCCTCCCAGCAGGGCGGCACGGCGGCCTGTAGGGGGTGAATGAAGGAGTGCATGTCGGTGGAACTGAGATCGTCTTTCTCGTACCAGCTCGCCGTGGGCAGGACAATGTCGGAGTAGAGCGCCGAGGTGTCCATGCGGAAATTGATGTCGACGATGAGGTCCATCTTGCCCAGCTCGACTTTGTCGTGCCAGGTAACTTCCTTCACGTCTTCCTTCGCCTGTTCCTCGGCGATGCTGTTGTGGTGCGTGCCGAGGTAGTGCTTGAGGAAGTACTCGTGGCCCTTGGCGGACGCCTGAATCGCGTTGCCGCGCCAGATGTACCACACGCGGGGGAAGCACGCGGGATTGTCCACGTCTTCCATGGCAAACTTGAGGCTGCGGTCCTTCAGGCGCGAGACCACGTGATCCACAGGGCTCACGCCCCGTTCCTTCGCCTCTTTCACGAGATCGAAGTTGTGCTCCGTAAACTGGGGATAGCAGGGCAGCCAGCCGCAGCGCACGGCCAGGGCCTGCTTGTCCGCCGTGTGTCCCTCGGCGATGGGATTGGTCTTGTCGGCCACGGGACAGAACTCGCCGAATTTCCGATCATAGCGCCACTGGTCGCTGTGCATGTAGTGGAAGGAGGGCGCGTTCTGCAGCCGGGGCGGCCCGCTCCAGTCGGTGGCGAAGGCGATGGGCGCCCAGCTTGCCTGGGGTGCAAGCTTCTCCTGGCCCACGTAGTGGTTCAGCCCGCCCCCGCTCCGGCCGACGCAGCCGCAGAAGAGCAGCGAGTTGATACAGGCGCGGTAGATGAGGTTGTTGTGGTACCAGTGGTTCACGCCGGCGCCGATGATGATGCTGCATTTACCCTCGGTTTTCTCGGCCGTGATCGCCCACTGGCGCGCGAAGGCGATGACTGCCTCCGCCTTGATGCCGGTGTACTGTTCCTGCCACGCGGGCGTGAAGGGATGGGTGTCGTCGTCGTAGCCGGTGGGCCACTGGCCTTCGAAACCACGATTCACGCCGTGCTGGGCGAACTGGAGATCGTAGACCGTGGCCACGAGCACGGGGCCGTCCGCCGTCTGCACTTCGCGCACGGGCACATGGCGCAGGCGGCCCTGGCCCTGAATGCCTTCGGAAAAGTCGTCGAAGTAGGCGCTGACGGTCTTGTCGGCGCAGTCTTTCAGGGAAAGGAGCGCATCAATGGGCGCGCCGTCGCGGCTGTCTTCCTGCTTGATGTTCCACTGACCCTTTTTCGTCTGCCAGCGGTGGCCTATCTGGCCTGCGGGAATGCGCAGGTTGCCTTCGGTGTCCAGCACGAAGCTTTTCCACTCGGCGTGCTCTTCGCCCTGGGTTTCCGCGATCTGGGCGGTGCGCAACAGCGAACCGGGCCGGTAGTGGCCTTTCGCGTCGGGCTCCAGCACCACGAGGAAGGAGGCATCGGAGTTTTCCCGCATGTACTGCTGAAAGAAAGGCACGGCGCGGTCCGCATGAAATTCCCGGAGGATCACATTGTTCACCGCCATCCAGAAGGCGGTGTCGCTGCCCTGGTTGATGGGGATCCATTCGTCGGCGATCTTCGAGGTCTGGCTGAAGTCCGGCGAGAACACCACGACCTTGGTGCCCCGGTGGCGCGCTTCTACGAGGAAGTGGGCGTCGGGCGTGCGGGTCATGAGCACGTTGGAGCCGACGGTGGCGATAAATTTCGAGTGAAACCAGTCGGCGCTCTCGGCCACGTCGGTCTGCTCGCCCCACACCTCAGGGGACGCGGGCGGGAGATCGCAGTACCAGTCGTAGAAGGACAGGGCGATGCCGCCCATGAGCTGGAGGAAGCGCGCGCCGGCCGCGTAGCTGATCATACTCATGGCGGGGATGGGCGAGAAACCGACGAGGCGATCGGGGCCGTATTTTTGAACGGTGTGGATGTTGGAAGCGGCGATGAGCTCCTGGGCTTCGTGCCAGGAGACCCGTTGAAAGCCGCCCTTACCCCGGGCCGTCTGGTAGCGTTTGCGGCGCTCGGGGTTGGACGTGATGGATTCCCATGCGGCGACGGGGTCGTTAGGGTGCTCCTCCCGGGCTTCGCGCCAGAGATCGAGGAGGGCGCCGCGCATGTAGGGATACTTGATCCGCAGGGGCGAGTAGATATACCAGGAGGTGGAAATGCCGCGCTGGCAACCCCGGGGCTCGTGGTTGGGGATGGCCTTGTCGATCGTGGGGTAATCGAGGGCCTGCATTTCCCAGGTCACGATCCCCTGCTTCACATAGACGTTCCAACTGCACGATCCGGTGCAATTGACGCCGTGGGTCGTCCGTACCACCTTGTCGTGGGCCCAGCGGTTCCGGTAGAACTCTTCCCAGCTCCGCTGTTCCGGCACAAATAAATCCTGAATCCAACCCATCAGTTCTTCCTCCCGCGGTTGCCACCGAGATCGCTCCGGCGGCAGGCTTCGGCAACCATGCGGGCGCGCGTGCCCGCGACCCGCCGCGCCGTTGATTTACCCAGTAACACCAGCACCAGGACCGTGCCGCCGATCCCCGCCAGGTGCATGGGCATCCGGGCCGGGGGTGCGGGGGTGGTGGAAATTTCTTCGAGATATTTCACCACGTGCATCGCCTCCTGCTTCGTCACGGGCAGGGGCGTGTAGATGGCGCGCATGACCGGGAAACCTGGGGCTTCGGTGGTCGCCTGAAGGGGCTGGGCACCGAGTCGGGTGAAGGAGTCCTCCAGCGATACCGCCAGATTGCCCCCACGGCCACCGGCCTGGTGGCAGGCCGCGCAGGCGGCCCCGCCATTGGCGAAGGCGGTGCGTCCGGTAAACAGGGCGCGGCCAAGTTCCGCGTTTGGCGGCGCCATGGAGGCCGCTTCCCGTAGCTGCACCTGCTGGCGGTGCGCATCAAGGCGGGCGGCCGCGTCCGGCGCGAGCAGGAAGTCGGCCATCATGGTCAGGTCCTCTTCGCTGATCGGGCCCACGTTCTTCTCCATCCGCTTGATGGCATCAAGGACGGTCTGACGGGGATAGGTCGCCGAATTCTTGAGATCCGGACCGCTCAGCACGCCCCCACCGATGGTGTGGCAGCCGAGACATTTCATGGCGTAGGCCGCGGCGGCGGCGTCGACCGGGTTGGGTGCTTCCGGTACCGCTTCTGCCTGAGGCTCGGTTGCGGGTGCTGTTGGGAGTGCCACGTCCTGGGCCCAGACCGTGGTGGTCATCGCGGCGATGACGAGGCTCCAAGCCAGTCCGGTGCGGCAACACCGAAGGCCTGGCCGTCCCCTTCCTGATAAACCGTTCATTTTCCCTACTCCTGGCGGGCGAAACCGCCCTGGTATGGCGGCGATTAATTGTGGAGTATTTTATCCACTGTATTCTGGATAAAATTATCCACTTTTAGAACAACGTTGTCAAGCATCCTCATGCTCTCAAAAAAAATTGGACGTTGGGGGTGGTGGATCGGGTGCGCTAAACGGTCGGTGACGAGCCCAGAGCCTCAGTCTTTTTCAGATTTGAGTCGCCGGTGTTCGTGGATCATCTTGCGCTCCAGAGTCAGGGCCGCCAACTGGTCCAAGGTGGTCATGGAGAGATTGGAGAGGAGACTTTTCTTGGAGTGGACCCAAATTTCATGGAGCGGACAGGGATTGGCCTTGCCGCACTCGGCGAAGCCGAGGACACAGTGGTCGTAGGTGTCCTCCCCTTCCACGGCCTTGATCACTTCCAGGAGCGTGATCTCGTGGGGATCCCGGGTCAGGGAATAGCCGCCACCCGGCCCGCGGTGGGCTTCGAGGAAGCCACCCTGCACGAGGGCCTGGAACACTTTGCGGGTGAAGTGCTCCGGTATCTCGGCCTTCTCACAGATATCCCGCGCCTGAAAGCGTTCCTTCGACGAATCGGCCACCACGAACGTGAGCGCGCGCAGGGCGTACTGGCAACCTTTGGAGTAGAGCTTGAACATATTGTGGATGTTTCCCTCCGCTTAAGTATCGGCTCCCCCGCGCCGGTTGTCAAGGCCCGTCTTTTCAGGGAGGGAACGGCCCTGGGAATAGACGGCGTCGCGTTGGGGTTTCAATAGTGGATAAAATAGTCTACAATAGTCCCCAACCAAGGAGTGAAGCCATGAGCACCATCACACAGGAACGTACCGTCGCGGAATTGGTCTTGGAGCGCCCCGCCCGCTCGCGCGTCTTTGAATCCCTCGGCATCGACTATTGCTGCGGCGGAAAGAAATCCCTCGAAGAAGCCTGCGCGAAGAAGAAATTGGCCGCACCCGAAGTCATCGCGCTGCTCTCGGCGCTGGACCGGGAGACGGTATTGGATTCTCCACCCGATCCCGGCGCCATGACCCTCGGCGAATTGATCGATCACATTCTCGAGGCGCACCACCAGTACCTGCGCAGGGAACTTCCCCGGCTGCGTGCGATGCTGCAAAAAGTCGAGCGCGTTCACGGCGACCGCGACGAACGGCTGGCGGCGATGTTGTCCGTCTTTGAAGCGTTCACGCTGGAGTTGAATCAGCACATGATGAAGGAGGAGGAGATCCTCTTTCCGGCGATTGCCCGGATGGAATCCACGGGGGCGCGGGTGGCGGCATGCTTCGGCAGCGTGGCGAGTCCCATCGCCCAGATGGAGGCGGAGCACGACAACGCGGGGAATGCCCTGGAGCAGCTCCGGACGCTGTCCGATGGCTTCACCCCGCCGGACTGGGCCTGCAACACCTATCGGGCGATGCTGGATGGCCTGCATGAGCTTGAGGGCAACATGCATGCCCACGTCCACAAGGAAAACAACATCCTTTTCCCCAAAGCGATCCGGTTGGAAGCGGCGCTGAAGGGCGGGGTCGAATAGCGCGGGGTTCCACCGCCGCGCGGGAGCATGAACGATGAAACTTCGCATTCAGGGAAACAGCCTGCGGCTCCGCCTGCAGCAACGGGAAGTCGTCAGGCTGCACGAGCAAGGGCACCTGTCGGACTCCCTTGTTCTGGGGACCGGGCCGGAGGCGGCCTTCACCTACCGTATTGCGTGCCATTCCGGTGCGACGGTCGAGGTTCTTCGGGAGCCCGCCGGGCTTGTCCTTCGCCTGCCCGCGGCGTGGGCCGCCGAACTGGCCCAGACGGACCGCGTCGGCGTAGACGTGGAAATCCCCGTGGCTCCGGGTGCGACGGTGCGGATCAAGGTCGAGAAGGACTATGGATGCCTTTCCGAGCGGCCGGGCGAGGACGATCGGGACGCCTTCCCCAATCCGGAGGGTGCCTGCGGAAGCGGTTGAATCCGTAACGGGGCCTTCGAAGCGTCCCCGAGAAGCTACGACCCCATTTGCGGTACTATCTCGCCGCACCATTTTCCAGCATACCCCTCGCCCTCTGGAACGGATTTATGCCCGACACGCCGCAGACCACCAGTCCCCCCGCGCGAATTCGCTTTGACCGGAACGAGCTGGCGGGAAGTTTTGGCGACATCGGGACGGATCTGCCCCTGCTCGCGGCGATGATACCGGCGGCGGGCCTGGACGCCGCCAGCGTGTTCATCGTTTTCGGGCTGGCCCAGGCCTTCTCAGGCATCCTTTATGGCCTGCCCATGCCGATGCAGCCCCTCAAGGCCATGGCCGTGCTGGTGATTTCCCAGCAACTCGGCGGCGACCTCCTCTATGGCGCGGGGCTGGCCATTGGCCTCATCATGCTTGTCCTGAGTGTCACGGGCCTCCTGAATTGGATTGCACGAATCGTACCCCCCTGCGTCGTGCGCGGTGTTCAACTGGGCCTCGGCCTTCAACTCGCCAATCTTGCCCTCGGCAAATACGTTCCATCATCGGGCCTCCCGGGCTATGTCCTGGCCGCGCTTTGCTTCCTCATCGGGCTGGCCTTGTTTCGCCACCGGCGCGTTCCCGCAGCCCTGCCCATTATCGGAGTCGGCCTGCTCTATGCTGTCTGCTTCGACCTGGATCTGAAGGCCATCGCCGCGGGCGCGGGCCTCAGCCTGCCCTGTACCCATGTCCCCCTCCCCGCCGACATCTGGACCGGCCTCTTCGTCCTCGCCCTGCCCCAATTGCCCCTTTCCATTTCGAACTCGATTATCGCGACGCACAAGACCCTCGGGGACCTTTTCCCGGAACGACCACAAGCCCTGAAAAAGATCGGGCTGACCTACTCCCTCGTCAATCTGATTGTGCCGTTTTTCAGCGGTATCCCGGTCTGCCACGGCTGCGGCGGACTGGCGGGCCACGCGGCTTTCGGAGCGCGGACGGGCGGCTCGGTGATTCTCTACGGCGCGCTCTTTATCGTCATCGGCCTGTTTTTCGGCGGGTCCGCGGCCCACGTCGTTCGGATCTTTCCCCAGCCGGTGCTCGGAATTATCCTCCTCTTCGAAGCGCTTGTGCTCATGTCGTTCCTGCGGGACACCGCCGCCGATCAGCGGTCCTTCCTCATCGCGCTGCTCGTGGCCACCGCGGCCATGACCCTGCCCCAGGGCTTCGCCATCGGCTTTGTGATCGGTACGCTCCTCTACTATCTTCCGGCCCGGTACACCTTTGCCCGATAGGGCGCCCGACGCCGGGCAGGTCCCCCGGGCGCCAGCCCGAAAGGTCTTGACACGGTCTGGCAACCGTGCTACATTTCTGGATAAAACTATCCACTATTAGGCCGCCCGGGATTGAACGGGGAAAAGGCCTGTCGTTCAGCACCTGAATTCTGGATAAATCTATCCACTATTTGGCTATTCCGAGGCCCCACGCGTGGTCGCAGGACCGAAACGTCACGATACTGGGAGGTTTCCATTCATGATTCGAAGCGTCCGGGCCACATGCCTTCTCTTCCTGGCCTGTGGTCTCTTTCCAGGCATTTCCGGCGCCTTTTCAGAGGACATCGCTCCGTCGCCCGCCCCCACGGAACTCCTGGAGCGCGGGGGGCTCCTTTTTGCGCGGGAATGTGCCGCGTGCCATGGTGCAAAAGGCGAGGCGGATGGTCCCGCCGCCTATCTCCTCTACCCGAAGCCGCGGAATCTGGTGGCGGGCGAGCTTCGGATCGTTTCCACGTGGGAGCGACTTCCCACGGATCAGGATCTCTTTGAAACACTGACCCGGGGCATGCCGGGCTCGGCAATGCCACCTTTCGCGCATCTGAGCGAGGTTGACCGTTGGGCGCTTGTCCACTATGTAAAATCCCTTTCGCCGCGGGCGTGGCCTGGCGACATCCACGCGACGGGTGCCCCGTTGCCGGAGGGGATCCGGGGTGTGGTCGAGGTACCGCCCGCGATCCCGCTGACTCCGGAGGCGCGGGCAAAGGCCGCCGCGCTGTTTGTCGAGGGCTGCGCGCCCTGCCACGGGCCGACAGGCCGAAACGACGGCCCCCAGCGGCAGATTGACTCGGAGGGTTTTCCGACCCGACCGCGGGATCTGACTAAGGGCATCTATAAGGGACCGGCGACCTACGAATCGGTGTACCGTCGCATCGTGGCGGGCATCCCGGGGACTCCCATGCCCATGAGCGATTGGGCGGAAGGAGAAACGGCGACCCTGCTGGCCCAATATGTCATGGCGATGTCCTCTCCCGAGCAACGCGCCGCCTATGAGCCCCGCCGCGAAGTGCTCCGCGCCGTTCGCCGCGAACAGCTCCCCGAGCACCCGGATTCAAGCGAATGGCAGGACGCGGCGCCGGTCCGGGTTCGTGCCACACCATTATGGTGGCGCGATGAATCGGCGGAGTACATCACGGTGCGGGCCATTCACGACGGCCAGAGCCTTGCCCTCCAACTGGTTTGGACCGATGCCACGCACGACCATACGGCGATCCGAACGGAAGATTTTCGGGATGCGGTGGCGGTCCAGATGTCTCCCGAAACCGACCCGCCCTTCATTGGGATGGGCGCGGAGGGCAACCCGGTCAACATCTGGATGTGGAAATCCGAGCGCCAGGCGAACCTGGAGACGGCGTTTCAGGATATTGAGACGGTTTATCCGAATATCGGCATCGACTCCTATCCCAACGTGGAGAACTCGCCACTGGAACAGCCGACACGCCACGCACTGACCTTGAAATCATCGCGGACCTACGTAACCGGTTGGGGCGCGGGCAACATCGTCTCCGATCCCACGTATCGCCTTTCGGCGGAAGACCTCACCGCCCAAGGCTTTGGCACGCTCCGCGCCTGCCCGCTGGAGCATCAGGCCGTCGACGCCTTCGGCCGTTACGACACGTCCTCCTACTCCGTGACGTTCAAGCGGAGCCTGAAACCGGTCCACGAGGACCAGCTTGCGCTGGTTCCCGGCTCCACCATCTCCATTTCCTTTGCCGTGTGGGATGGCAGCGCGGGTGACCGTGATGGGAAGAAGTGCGTCACGACGTGGCACGAACTCGAGATCCAACCGTGACCTGTCACGTGATTGCAACCGGGAGAGCGTAATGAACGACAAGGGACAGAGCAACAGGGTCAGCCGCCGCGGCTTTCTGCAGGTACTTGGGGTCGGCCTCGGCGCGGGGCTCGCGGGCCTCCCGCTGGAGATCCTGCACGCCGCGGATGCCGCCGCCAATCCCCTGGCGGGAACCATTGTACGGGACTGGGAGAAGATCTACCGAGACCAGTACCGCTACGACTCCATGTTCGACTGGGTGTGTTCGCCCAATGATACCCACGCGTGCCGCGTCCGGGCCTACCTGCGCAACGGCGTGGTGACGCGCCTGGGCTCGACCTATGATTACCAGGACTACGCCGATCTCTATGGCAACAAGGCCACGGTAAACTGGAATCCCCGCCAGTGCGCCAAGGGCTATACCTTTCACCGGGTAATCTATGGTCCCTATCGCCTGCGCTATCCCATCGTCCGGAAGGGGTGGAAGGCCTGGGCCGACGCGGGTTTTCCGGCGCTTACCGCCGAGTTGCGGACGCAGTATAAGTTCGACAGCCGTGGCAGCGACGAGTTTGTGCGCGTGGCGTGGGAGGAGGTTTTCCGGTATGTGGCGGGCGGCCTGCGATCCGTGGCCGTGAATTACAGCGGAGACGAGGGCACGCAGCGCCTCCTTTCCCAGGGTTACCAGCCCGAAATGGTGGCCGAGACGCAGGGTGCCGGGACCCGCTGCATCAAGATGCGCGGCGGCATGGGGCTGCTCGGGGTCATGGGCAAGTATGGCATGTATCGCCTGAACAACTCGCTGGCCCTCCTGGACGTGGCGGTGCGCGGGGTGGAGCCCGAAAAGGCCCTCGCGGGCCGGAACTGGTCGAATTATACCTGGCACGGCGACCAGGCGCCCGGCCAGCCCTGGGTCCACGGCCTGCAGGCCTCGGATTGCGACTTTAACGACCTCCGCTTCTCCAAGCTGATTATCATGGACGGCAAGAACCTGGTCGAAAACAAGATGACCGACTCGCACTGGTTTATCGAGTGCATGGAGCGCGGTGCCAAGATCGTGGTGATCGCGCCGGAGTATGGACCGCCCAGCACCAAGGCGGACTACTGGATCCCGATCCGTCCCGCTACGGACGCGGCCTTGTGGCTGGGCGTTACGAAGCTCCTGATCGACAACAGGCAATACGACGAAACCTTCGTGAAGCAGTTCACGGACTTCCCGCTGCTCGTGCGCAAAGACAACCTCAAACGCCTGCGTGCCGCGGACGTGATCCCAGGTTACAAGCCGGGACTCAAGCCCGAAGGCGCCTCGATGAAGGTGCAGAATCTGACGGAAAAGCAGTACGCGGAACTCAGCGACTTCGTCGGATGGGATGGAAAGACGCGGGCGCCCGTCGCCATAACGCGCGACGAGGTGGGCGAGCATCTCGCCGCGAAGGGCGTGGAACTTGCCCTGGACGGGAGCTACACGATAACGCTGGTCAGCGGCGAAGCCGTGGAAGTCGCGACCCTCTGGACCCTGTACCAGGAGCATCTCAAGGACTATGACATCGACACCGTCTGCGATATCACGCAGGCCCCAAAGGACTTGATACTCCAGCTCGCGGAAGACATTGCCACAATCCGACCGTGCACGATTCACCAGGGCGAGGGCATCAACCATTGGTTTCACGCGACCGAAATGAACCGGGCGGCCTATCTCCCCATGATGCTCACCGGCAATATCGGTAAGCCCGGCGCGGGCTGCCATACCTGGGCGGGCAACTACAAATCCGCGCTCTTTCAGGGATCGCCCTGGACCGGCCCCGGTTTCAAGGGCTGGGTGGCGGAGGATCCCTTCGCACTGACGCTCGATCCGGAGGCGGCCGGCAAAGCGGTCCATGCGCACGCCTATACCAAGGACGAAGAGCCCGCCTACTGGAATCACGGGGACAAGGCGCTTATCGTAGATACGCCGAAGTTCGGGCACAAGAACTTCACGGGCAAGACGCACATGCCGACGCCGACGAAGGCGATCGTGTTCACCAATGTGAACCTCATCAATAACGCCAAGTGGGTCTACGAGATGATCAAGAATGTGAATCCACTCGTGGATATGATCGTCTCGGTCGACGTGCAGATGACGGCCTCTATCGAATATGCCGACATCGCGCTGCCGGCGAATTCCTGGCTCGAGTTCGAAGGGCTGGAGATCACCGCCTCCTGTTCCAACCCTTTCCTCCAGATCTGGAAAGGCGGGATCCCGCCCGTTTTCGACAGCAAGGACGATCTGAGCATTCTGGCGGGTATCGGGAACGCGCTGGGCGAAATCACGGGCGAGCAACGTTTTCGCGACATGTTTCACTTCGAGAACGAAGGCAACCGCAACATCTATATTCAGCGCCTGCTCGACACTTCGACCACCACGGTCGGCTACAAGCTCGACGATATCATGGCGGGCAAGTATGGGCCCTCCGGTGGCTGCCTGCTGAATTTCCGCACCTACCCCCGTATCCCATTCTACGAGCAGGTTCATTTCTCCGAGCCGTTCTTTACAGACACGGGCCGTCTGCACGCCTATGCGGACACGCCCGAGGCCATTGAGTACGGCGAAAATTTCATTGTGCACCGGGAAGGCCCGGAGGCGACGCCCTACCTCCCCAATGTGATCATCAGTTCCAACCCCCTTGTACGGCCGGAAGACTACGGTATCCCGGCCAATGCCGAGCACTGGGACGACCGTACCATCCGCAACGTGAAGATGCCCTGGGCGGAGGCGAAGAAGACCACGAATTTCCTCTGGGAGAAAGGCTACCAGTTCATCTGCCTCACCCCGAAGACGCGGCATCGCGTGCATAGCAGTTGGTCCAATGTAGATTGGCACATGATGTATGACTCGAACTTCGGCGATCCCTACCGGCTCGACAAACGATCCCCCACCCTCGGGGAACATCAGTTGCATATGAACCCCCAGGCCGCCCGCGATCTGGGGATCGAAGATGGGGACTATGTGTATGTGGATGCCAATCCGGCGGACCGTCCCTACATCGGCGCGACACCGGACGACCCCTTCTACACGGTCTCCCGCTGCATGCTGCGCGTCAAGTACAACCATGCCTATCCCTACGACGTGATCATGATGAAGCACGGGCCGTTCATCGCCACGGAGCGCAGCGTGAAAGCCCACGAGACGCGGCCCGACGGGCGCGCGCTGTCGGAGAACACGGGTTACCAGGCCAACATGCGCTACGGATCGCAACAATCGATCACGCGCAACTGGCACATGCCCATGCACCAGACCGACACCCTGTTTCATAAGGCCAAGGCGAGCATTGGCTTTCTGTTTGGCGGGGAGGCCGACAACCACGCCGTCAACACCGTTCCCAAGGAGGCGCTCGTCAAGGTGACGAAGGCCGAAGACGGTGGTCTGGGCGGTAAGGGCGTCTGGGGACCAACCCTGTCGGGGATGGCCCCGGACAACGAAGACGACGCCATGAAAATGTATCTGGCCGGTGGTTATTCAGGCGAAACCCTGTTTTAAGCGCGGGAGGAACCCCAATGCCCTACTACGATCCGGAAGCCGGCGACCCCATGGTACTGAACGGTGTGGCCTTCGACACGACGCCCGCCACGGCACTCGAGGCCGCCTACGTCTTCGCCGAGGAGCTGGCACGTCTGGGCCAGACCGAGCAGTCCATTCTCTATCTGTTCCAGTCGCCCGATTATCAGGGTCCGTACAGCGCCTTTCAGGTGCTGGGTGCCGCCAGGGTCACCTTGGTGGTCCGGGAGTGCTGCGAGGCCCTGTCTTCCTGCCGGGCCGCACTTCGCGCACATCGCGATGCGGCGGGCGCGAACCCCGGTTGCGAAACAGCGCTCCGCTAGTCATATCAAAACCGCAGTGCCCGCCGCGTTTCCAATCGGGCCGCCAAGGAGAACAAGATGGCAAATGTCTATAACTGGCAACTCGGCCGCGATATGACCTATCCCTACGAGGCCGCCTACCCGAAGCGACAGTTTGCTTTCGTGTTCAACACGAACCGCTGTATTGGCTGCCAGACCTGCACCATGGCCTGCAAGTCCACCTGGACCTTCAGCAAGGGCCAGGAAAACATGTGGTGGGCCAATGTGGAAACCAAGCCCTACGGCGGCTATCCGCAGCATTGGGATGTCAAGACACTGAAGCTACTGCAGGAGGCCAATCCCGACGGGCAAACGTGGACACCGGGGGATGGCTCCGATACGCGGCAGCCCTATGGGACCTTTGACGGGAAGACGATATTTGAAGCCGCGGAGAAAATGCTGACCCCGGACAGCGCGCGCGTGCTGGGTTATCTGCCCCGGGACGAGGAATGGATCAACCCGAACATCTACGAAGACAATCCATCGGGCAAGACGGGGATCAAGGGCCAGTATGATCCCAGCGGCACTTCCCTGCCGGAACACAAGACCTGGTTCTTCTATCTGGCGCGGATCTGCAACCACTGCCAGTATCCGGCCTGTGTCGCCGCGTGCCCGCGGAAAGCGGTGTACAAGCGGCCGGAAGACGGCATTGTCCTGATCAACCAGCAGGAATGTCGCGGCTATCGCAAGT
Organism: Candidatus Hydrogenedentales bacterium; assembly: GCA_041859365.1. Taxonomy (GTDB): domain Bacteria; phylum Hydrogenedentota; class Hydrogenedentia; order Hydrogenedentales; family JAEUWI01; genus JAEUWI01. Next base: position 18,440 of record JBHEKR010000371.1, read on the forward strand.
GCGTCGAGGCTTGCCCATACAAGAAGTCGATGTACCGGGGCAATACGCGCATTTCCGAGAAATGCATCGGCTGCTACCCGCGGGTTGAAGGGTCCGACCCCGAGAGCGGTGGGGTGCCGATGGAAACGCGCTGCATGGCCGCCTGCATCGGCCAGATTCGCATGCAGGGGACCGTTCTGCTCAACGAAGACGGAACGTGGGCCGAGGACCGGAAGCACCCGCTCTACTATCTCGTTCATGTCGCCAAGGTCGCGCTGCCCCTGTACCCCCAGTTTGGCACGGAGCCGAACGGTTACTACATTCCCCCGCGCTGGGTGCCCCGCCCCTATCTCTATCAAATGTTCGGGCCCGGGGTGGACGAGGCCATCGAGCGCTATATGTATCCCGATCGCGAGTTACTTGCCGTGCTCCAGCTCTTCCGCCGATCCAACCGAATCATCTACCGCTATGAGGTGGAGGAAGGCCCCAAAGTCTACGAAGGCATGCTCCGGGGTAAACCCTTCGAGATGTATGACGACACAGTGATCGCCTACGGGGCCAGCGGCGAGGAACTCTTCCGGACGAAGATCGAAGAACCAGTCTATGTGCGGCCGGCGACCCACCAGAACTCCATCTGAGGAACTGCACGATGCTCACCGAAGAAATGGCCCATACGACGGAACTTGCCCTCGCGCGCTGCGCGCTCTATGGCGTGCTGGCTTCGGCCTTCCGACATCCGGACAATCCGCGCTTTCGCACCTTTGCCGGGGAGGAAGAACTTGATGCCCTGCTTGCCGCATTGTCCTGCATGGGCGGGACGCAAGCCCACGCTTTGAAATGCGCCGCCCAGAGCATGTCGGAGGCCGCCCGAGGCACGAGTCACGAGGCGCGGGCGGCCGCCCACGTACGCCTGTTCGGGCATACGGCGCGTGGACAGGTCCCACCCTATGAAACCGAATATGGGACGGGCGGCCCCTTCTTCCAGCCGCAGGAAATGAGCGATATTGTGGGGTTCTACCGGGCCTTTGGACTCGACGTCGATTCCAGCAAGCACGAACGACTCGATCACATCTCGTGTGAATGCGAGTTCATGTGCTTCCTGTGCGCGAAGGAGGCCCATGCCTTGGAAGGAGGTGACGAAACCACCGCCGAGGAGGCCCGCCGCACACAGCGGCTCTTCCTGCGCGATCATATGGGGGCTTTCGCCCGCACCTTCTTCGTGAACCTTTCCCGCCAGACGACCGCCCCCTGGCACGCGGCGGCGGCGGAGTTCGGCACGGTCTTTGTGGATTCGGAGTGCGAACTCCTCGGGCTTCAACTCGGCCGCCGCTATCTGACCCTGCGGCCTGTCGAGGAAGTCGCCGTCCCCATGGCCTGCGGGAACTGCGACGGTCCTTGCGAAAGCGGCGAAGCGCGGGAGGACTGACCCAATGAGCGATACGATCGTGTTGGCGCTGGAAAACCCGGAAAGCGGGGCCCCTGGCCGCGACGCGGGAGACATCGAATTTGATCCGCTGCTCGTGGAGCAGGCGGTGTTTCTTGCTATCCCCGGTACCGTCTATGAGAAGGACTTCCACGCGACACGGGAAGTCTGCTATCTGGAAACGGACCCGGAAAGGCGCGATCACGACTTCCTGCACTTGGAGCGAGAGTGGTTCGTGAAGCTCGATCTCGCCCGACCGACCACCGACGCTCTCGCCGAATGGCCGGCGATTCTGTCACGGGTCCAACGCTGCATACTCGCGCCCAGCCTTCGCCGCCGGGATGAATGTGCGGAATTGTATGGAAATCACGCGCTGAATGGTCCGAAACTCAACCTGCTCATTCGCCTCGATGCGGGTCTTTTCACAAAACCGGCCCAGATGCGGGCCTTCCTTCGGCACGAACTGATGCACATCAATGATATGCTCGATCCCGACTTTGATTATGACCCTTCACTGGGCCAATTCCTTGATGACAGCGGAATTCCCAACGCCACCCGGGATCGTTACCGGCTTCTCTGGGACGTCAGTATAGATGGACGCCTCTCGGCACGCTACGGCACGGCCATCGCCCCCCAGACGAGAAACGAGATCGAGTTCGGTAAGCGTTTTCGCGTGCTCGGCCCTCGAATTGCCGAGGCCTTCAACTGGATCCTTAACGCACCCACACTCACCCATCCCGAAATCCTGACCTTTGCACGTACGCCAGTTGCCTTGCTTCAAACTATCGACTTGGGGCGTGCTTCAACGGCCTCATGAATGGGGAGCCTCGGCCTCGCCAGTTCCCATCAGGGTTCAGTCACGGGCCGCGCTCCGAGGCGCTCGTTGGCGCCTCCGAGCGTGCCGGGTTGCATGATCCGGGCTTCCGATGGCCCTGCGGGCCAACCGAAGCCCTGAGAGAACCCTCGGACTCGGGACCGATCCGGTAGGGAATTAAGCGGGCGCAATCACCGTCTTCGGACGCCGTGCGTCGGGCCCTTGCCGCAGGCAGGAATGCCAGTTCTGGAGCTCTACTCCAATAGGATGCAGAGGGGCCTGGCCACGAGCTTCCAGCTCGCGCCGTTTCCCATCTGGTTTGTGAGAATGATGAACATGCCTGTCTCTATGGTGGACGTTTCCAGCGGACTTTGGATTGCGGGTGGATCTGTGAAAACTGATTAGAGCATGTTCCGTGCCATTGGATAAAGGACCGGATCAGGAAGAGCCAAGGGCGGGAAAGCGGGTGGTCTGTATGCCGTCCGTGCGCCAGTAGGTGACCACGCCGGAACTTGTCAGGTTGGAGAAATCGACGGTTCGGGAGGGGCCCTCCTGGAGATTGAAGGGCTTCCATGGCCCGAGATGGTTCTGGGGTGGCGGCGCCACGACTACTGCTCCTGCATTGTCCATGATGTGTACACTGGGCGCATCCGGGTTTCCGGCGAGGAAGGCGAGGTAGTCGTCGCGCAGGAGGATCAGATTCGCGGGGTAACTGCTCTCACTGCCGGTGATGGCGTCGCAGGCCAGGACGGTACCGGCTTCGGCGCCATCGGAGCACCAGAGTTCGACACCGTGGATTCCGTCATGGGCGGCGAAGTAGAGGCGATCAACGATTACGGACAGGTTATGGGGGTAGCTGCCTCGTGGGCCGGGGTAAATGTCGCGCAGGAGGGTTGACTCGCCTGTAGCCGGGTCTGTGGCCCAGAGCTCGGTGCCCAGGCCGTCATTGGACCGCGCGGTGTAGAGGCGTCCCTTGAACAGGATGGATTCGGCGGGTTCGGGCGGAGGCGCAGGCTCTCCGTTAAGACTCTCCACTACGGGGTGGGTCCCCTGGGCGGTCCCGTCGCTCTGCCAGAGCACACGCCCCTTTTCCGGGTGACGCGCGGAGAAATAAATTTGACCATTGAGCGCCAGGGTGTTGTAGGGCTCGCTTCCTTCGGGGCCGGGAACGAGGTCCACCACTAGACGGGTGCTTTCGGGGGCGCCTTCGGTGTACCAGAGCTCTTCACCGTGGGCGGTTCCGTTGGCGGTAAACAGGAGGCCCTTGTTGAATGGGAGCAAAGCGTGGGGCGCACTTGAATCGAGATCGGCGCCGAGATCGGCCACCAGGCGGGTCCCTTCCGTCGATCCGTCGGAAATCCAGAGTTCCCGCCCGGAGTGGCTGTGGATGGCGCTGAAGTAGAGGCGGCCGCCCGACTCCACGAAGCGGAATGGCCGGGAGTCGGCCGCTCCTGGATTGATATCGGCCAGAAGCCGCGTGCCTTCCGGGGTGCCATCGGTGAACCAGGGCTCTTCGCCGTGCTCCGGGGTGGTGGCGGCGAAGATGACGCCCCCGGCGAAGGGAGTGAAGTCAGGTTGCTCCAGGCCACTGCGGTCACCCGGCGTGAAGTCGCGGAGTAGTTTCAGGCTGTCGGGCGCAGCCTCACCGATATAAAGCTCGCGCCCGAGTTCTCCGGTGCTCATGGCGACGAGAACTTGCTCGCCCAGGGTGATGAGTTCGCCCACGTCCCGCCCAACGGCCGGCTTGGGGCCCAGAAGCACGGGCTCATTCGCGCCCGGAGGCATGGCGTGAATGGTGTGGGCGGTGTCACTGCCGAAGAATACCGTCCCCCCCGCAGTTACTTCGAGTGCGGTGAACATGGGATTGAGGGGATCGCCCCAGTAGTGACGGGTGTCGGCCAGGGTCCCGTCGGTGCTCCAGATGCCCAGGGTGCCATCGCCGCCGATTCGGTTGAACCAGGCTCGGCCCGCGCGCGCACCCAGCACTTCCATTCGGTGTGCGGTCTTACTACTGGCAAAGGCCAGGGGCTCTGTGCCTTCGGGGGTGCCATCGGTCCTGAAGAGGAGCAGGCCATTGGTCTCCGAGCGAATCACGGCAACGATTGCGCCGTTAACCGGATGGGCCCCAAAGAGGTCGTCCGTGGGGTCCAGGCGCAAGGAGGGCCAGAGGGGCCGGGTGACGCCCGTGTTGGAGTCGTAGCACCAGAGCGAGCGCCAGGTCCCCGTAGTGCCCAGAAAGAGAATGCCGTTGCCTGCGGGGGTCAGGCAGGCAGGATCGGGAGCCACCACGGTATTCACCGGGCTCGGCGGGGCGATAGCAGCCGGTGGCGCAGTGGTTTCCGAAGGCGGCGTACTCGCTGGAACGTCGGGCCGAAGGCTGAGGAATCCCCCGACAAGCGCGACGACCAGCAGGGTCATGATCAGACCTGCGACTGCGCGGCTCTTTTCAGGCGACGTGTGGACGCGCAGGCCCGGCGGCGTCACCCGGATAGTCTCCGAGTCCTCCCGGGGCAGATCCATGAACTCGGGAAGCGCCCGAAGGAGTTGGAGGGCCTCCCCCGCCGTCGCGGGGCGTGCGTCTGCCTGGGGCGCGAGCATCCGCTCCAGTGCGCTGGTGAGGCCCTCGGAAATGGCGGGCAGCAGGGTGCGCACGGGAATTCGGGGGGATTCTATGGTTTTCCGCATGATCTCCAGCGGCGAATCGCCATCGTAGGGCGTGCGGCCTGCGAGCAGCTCCAGGAGCACCAAACCGGCGCTGTACACGTCGCCCGCAGGGGTGGGCGATGATTTTCCCCACGTCTCCGGCGCGGCGTACTTGGGGGTGCCGATGAAGCTGGAGGAGGTGGCCGTCGACGCGGAAGCGAGGGCGCAGGAGCGGGCCAGGCCGAAGTCGGTGAGGAGCACGCGGCCGTCGTTGGCCATGAGGATGTTGGAGGGCTTGATGTCGCGATGGACGATGCCCTGGGCGTGGCAGGCGGCGAGGGCCTCGAAAACGCGCAGGGCAATACCCAGAGCCTGACTGGTGCTGCGGGGCCCTTCGGCGAGGAGCTGATCGAGGGAGCCGCCTTCGATGTATTCCATGTCGATGAGGAGGCTGCCGTCCACCTCTTCGAAGGCGTGGACCCGCACGATGCCCCGGTGGCTCAGGGCGGCGATGGCCTGGGCTTCGCTGGTGAATCGGCGGACGAATTCTTCATCCATCGAAAGGAAGGGGTGAAGGATCTTCAGGGCTACGTGGCGTTGGAGGCGCGTGTCCTCGGCGAGGTAGACCACGCCCATGCCGCCCCGCCCGAGCTCGCGGATGATCCGATATTTGCCAATGCTGGTCAGCTTCCCCACTCTATCCACGCTCAAGTACAACCACTCCGAACTGCAATGCCAGAACTGCCCGCGCCGTACATCCAACCGTATTGCGCTACGGGCACAGCGTAGCGGGACAGCGGGGGCTTTTCAAGTTCGCGGGCGGCGCACGCTGCGCTGAACGGGAGGCGCGGAAGAAAATACGGAAATGCGATTTACGAAGTTTCGTCTTCCGATGGTCCTGCGGCCCAACCGAAGCCCTGGGAGAGTCCCTCGGACTCGGGACCGATCCGGTTGGGGGTGCAGCGGTTCCCCCCCACCGTCTTCGGACGCCGTGCGTCGGGCCCGTGCCGGGGTGAGACCCGACGACGACGGCCGAAGGCGGTGGAAAATCGGGATCGGTGTGCTTGGGAGCGTAATTCAATATTTTAGAGAAACCAAAAGCCCTTCTCATTCGAATGTGATTACGGCTCACGGCGCAGACCAGGCACCTCGAATAAAGTCAACTCAATGGTTGTACACGTATGCAAGGAGGACTGCGAAGCGGAACAAGTCGGTCGGCTCGTAGCACGCGATGCTGGACCGTAGAGGTGAACTGGCTGCGCACAAGTGCGCGATTTGCTGAGACGTTCGAAGTTGGGGGTTTGATCGCGACATTTGCTGTTGTCCGGAAAGTGGATGATGTCCTGGTATACCACTCAAAGGAGTTCAATCAAATGAACAGCGAACTTAACAGACACGACGGTTACAAGAGGATCCTCGTGGCCATCGACTTCTCCCCGCACTCGGATGCAGCCCTGAATCAAGCCGTATGGCTGGCAAGAAAAAGTGGAGCCAAAGTGGTCCTGGCCCACTCCGTGCCAGACATCCGGGAGGCCCTATGTGGAACATCCTATGAGGGGCGGCTGGATTTCCTATATGGTGAGGGAAATGCGTTTCAGCGGGAAATCCGGCGCCACTCTGACGCAAGTATGAAAAAGAAAATCACGAGCCTGAAAGCGGTTGATTTGGACATCACGTTTGAGGCGCTCCTGGGTGCGCCATTCGTTGAAATAATCCATGCCGTCCAACAGGAAGGGCACGACCTTGTCCTTGCCGGAACGCGAGGCAAGGCTGCTTGGACGGAGTCATTCATAGGCAGCACGGCCAAGCGGCTGATTCGGAAGTGCCCCGCCAGTGTCTGGATCGTGAAGGGGGAACACACCGAGCCTCCGGAAGTCGTGCTGGCTGCAACCGACTTTTCCGATGTCAGCTTCAAGGCCGCCATGCAAGGGTTGTGGATCGCAAAGCAATCCGGCGCGGCGTTCCACCTGCTTCATGTCATAGATTCCACGGATATTCCAGAGGCGTTGACTTCAGTGATTCCGGACGGAGGCACTTTGGAAGTTGAACGCCATGAGAATGCCGGGAAGCGATTGGACGCGTTCGTGGACTCGCTCCCGAGCGACCACGCCAGGATTCAAGTGCATTTGGTGTCAGGAGTGCCGTCGAAGGAAGTGGGGCGAATAGCGCAGCAACTGAACGCCGACCTGATAGCCATCGGGACCGTCGGCCGAAACGGTATCAAGCGCCTTCTGCTCGGCAACACAGCGGAGAAGGTTCTGGCGACATGCGATTGCAGTATTTTAACCGTCAAGCCAGACGGCTTTGTATCTCCGATTGACCCAATGGCCTGGCCATTGCATCCAGACTCCGGAAAGGAATTGCTGTGAAGATCGCGGTGTACGATACACATAGTTACGAACAGGAGGCGCTCGAAATCGGCAACCTCGAGCACGGTCACGAATTGGTTTTCCTGGAGCCGCGCCTGAACGCATCGACCGCGATCCTGGCTCGGGGATTTCCCGCCGTATGCTCCTTCGTCAACGACCGTGTAGATGAAGAAGCACTGACGGTGCTCTCCCAGGGGGGAACAAGCATCGTGGCGCTTCGCTCTGCTGGCTACAACCACGTCGATATCGCGGCCGCGACGGCCCTGGGTATGACAGTCGTGCGCGTCCCGGAATACTCGCCCTATGCCGTTGCTGAACATGCCGTGGCATTGCTGATGTCACTGAACCGAAAGATCCATCGCGCCTACAGCCGCGTTCGTGACGGGAATTTTTCCCTGGAGGGGTTGGTTGGATTTGACCTGTACGACAAAACGGTAGGCGTCATTGGGACGGGCAAGATAGGCGCGGCATTCTGCCGAATCATGCATGGGTTTGGCTGCAATGTACTTGCGCACGACCCATCGCCGAACGAACAGTTGGCGGCCGAATGCGGCACTCAGTATGCCGCGCTGGACGAGCTCTATGCCGCAGCGGACGTGCTCTCATTACACGCTCCTCTGACCACAGGAACGCGCCATATGATCGACGCCGCCACCTTGAAGCAATTGAGGCCGGGCGTGATCCTGATCAACACAAGCCGAGGTGGCTTGATCAATACACGCGCCCTGATCGATGCCCTGAAGAGCGGTCGGATTGGGGCCGCCGGCCTGGATGTCTACGAGGAAGAGGCGGCGATCTTCTTTGAGGACCATTCAGATCACGTTCTGCAGGATGATGTCCTCGCACGATTGTTGACGTTCCCGAATGTGCTGATTACCTCCCACCAGGGCTTCTTGACTCGCGAGGCCCTGAGGAACATTGCCAAGACGACGTTGAACAGTGTTGCCTTGTTTGAGCGTTCCGAGCCACTGCCCGAGGCGTGCCTTGTTACATATGCGGCAAAGTCGCATGCTGAACCCTGAGCACTGAAACCAGGGGTAAGCGCTAAACGCGGTTTCCGCGCCCTTGGACAGGTTTACTTAAGGCGGGCATCGTTGCCGTTGGAGAGATTGAAGCTATGCTGACCTGAATACCAATGTCTGTTTTGTGCTGTTTCGTGCTGTTTTTTAGAATGGAGAAGTGCCCCATGTCAATAGAATCTACTGTGTTCCTGAAAGACTTGCCCGGCGTCTCGCTGGCGAATTCCGCGATGAGCGTTCTCAAGACGGCGGAAGTGCATGGACGCCTTACGCTCGTCGGGAGTGTTGAGGAGCTGGAGGCACTCGCCGTGCCCGTCGGTGCCACCGGTGCAGACGGATTCTACGAAGTCGGCTATGACGTCCCCGGCCGGGGATTCGTGCCGGAAGCAAAGGTGTGCCGCGTGCGCAATGGCATCGCGGTAAACTACTTCGATCCCTACTTGCGCCGCCGCGATCCAGATTGCATGCTGATTGCCGACAAGGCGGCTACGGACAAACCGACGTTTCACGGACGCTTCGGGCATGACTTTGATTCGGTGCGGCTGGAGACGCTGGAGTGGCTGAAGTCGCAGCCGTTGGCGTGCTTCTTCTTCCGGAGCGGTCTCGTGGAGGATCCGCTGCACGGCGTGGCGATTTGCCCGGCGAATGCGGGCTTCTTCGGGATGGGACTCGCCATGCTGCAAGCTATCGTTCCCCTGGATGAAGTCCGTCGGCTTGGCGTCAACTACTTTCACCACGCCATCGTGTACGTCGCGCCGCCCTTCCGGCACTCGCATTTCGAAGGCAAGCAGATCGTCGTGCACAACCGGCGCCACGAGGAGGCAAATCTTCACGAGCTCTTCAGCTATAACCTGTACCCTGGACCGTCGGCAAAAAAAGGCGTGTACGGGATGTTGTTAACTGCGGGTGAACGCCACGCACAGCAGTGGACCACGGCACACTGCTCGACGGTGAGGGTCGTGACGCCGTACGACAACGCGACAACCTTCATGCATGAAGGCGCGTCCGGCGGCGGCAAAAGCGAGATGCTGGAGCACATCCACCGCGAGGCAGACGGAACGCTGCGCTTTGGCACGAATATGGTCACTGGCGAAACGCGCTACCTCGTGATACCGCGCGGCTGTGAACTGCACCCGGTGACGGATGATATGGCATTGTGCCACCCGACGCTCCAGCACCCGGAAGACCGCGTATCCAAACTGACGCTCGTGGACGCCGAGGAAGCATGGTTCATTCGCATCAACCACATCACCGGGTACGGCACGGATCCACACCTTGAGCGCATCACGATCTCGCCGCCGGGGCCGTTGTTGTTCTTGAACATTGATGCGCATCCCGGGGCCACCAGCCTCATATGGGAGCACACAGAGGACGCGCCCGGTAAACCCTGCCCAAATCCGCGTGTCGTTGTGCCGCGTCGCTACTTTGAAAACATCGTGAACGAGCCGGTCAGCGTCGACGTACGGAGCTTTGGCGTCCGCTGCCCGCCGTGCACGACCGCCCATCCGACTTATGGGATTATCGGCCTTTTTCACATCCTTCCCCCCGCCCTCGCATGGCTCTGGCGCTTGGTCGCCCCGCGGGGACACGGCAACCCCTCCATCGTGGACTCCGTCGGCATGGAGTCCGAAGGCGTGGGATCATTCTGGCCCTTCGCGACCGGTCGCCGCGTCATGCAGGCCAATATCCTGCTGAGACAGATTATGGATACGGCGAACACAATGTTCCTGCTGATCCCGAACCAGCACGTGGGTGCCTGGCACGTTGGTTTCGCGCCGCAATGGGTTGCGCGCGAGTACGTCGCGCGCCGAGGTCAGGCGCGCTTCCAGCGCAAGGCCCTGCTGCCCGCGCGCTGCACCTTGCTGGGCATGCATTGCGCGTCTATTCAAGTAGAAGGGCAGCGTATTGGCCAACGATTCTTCGATGTGTCGAAGCAACCGGAAGTCGGCGAGGTGGCGTATGACGAGGGCGCGCGTATGCTGACCGAGTTCTTTCACAAATGCATTCGAGATTTCTTGACCGAGGAGCTGGATCCGCAGGGGCGTGCCATTATCGACGTCTGCCTCAGCGGTGGAAGCATCGACGACTATGACCAGTTCACACCGGAGGAGGCCCGAGAGTGAGGCGGCATGGCCACGTCGGATGAGGCAGAAATTATGAGCAGGCCCCAGGCATCGGCAGGGAAGATACATCGATGTAGACCAACGCTCGTCGTGGTCATCTCTGTTGAGGTGGTTTGCAGCCGTCTACGCGCTGAGTCGTGCACCCGCGCATCGGCGTGCTGTATACGAGGTCTGTGATTTTCAGTTGCAGGACGTCCAGTTGGTCAGGTGGACGGCCTCCGCCCGTATTTTCCGTCCACACCTCCTAAGCGTGTGTTTCGTCCGGGCTCGGTCATCACGTCACGATTCGAGTATGCGCTTCTCCAGCCGCGCGCTGCTGAAGGTCAGGATCGCGGTGGAGGCGGCGAGGGCGAGGTCCGGCAAGGCGGGCGGAACGAGCTCGAAGAAGCCCTCAAACCAGGGCAGGTAAATCGCGACAAGCTGCAGGGCGATGGTCGCGACCGTAACGATGCTCATCATCGGGTTGGAAAATACGGAGAGCGCCGAGTGGCTCGAGGCGCGGACGCCCAGAGCATTGCCGATCTGCGCGAAGCCAATCACGGCGAACAGCATCGTTTGCCAGGCCAAACGTACTTTACGTGGACGGGCACGTGTCCTTCGTCAAATACGGTGCGGACTATCCAGTCAAGAAAGCCACCTACGGGACGGGAACGAACTTCCCGCAGGATCTGACCTTCGGCACTACCGACAGCTAAGATACACCAGCTATAACATCGGCCTGGGACGACCGATTCCAGGCCGATTTGCAACAACCAGCGAAGGTCACTCCGTGAAGAAAATCACCTGTTTATCCCTGCTCCTCTTTACAGCCTGGACTGTCGTCGCAGACGAGGCCCGGACAAAGCGTATCCTGATTGTGGGTGACAGCTGGGCGACGTCGATCACTGCGGAAAACCACGATGGGTTTCCCGCTCCGGATGTGTTCGACGATGCCCTGATCGCGAACGGCCTGGGCGATTTCGAGACCGAGGGTTCGGTTACCGCCTGGAGCGGGCGTAAGGCCTCGGATTGGGCCAAGCCGGAAAAACTGGCGCTGATTCGTGCTGAGCTGGAAAAATATCCCACGATCGATGCGGTGCATCTCATTATTGGCGGAAATGACTATCTTTCCGCCGTAAATCGGGAAGGCTTTGCCCAGTTGAGCGATGCGGAACGCACCGCCCTCTGGGATTCGATAGCCGCCAACGTAAAGACCATTGTCGACGCCTGTCTTGCCGTACGCGACAATATCCAGTTGGTCATTGCCGACTATGACTACCTCGATCTTCACGCTGCCGAGGCCGTTTGGCCCATGAACTTCCACGGCGCGACAACTACGCAACTCAATACCTGGTTCGTTGAACTGGGTGAGAAGAAGCGCGCGATTGCGCACGCCACGGATCGCTGCGAATATGTGGATAACTGGGGAACGCTCCAGTACTGGTTCGGGGCACCGCCGAAGGCCGTGCCCGTACCCGGAGGCGACCCCACCGCGCCCATGCCGGCGGGGATCTCGCCCGACGGCATCCACCCGAACGCGGAAGCCCATGCCAGACTTCTGCAGAATGCTATCGACTTGTATTACAAGAAATGGCTTTCAAAGCCGTGACACTTCGGGGCATCGTGGCCCACGGTGATACGTGCCGGAGCAACTAACTCGTTCTTCCGGAAGGAAAAATGAATGTCGATATCGAAAGTCCCAACGAAGCGGAACACGTAGCCAAAGTGTTCATCGAAAACGAAGTGAGCAGTCAAAACTTGCCCTCGTTCTTATAGCGACGGACTCGTCAAAGTCGCCAGAAGAAGCAATGCACCTGCGCAATACGGTAACCAATCTGGCTGCAGGAGCGGTGGTCAAAGAAATACCAACACACGCCATCTCAACGACCGACGCTGGCCAAGCCTCCCAAACTATCGGAGTTCAAGAACGCAAACGCCAAGCGACCGCGTTGCGCTTTCTTGGGGGTGGTCAGCGTACTCAGACGCTGCTGCATCCCATGGGGACAGGGCAATGGGAGCGCAAAGCGTTTGCAAGGGACTCAGGAATTTCCTGTAACGCCAAGAGTCGGTATCGCAGCCCTCTCCCCCAAGAATCTGGTCGGGCAAACGGGCCGCGCTCCGAGGCTCCTGCGTCGCCACCGAGCGCGCCGGGGTGCGTGGTGGGGCTTCCGATGGCCCTGCGGGCCAACCGAAGCCGCGGGAGAGCCCCCTCGGACTCGGGACCGATCCGGTAGGGGGTGTAGCGGTTCTCCCCCACCGTCTTCGGACGTCGTGCGTCGGGACCGTGCCGGGGTGAGACCCGACGAGGCCGGGCCTCGGTACGATGTTGCGGACGACATCAATTCCGCAACGACTAATCGCAATCTGCAGGCCAGTATGGCGATGGGGTACGCGCGGTCTTCAGAAATTGCTGAATTCCAGCCACGACCTCCGGTTGCTCAGCCGATACATTCCGCTCTTCGCCAACGTCGCTGGGCAGATGGTACAACTCGGTTCCGGCCTCGGGACCCTGGCGAACGGCCTTCCAGTCCTTCCAGCGGACG
>JBHEKR010000471.1:0-7568 GCA_041859365.1 Candidatus Hydrogenedentales bacterium
TACGCAGAAACCCTTCCACGCCTTCCACAAATGTCTCCCGCGACACCTGCGCCCCTTCGCCGTGATCGCCGTACACTTCAAGAAACTGCTTCGGGTCGTTGGCCGCCTCGTAGAGGCGTTGCCCTTGCGAATAGGGGTACAACATATCGCCCTGGCTGTGGATAACTAACACAGGCGAGTGGATCCGAGACATCTTTGCTTCGTTGTCGAAACGGTGGCGAATAAAGAGTCCACCTGGAAACCACGGGTAGTCCTTGAAGGCGGCGTCGGCCATCGAGGTGAAGATGTTCTCCAATACCACGCCACCAGGTTTGACCCGCGTCGCCAATTCACACGTAGGTCCGCCGCCAAAGGAAGGACCCCATAGAAGTATCGACGCGGAATCGAGCACGCGCTCCTCGGTGAGGTATTCCCACGCTGCCATGGCATCCGCGTAGAGGCGCTGCTCGGACGGCGCGCCAGTGCTCTTGCCGTAGCCGCCATAGTCGTATAGCGCGACGGAAAAACCGAGGGAACGGAAGAGCTTCACGACACCCAGGCACGTGGAAATGTTGGAATCATTGCCATGGGAATAGAGCACCGTTCCCCGAGCGCTTTCGAGGGGGATGAACCACAGGACCGTGCTTTCGCCGTCCACGTTCAGCGCGACCTCCTCATACTCCCAATCGTGTACGGACGGCGTGGCGATCATCTGGGTGTTGGGTACGAATATGAGCGACGCCTGGGCAAAGAAGAATACGACGTAGAGCCCGGCACCGATCGCAGCCAGATAGAAAGGAATGCGCTTCAGATACTTCTTCACCCAATCGATACTCCGAGTATCCAACCAACAACCGCGTCACCCCGTGCGCAATAGCTCAGCCACTTTATCGTCCGCTGGCTGGCATGTCAATCGACTATGAACAGCACGCTGCAATCGCGTACCATTGCCACCGGAGCCGAGAGAGCGCGCTCCTTCTTCGAGGAATCTACTTCAAGCCATAAGGTGTCCATCCGAAATGTCGTCAACAAGCCGAGTCGCCCTCGCACTCACCATCGCCCTGTCGTTTGCCGTCCATGCCCAGCACACCGTCCTGCTCCAGGGCGGTGACCGGCTCGCCATGGTCTCCCCCACGGGCGAGATCACTTGGGAGATGCCCTGGGGCGGGGTTCACGATATCCACTTGCTGGAGAACGGCCATATCCTGGTGCAGCAGGACATGACAGGCGTTGCGGAGATCGACCCGGCGACGAAATCGGTCGTGTGGTCCTATGACGCGCAGGCGAGCAACGGCAACGCGGGCAAGAAAATCGAGGTGCACGCCTTTCAGCCGCTGGCCGATGGCAAAGTGATGATCGCAGAGTCGGGTCCGGCCCGTATCATCGAGATTGATCGCGATGGCAAGCTGTTGAAAGAGATCAAGCTGAAGGTGAACAATCCTCACCCCCACACCGACACCCGGCTGGCGCGAAAGCTGGAGAACGGCCACTACCTCGTGTGCCAGGAGGGGGATGGCTTCGTGCGGGAGTATGACGGCGACGGCAAGGTGGTGTGGGAGTATGAAGTGCCCCTCTTCGACAAGGTGCGCGCCGACGGCCACGGCCCAGAGGCCTGGGGCAACAAGACCTTTGGCGCGGTGCGCCTGAGGAGTGGAAACACGCTGCTAAGCACCGGTAACGGTCACGGGGTGCTCGAAGTGAGGCCGACCAAGGAGATAGTGTGGCAGTTGGGCCAGAACGATCTACCCGGCATCACGCTGGCGTGGGTGACGACCCTGGAGGTGCTGCCGAACGGCAATTACGTCATCGGAAACTGCCACGCGGGCGAGGGTCAGCCGCTGCTGATTGAAATCGAGCCGAAGTCGAAGAAGGTGGTGTGGACTTTTGACCGATTCGCGGACTTTGGGAACAACGTCTCGAATTCGTTGATTGTAGAGCAGCGGGGGAAATCGGTGCGCTGAAAAGACGCCTCAGTGCTTGAACAGCGCCACGCCGCACTCCGCCGCAGCACGAATCAGGGCTTTGTCCTGCGTGGCGAGGGGCAATTTGCAGCACACGGCGAGATCGAGGTAGGACGCGTCGTAGGTGGAAAGTTGGTGTTTTCGGGCGAGGGGCAATACTTCACCTAAGACTCTTTCGCGCGATTCCTGCTCGACTTTTATTGGCAATGCGTCCAAGTCATTAATAATGCGGTCTCGCTGATCGGCGCCAATTCTATTTCGCCGCTCGGCGACCAATAACGTATTGGCGAACTCAAGAGGCCATATGGAAGGAACCAGCAGAATGCCCTCCCTTGCGGCCTCCATTACTCTGTCAGCGTACTCGCTTACCTCGTCTTCAAAACACCAAGCGACGATGATGGAATTATCCAAAACTATTCCGTCCAACTAACGCCTGCCTTCTTCAATTAAGTCTCTGATCGTTAGATTCGGCCCAAGCGTGAGACTTTTTCGGAGTTCCTTAATGTCCTCAATCGCCTGACTAATTTCTCGTTGACGTTCGAGACTCCTATTGCCACTCACAGGTTCTGCTGAGTTCATCACCGCAACAGGCACGCCATTCTCCGTAATGGTAATGCGCTCGCCCCGCGCCACGCGTTCCAGGAGCTGGGCCAGGGTGGTCTGCGCTTCACGTTCGATTGTGGTATCCATGACAGGTCCTCGCTTGAAACGGGCCACGTGCCCGGTTCCTCCTATTCTACCACGTCCAACGGTGCGCACAAATTCACCACGCAGTCGCTTCTCCCGAACCCACCACCTCCAGCAGGGGATTGCCCATATTCCCCGACGGCGGCTTGATGCCCAGGCAGGCGGTAATCGTCGAGGCGATATCCTCCGGCGCCACGGGACGCTGGATTGCTGCCCGCGGGATGCCGGGTCCCGCAAAGAAAATGGGCACGTAGGTGTCGTAGCTGTAGGGGGATCCGTGCATGGCCGCGAACTTCTGGGCCTCGGGGTAGAGGTACCACGAGGGCGACTGCACCAGAAGCACGTTGCCCGATCGGCGGGGATGAAAGGCCCGAGTCACCCGGCCCATGAGCGCGGTATCCGGCACGCGCCCAGCCATGAGATTGCTCCGCGTGACCGCATGGGCGAAACCCGGCATGGCGACGATGGCCTCGGCCAGCGCCGACTCGACCGCCTCAAGATCGAGCCCCAAAGCATGCACGCGCGCCTCATCCAGATAGAGGCTTGGATTCTTAAAGGTGAGGACGAGGTCGTCGGTCACATTGAAGCGCGCCTTGAGCGCGGCATTCGCCCCGGCGATAAAATCTTCGGGCACATGACGACCAGCGTCGCAACCGAGGTGCCGGGTGAACTCGGGAATCTCGTCCATGCCGTGATCCGAGCTGAGCACGACGAGTGTCTTCTCGAGGCCCACCTGGGCGTCAACGTCCGCAAAGAAATCTTCGATACCCCGATCAAGCTGCAGGATATTGTCCTCCGCTTCCAGACTGTTCGGGCCGAAGGCGTGGCCGATGTAGTCCGTGGCGGAGAGACTGATGGTGAGCACGTCTGTATGCTCGCCCTGCCCCAGGCGCTCTTCCCGCATGAGGTCTCGCGCGAACTGAAGCGTGAGCACGTCACCCATGGGGGTAAAGCGCAGCATCCCATAGTAGTCCTTCCCCGCCGCTTCGGGCATGGGGTGGGGAAAAGTGTTGCCCTGGCTTTTGTAGGGCCGCTCTCCCGGGCGAGCATCGGCCGCGGCGTAGACATATTCTTCCAGCGGGCGC
The DNA here is from genome assembly GCA_041859365.1 of Candidatus Hydrogenedentales bacterium. Classification (GTDB taxonomy): domain Bacteria; phylum Hydrogenedentota; class Hydrogenedentia; order Hydrogenedentales; family JAEUWI01; genus JAEUWI01. The sequence goes on from JBHEKR010000471.1 coordinate 3,713, forward strand.
ATAAGAGACCATGCGCCGCCCACCCACGCGTCCGCGTGTTTAGCGGCGTTCCACGCATCGACCCACCCCGGATAGGTATCGTAGTAGTAGCTGCTGGTCACGAAGCGACCCGAGTCCGGATCGTACCAGAAGGCTTTGCCCAGGTGACCGGCCATCAACGTGGCCCCGCGATCTTTGATGGACACGCCGAAGACCCGCGAGGCCCCGGCCGTGGCCGCGATCAACTCGTCGCCAAAGGTGCTGGACGTCAGATTGCGCGGGGAGCGCCCTGCGGCGGCCTCGCCCTCGGCGCCCAACACCGTGCAGTTGAGATCTTCCACGCCATAGACCTCCACTCCCTTTTCGCGGTCATACCACTCGTTACCGGCGATGCCATGCTCCGGCGTGTTCCCCCCCGTGGCCAATGTGGCGTGCCCCACCGCCGTGAAGGTATTCGAGTGCCTGTAGTGGGCGTTGCGGTAGTGGATGCCCTTCTCCATCAGGTAGCGAAATCCGCCTTCGCCGAAGCGGTCGGCGTATCGGATGGGCATGTCTCCGCGCAATTGATCCACCGTGATGAAGAGCACAAGACGGGGCCTTTCCGCCGCGGCCAGCGTTGTCGCGCCGAGGATAGCGAGCAGTAGGGCGATATAATTTCGCATGGAAAGGCCTCCGGTTGGGGACGGAAAATCAGGGAGAATTCACGGCAATATCATACGTGGCAATTGTTCAGATTATGTTATGCTGTTCACTCCGGTTAGCGGGGTCCGACCCCGGGACACCGGGCCAGCACTTACAACCATTTTTTCGTATCGCCCTCTGCAAAAGGAGTTCGTCCCCATGCCCCAGTCTCCATCGCGCCGCCAGTTTCTGGCCGCCACCGCCGCCATCGCCGCCCCCATGATCATCCCCGCCAGCGCCCTGGGCCTCGACGGCGCTGTGGCCCCCAGCGAGCGCCTCACCGTAGGCTGTATTGGCACCGGCAACCGCGGCATGAGCAACCTCGCCGCCTTCAAAGCGAAGCCCGAGATTCAGATTGTGGCCGTCTGCGATGTGGACGCTAAGCGCCGCGCCGAGGGAGCGGACCTCGCCGGAATCGGCGCCGACGCCGCCTACAATGATTACCGTGAACTGGTCGCCCGGACCGATATCGACGCGGTGTCCATCGCCACGCCGGATCACTGGCACGCCCTGAACACCATCGACGCGGCCAACGCGGGCAAAGATATCTTCTGCGAGAAGCCGGTCTCCCTTACCATCGCCCAGGGCCGCAAGATGGCCGACGCCGTGGCGAAGAACGCGCGCATGCTGCAGGCGGGCACGTGGCGCCGTTCCTCCCCCGCCTGCCGCCAAGCTTGCGAGCTTGTGCGGAATGGCTATATCGGCGAGCTTCAGGCCGTGGAGTGCGGCGTGCCCGAGGGCTTCGCGATCCAGGGCGAGTTCAAGCCGGGCTATCCGGTCGAGCCGGTGCCCGAAGGGCTGGACTACGAGATGTGGCTTGGACCGGCCCCCCAGAAGCCTTACACCCCCGCGCGCTGCCACTTTAACTTCCGCTGGATCCTCGACTATGGCGCGGGCTACATCACCGACTGGGGCGCGCACTACTACGATATAGCCCAGTGGGGCGCGGGCATGGACGACACCGGCCCCGTACGCATCTCCGGCGCGGCGGAGTTTCCCCGCAAGGGCGAGCTCTTTGACGCGTCCGTGAAGCACCTGATCGAATTCGAATATGCGAACGGCGTTCGCATCATCGCCCTGTCCACCAGCGATCAGAAGCGCTACGGCATCAAGTTCATCGGCAGCGAGGGCTGGCTCCACGTGGAGAGCACCGCCATCACCTCCAGCATTGCCGGCATCGACCAGATCGCCTTGAAGGACAGCGACATCCGGCTCTATAAGAGCGACGACCACGTGCAGGATTTCATCAACTGCGTGAAGAGCCGCCAACTCCCCACGGCGCCCATCGAGATCGCCCACCGGACGGCATCCATCTGCCACCTCGGCCACATCGCCACGACGCTAAAGCGCGAACTGAACTGGGACCCGGCGAAGGAAGAGTTCAAGGGCGACGACGAGGCGAACGCGATGCGCGATCGGCCCATGCGCGGGGATTGGAAGATTTAGGAATTGTTGAGCAGGTCTTCAGGGACGGCAGGGACAACAGAGACAGCAGAAATGTTGTAGTTCTTCATCGCCTGCCGTCTCTGCTGTCCCTGTTGTCCCTGCACGTTCGCGGAAACACTTCGATTCTCGAATATAGGCTTGGAAACTTGCGCGTGAAACGACGAACCTTTCTACAATCGGCGGCCTCCCTCTCCGCGCTGACTTCGACCGCCGCCGCTACCGCCCAATCCTGTCCCCCGGCCAAGTCCGGCAGCCCCAACATCCTCCTGATCATGACCGACCAGCAGCGCTACGACACCCTCGGCGCCAACGGAAACCCGTTCATCAAGACACCCCACCTCGATGCACTCGCGGCAGAATCCGCAAACTTTTCTCACTGCTTCGTGCAGTCGCCGGTTTGTGTGCCCTCCCGGGCCTGCTTCTTCACGGGGCGCTACGCCCACGCACATAGGAATCGCGTGAACTACACGCGCCTCGCACCCACGGAAACCCTCTTCCCCAAACTCCTCCAGAGCGCGGGCTACACCACCGGCATCGTGGGCAAGAGCCACCTTTACTATGACTATCCCCCCACGGCGGACGAGGCCCGGCGCACGGGCTTCGACGATGTGGAGCTACATGACGGCGTGAGCACAACCGACCAATGGTCGGCCTATGCCGCGTGGCGCAAGGAAAAGGACCCGCAGCATGATGTACCCTATCGCGCGACGGTGGGGAGTGAGCCCGCGCTGAAGGCGGCGCTTGGCCCGAAAGATAATCCCTTCCGAAGCATCATCGGCAAGGACTTCACCGACACCGCCTGGACGGGACTGCGTACGCGCCACTATCTGGAGGAGTACGCCCAATCCGACCGTCCCTTCTTTCTCTTCTCCTCCTTCTGGAAGCCCCACTCGCCCTACGAAGTGCCCGCGCCCTACGACGCCCTGTACAGCGATGTGGAGATTCCTCTCCCCCGCCGCGAATCGCGCGAAACGATCGAAGCGATGCCGCCGCACTTGTCCCGCTTCATCCTGCGCGGCGAGGCGCGCGGACAAAAACCGGAATTCGACATGAACCCCGAGCGCCTTCAATGGCTCTGGCGCAGCTACTATGGCGCCATCTCCCATATCGACGACGAGGTCGGCGCAATCCTGAAAACCCTCGAAGAAACCGGCCTCGCGGAAAACACCATCGTCGTTTTTGTGTCCGACCACGGTGATCAGATGCTGGAGCATGGCCTCACGGGGAAGAACGTCTTCTTCGAAGGCAGCGTCCGCGTTCCGTTCATGATGCGATATCCGGGGCACATCCAGCCTGGTCTGCGCGATGAACTCGTCATGTCCATCGACCTCCTCCCCACCCTCTTCGAACTCTGCGACCTCGACACGCCGTACAACGCCCACGGCGAGAGCCTCGCGCCGCTTATCACAGAATCCCAGCGCGCTTATGTCCCGCGCGAGTGTGTCTACAGCGAAAGCATCATCCCGGAGGTATTCACCGACGAATTCCCCTTCAAGAAAGGCGAAGGCGTCATGGGCGTGCGCCATCCCGACTGCAAGATGGTGCGCACGCGCAAATGGAAGTACAACTACTACCCCGCAGGCCACGAAGAACTCTTCGACCTCGAAAACGACCCCGGCGAATACACCAACCTCGCGGGAGACCCGGCACACCACGCAAAGCGGGACGAAATGAAGGGCAGAATGATGGATTGGCTGATCACGGCGACGGAGACGGATCAGATCGCGGAGAAGTGGCTGGTGTGATCGGG
>JBHEKR010000562.1:0-4423 GCA_041859365.1 Candidatus Hydrogenedentales bacterium
CTTCCGCATTGTCGAAGGCGACAAGGAACGCATCCAGGTGTTCGAAGGTGTGGTCATCGCGCGCAAGGGTGCCGAGAGCCCCAGCGGCACCTTCACCGTGCGCCGCATCGCCTTCAACGAAGGCGTCGAGCGCGTATTCCCACTGCACTCGCCGCGCATCGAAAAGGTCGTCGTGACCCGCGAAGCGCAGGTCCGCCGCGCCAAGCTGTACTACCTGCGCGAGCGCACCGGCAAGGCCGCACGCATCAAGGCCAAGCAGCGCAACACCAAGGCCGTCGCGAAGTAATCTTCGCCGCCGGACACGCTCTTCCGCGCGCCCGCCTCGCCCCCCCTGGGCCGGGGCGGGCGCGCTGTGTCCAGATGTGTATCTTTTCCCCCCACACGCGCCTTGCATCCCACGCCGGCTTCCTTTACGCTGTAGCACAGTATACGGAGCGGCACGCCATGACGACCACCCTCATCCTCAAGCAAACTGCGCGCGTCATTCTGGCCAACCCGCTCCTCTACTTCCTCTGCGCCGTGGGCGTCTTCATCCCCTCGCTGCTGGGTCTCTTCATGCGAGAAGACGCGGCCCCCAGCCTGGGCCAGTTTCTATCCGAGTTGTTAATCGTCGCCCTTTGCCTACCCGCACTCGCTGTCACAACTTGGTGCACTGCGTGTTTTCTTGCGGGCCGTCCAATCGATCTGTCTGAGGCTCTTAGCCGTATTCGCGCCAGACTCGTACCCATATTTTCAGTAGCCATACTGACCCAAGTAACCTTCGTACCATTCATGATGGCGGTTTCGGCGTTTACCCCACTCATTGGATTGCTGGCGCTCGTGGCGTTCGTTCTCTTCATTTATTGCAGCATTGCCCTCCCCGTTGCTTTTCTGGAAGATCTAGCCGCTATCCGGGCATTCACGACCTCTATTCGACGACTGCAAGGGTATTGGTGCAGCACCGCTCTCATTCTCTTGTGCGGCGCGCTGCCCTTCATTCCGATGTCTTGGGTCGCGTTTCTCGCACCGGAACGGCCCTGGGTCTTGACGATTTACGCATTGGTCGCGTCTGCAATCGTGCAAGTCCTGACAACCGCCGCCATGACCTGCCTCTACTTGCACGTCAGTCCAACACCGCCCATCTTGACAATGAACCATCCTGACCTGCTGCCCACCACTCCGGCCTCACAACGAGATCATGGCGCGGTTGGCGACATCCCCGGTGCGCCGAACGAATCTAGATGCGTGAGGGGCATACTCCCAACGCCGTGACCACGCCCCGCAGCATCCCTGCACAGGCGGGCCTGTCGCCGTGGCGTCCCCAAATTGCTTCCCCCAGCGACATCCTTTACGCTGTAGCACAGTACCCGGAGCGGCCAGCCATGACCACGAGCCTCATCCTCAAGCAAACCGCGCGCGCCCTGCTGGCCAATCCGCCGGTCTACTTCCTCTGCACCGTGTACGTCACCGGGGCCAGCTTGTTGGTCGCCGGGCTCATCCCCGAATTTCACGGCCCCCTCGCCACCAACGTCGTCCAGGCCATCACCGCCAGCTTCATGGCCGTGGCCACCTTGCCCGGAATCGCCATCGTCACGTGGTACACCGCCTGTTACCGCGATGGCCGCCCCACCACGTTCCGGGAATCGCTGCGCCCCATCCGGCAAAATATTCTCTCGCTGCTCTGCATCGCCGCCCTCCTCGGCCTCGCCACATACCTCCCCGGTGCCCTGCGCGCACTCCCTTTCCCTTTCTTGCTCGACAAGATACTTCCCGCCGTCGCGGCCTTGCTCTTGCTTCGGTTCAGCATTGCGTTCCCCATCGCCCTGCTTGAGCGTCAATCCCCCCTCGCATCCCTCAACACATCGTGGCAGCGCATGCGCAGACACTGGTGGACCGCCGTGGGTATCACCCTGTTCTACGTCCTGGCCGCCGCTGTAATCGCCATGCTCTTCCTCCCCTGGCTCACAGGACTGGCACCGTGGAATAGCCTCGTGATTGGTATCACCACCTACGCCTTTGGACAGGTCTTCTGGGCCATTGCCTTTACCTGCCTCTACATACACGCCAGCCCGGTTGCGCCACACTTTACAGACGAGGCGAATACCTACCCGCCCCCACTGGAAGACCTGCCCAACGACAGGACCGACATGCATCACGGGGAGCCCCATGCCCTGGCGGAGTTTGGCGGACCTGCCCACTCGGAAGACAGCGCACGTGACTGAGCAAGCCTTGCGAGATATGCCCGGAGGTGTTGAATACCCGGGCCCTTCCGCAGCCGTTCAATTGGAAAAGGCGCCCAGGGCGATCCTGCCGTCGCTTCTGTTTCACGGAATCACAGGCCCGTTGAGCGTACTCGCCCTCATGGAATATCTACCGGAATTCCCGGGTGTCGTGGGGCAGGTACTCCGCTATGCGATACTGACCCTGGGCTGGGGGCTCAACACCGCCGCTGCGTGCATCCTCCATGGCCAAGCGGTCGCCGTGCTGGACAGCCGCCCCGCATCCGCAAGTGCCGCCCTGACCGCGACCCTCCGCGCGTGGCGAGGCATACTGACCTACAGCATCTTGGCGGTGATCGCACTCGCCGTATTCCGAGCATTGCCCCTCTTTGAAATGGATATGCTCCTCTGGCTCGCCATCACCGTCGTCGCCTTTACCTACATCGCCGCGAGGCTCGCCTTTACGCTTCCCCTGCTCGTCCTCGAGCGCCGCCCGCTACTCGACGCCCTTCGAACGTCGTGGCAGCGCACGCGCGGCTACCTGCTCGCCCTCATCGGCTACAGCCTCCTCAGTTGGTTCGCCGTATTCCTGCTCTTCGAACCGTGGATGTACCTCATCACCGACGGCCCCCTACGCGAAGCCCTGAACACCTTCTCCCTCCAGCTCACCCTGGCGCTCTGGACGCTGGTCAGCGCAACCTACTACCACCGCACCCGGCCCGATGCGGACGTAGAGCCGGCTGCATCAACACAGCCAAGTTGAGAAGAACCGTGGCAACTGCCAAACAGTATTTCGTGGATGAGTCGGGCTGCGGGACGCTTTTCAACCGCAAAGGACAAGCCATCATTGGGCAGGCGGGTTGTTCCAATTTCTTCATGGTGGGGCTCGCGGACTGCGCCGACCACAATGCACTCGATCTCGCGCTGGCTTCGCTCCGGACAGCTTTGAATGACGATCCAATACTGCGCCCCCTGCGCCAAATGGACCCAGCACGGAATCAAACCGCCTGCTACTTCCATGCCAAGGACGACCCGATTGAAGTTCGGCGCGAAGTGTTTCGCCTGTTGTTACGTCACGAGGTAAGGTTTTCTGCGGTCATCAAGTCCAAGTGGCATGTCTTGAGTTACGTCAGTGGGCGAAATGGGGTGGACTCAACCTACCGCTACCACCCTAACGAGCTTTACGACTTCACGCTGCGCCGCCTATTCATGCAACGACTGCATCGCCATGAATCCTGCACCGTTACCTTTGCCCGGCGAGGAAATAGGGAACGCAGCAAAGAGTTCCGCCAAGCCTTGGAGTTCGCGCGCGATGAGTTCTGCGCATCGCGCCGCATTGATGCCGTGACATCTCTCGAAATCCGGCCGGCATGGCCACGTCAGGCTGCTGGACTCCAAGCGGTGGACTACTTCCTTTGGGCGCTACAGCGCGTCTACGAAAGGCCCGAAGAGCAGGGTGTTGACCGCTATCTTAACGCTCTCTGGGAAGCGGGAAAGGTTAGCTTGATCATCGATGTGGATGATACGCGCCGGAGTCCGGGCGGTGTCTTCTACACAACAGAAAAGCCGCTGCAAGCAGCGGCTATTCCGAGGGTGGAGGAATATAGGATCGGGTGGCCAAGACCTCCTGATCACACGGCATAGGGCCGAATTTCGTCCCTCGCACCAATCCAAGTATACCTCAGATTTGAAGGGATGACAAATCCAACTCGACCCTGCATACTCTTCCTGCCCAAGGGACATTGATGCATGTCGTGCCAATATCCAATCCGTCAGTCCAACCGGAGTCTCCATGACCATCCCCGCCACCCTCACCGCCTGGAAGGCCCTTCTTGCCGCGGGGCCGCTTTCCCGCGCGCAGCTTGCGGCGCTCAGGGCCGATCCGCGGCCGGGGGCGCAGCGGTTGCTTGCGGCTTACCTGCGCGCTGTGGCCTCGGGCGACACGGAGTCGCGGCGCCTGGAGACGATGCTTCAGTTTGAGCGGGAGGCGCAGGCACAGGGCTTTGCCCGGGTGGCCGGGGTGGACGAGGCGGGGCGCGGGCCGTTGGCGGGGCCGGTGGTTGCGGCGGCGGTCGTGCTCGCGGGGCCCGTGGCCGGGCTCAACGACTCCAAGCTGCTGACCCATGAGCAGCGCGAAGCGCTCTACGAGACGCTTCAGGCCGGGGGACACAGCATCGGCCTGTCCATCTTCTCCGCCGCCCAGATCGACCAGATCGGCATTCAGC
>JBHEKR010000010.1:0-4099 GCA_041859365.1 Candidatus Hydrogenedentales bacterium
CTGGAGCGCGACCTGAAGGGCTCAGGTTACGACGTCTTCAAGCAGACAGAAGCTGCGTTCGGGCGACCACAGGTAGCCGCCCTTACGGGCGAAGGCGCTCTCCTGGACCAGAAGGTAGCGAGGCGCCTCGCGGTCCGGCTCCAACAGGTCGCGCAGGGCACTCATGTTCTTGCGAACCTGCGGCCCACCGGACTCGGCCTCGTAAGGCGCTTCCCAGACCGCCAGATAGAGCTCTTCCTGACTCAGCGGCTGCCCACCGGCGCGCAACAGGGCCAGCAACATTCGGACCAGCACCTTGCGCCGCAGCAGCGGTCGTTCGCCACGTTCCCGTTCCCAGGCGCGCTGTTCGACAAGATCCAGAAAGAGGTCGAAGGCCGAGCGGGAGTCGCGCAACTGGTCGGCCTCTTCGGCGCCGACCATGCGGCTACCATCGAGAGTGGTCAAGCGATAGGGCAAGCTGGCGGCCTGGGCCAGAGTCCGCGCCACCGCTCGCCAGGGACCGTCGGGGGGCGTCGGCCTGGCTCCGTCTAGCAAGAGCCGAAGAAATTTCACGAAGTCGCGCTCGCCAGGGTCGAGCAAGGCCTGGTTCACGCCTTGTAGACACTCGCGCGCCAAGCGGTCCCGCCCGCGCCTCTTTTCATCGGCGGCCAGGGCCAGGCGCAGACGGGCGGCAAGACCTGGCAGGCCCAAGACCTGGGCTCGCTCGAAGCGCGCCTCCGGCAGGTCGGCCTGGCCCCCTAGCAGAGCCAGTTGAAGCTCGAGGTCTGCCTCGAAGGGAAAGGCGTCGGCCGCGCGAGCCAACGCCAGTCCCTGTTCCATTCGCTGGCGAGCGGAGTCGAGATTGCCCGTGGCTTGATAGGCCAAGCCCAGCGACAGATGAAGCTGCGCCAGGAATACCCGTCCTCCGTGCTGGCCGGCCCGCTGCAGTGCCACCTCCATCAAAGTCTCGGCTTCTTCATACTCCTGGCGTGCCTGGTGCGACAATGCCTGACCCAGCCCCGCCATGGCCTGGGAGAGGGGATCAGGATAGAGCAGCGCGCGCTGATAAGCCTGCTCGGCTGTGCGATGAGCTTGCTCGACCTGCTCGCAGGCCAAGAGCGCCATGACCTCCACCAGACCCGCCAGAAAGCCCAGTCTCCTCTCTCCGGATTCTTGAGCTTGCCCTCGAGCCAGCCGAGCCTGCGCCAGCGCATCTTGCCAGGCCGAGGCGTGACGGTGGGCCAGGGCCGCCGCGTAGTGCGCGTAACAGGCACCCTTGGGATCGTCGATCTCGCGCGAAATTGTGAGAGACTTCTCCGCAGTCTCCAGCGCTTGCCTGACGTGACCCCGCCGGGCTAGAGCCAGCGCCATCGCGTTGAGGGCCTTGACCCGGCCGGGCCGACGACCGCTCATCTCCTCCAGCCGGGTCAGGCAGCGAGCCGCGATGGCCTGCGCTTGCTCAAGCTTACCCCTTTCCAAAAGCAGATGGCAGCGCGAGTTCATGGCACGGATGGCAAGCTGCGGATCGTGGCTTTGCTCGGCCTTCCCAAACAGCTCCAGGGCGGCGTGGGTCTGGCCCAGCATCGCCAGTACTTCGGCGCGCAGGATCCTCAGAGCGGTCGCCTCGGGCTCCTGACAGTCGGCCAGTTGAGCGGTGGCGGTTAGCAAGAAGTCGTATTGGGCGGCCTGGTAAAGCGAAGTGGCCTGCTCCAGCAGCAGAGCCCGCGCCCTCTCTGGCTGGCCCGCCCCCGACAGGTGGTGAATGGCCTCTCGTGCCAGCATCGGATCGTCGCTCAGGCTCTCGTAATAGCGGGCGCAAGTCGCGTGCAGTTCGCGGGATTCCCCGGGCTCCAGAGTCCGCTCGTAGACGTCGCGGAAGACATCGTGGGTGGTCCAGCTGCCGCCCGGGCCTCGTTCGACCAGCAGGCGGTCGAGCAGCAAGGGCAGGTGGCTCGCTCTCGATCCCAGGGCGCCGGCCGGGACGGGGCGGCGGAGCAGAGCCAGGATACGCAACGTTTGGCGCTCTTCGTCTTGCAGTTGAGCTTCCAGTTGGGCGACCAGGTCGGTGTAGAGTTCGTCCTGGAAGGCGGCCACGTCGTCTAAAGTGGCACGCCTGTTTTGCAACAGCAGGCTGACCAGCAGCTTGAGCAACAGAGGTTGGCCCCGACCGGCCTCGAGCAGAGCGGAGAACTGCGCGGCCTCCAGCCAGCCAACCAGTTCGTGCTGGTCTAAAAGCTGGTCTAAGAGTTGGCGACTTTCCGCCGGCTCCAGCGCCTCCACTCTGATCACGGCGCTATCTACCCTGGCCAGAGCGGCCAGCTCCACGGCCTGGCGGGTGGTCACCAGCAGCCGGCCCTGGCTCAGATACTCGCGCATGACCTCTAGCAATAGCCAGCCGTCAACCAGCAGATGAAAGTCGTCCACCACCAGCGTCGCGGCCTGGGAGTTCAGCTGACGAGCCCAGAGCAGGACCCGCTCTTGCAACGGCAGCTCCACCGGGGCGACGGTTCCACGACCCCAGCGTTCCAGCTCCTGCAGCAGCGACTCCACGCCCCATCCACCTCTGGCTCTGACCCAGAGAAGGGGCTGCTCCACCGCCTCTCTACGACGGTTGGCAAGCTCCAGGGCAAGAGCCGTCTTGTCCGACCCCGCCCGCCCCTCCAAAACCAGCAAGCAGACGTGGGCGAAGGCCTTTTCCAACTGGCGCAGCTGAGCCTGACGACCCACGAAGTGTGGGTGGCGAGCGGGAAGGTCTAGCAATTCAGCAGGCCCCGCTTGAAGGTTACGAAGCCAGGTCGGCCAGGGCTCCACCCACGCGTCCGCCCACCTGGGTGCCGCCCATGAAGCCCAGCACTCCACCGGCGACCAGGCCTATCGCTCCGCCCATCCCTCCGGCGATGTGATAGCCGCCCAGTACACCCAGGTAAGGACCGGCAATCGAGCCCGCCAGACCGCCCACGGCGCCACCGGTGGCCACGGCCAGCACCTTGCCGACGCGGTGATCTTCTTCGATGTGCGAGGCTTTGCGACCGAAAACCGACTCCAGCGGGCGAACCGGCAGAGCGATGGTCGACTCGACCTCCTTGGCGTTCAGGTCTCCCCGCTTCACCGACTGGGCCAGCGCGGTGCTTGCCGCTTGAACTCCGACGGCGGCCAGAGGAGACACTCCCGAGAGCAGCAGAGCCCCCGAGACGGTGCTCAGAATCCCCTGGGCGTGCTGCAGGCTGTCGCCGTTGTAGGCCGAGGCGCTCCACTGCTCCACACCGCGCAGGATCTGCACTCCGCCGGAGACGGCCAGAGCCGAATCGATAGCGTGACGGGTCGGCTTGTTCGGACCCATCAGCTGGCCCAGGAACTTGCCCGTTTCGCGGAACTCCTTGCGGTCGACCAGCTTCTCCATGAAGCTCTGGTGATTGTTCTCCACCTGGTCCTGATACTTGTCGGGGTTGACCTTCTTCAGGTTGTCGGGGCGCTGGTGATACTCCTGATACGTCTCGGCGTAGTCTTCCTTTTCGTTGGTGCCCGCGTAATCGGTCACGCGCGCGCCGTTGCCGCCGTAAGGAGCGTGGGCCGAGGCGCCAGGTCCGAACGGGTAGGGCTTGTGGCCGTAGTCGACAGTATGGCCGACCTCGTGGATCAGAGTGTCGTCCCAACCTTGGGGCGTGGTCAAAGTCTCACGCGAGAGGTGGATGCGCGAGGTCAGGCCGTAATCGGTGGCGTTGCCGAACACGATCCAGCCCGGCTTGTCCGAGGGAATGCTGGGCACCACGTTGATGGTGGACACCCCGGCCACGTGGTTGATGGGCAGGTTGTCGAGCGTGCTGTAAATCTGCGCTTGCTCGGCCGCCGTGGCGTTGATGACCGAGGGGTAGATGAACTTGGGGAAGGCGTTGAGCACGGCCGCCCCGGTGGTGGCCACGTCGACGGCTTTGCCCAGAGCGCGGAGCGTCTTCTTGACCGGCCCTCGCCTGACTTGCACCTCATCTTTGGGCTCGGCCTCGACAGCCGGCGTCGCGGCCTTCGGTGCCCCGAGAAGGGGGGTGCTGTTGGCGTTTGCCGCCTTGGATGTGGTGATGAGCATGGGCCCATTATTGAGGGGGCTGACGGACCCCAAATGGAT
>JBHEKR010000043.1:0-8386 GCA_041859365.1 Candidatus Hydrogenedentales bacterium
CATTGCTCGGCGCAATGATTTTCTCTGTGACCTTTATCCCAGCCGCTGTCGCGACATTCATGGGCGGTAAAATCGCGGAAAAAGAGAACGTGCTGGTGGTCGCAGCGAAGAAGTTATACCTGCCCTCACTCAATACGGCGATGAAATTCAAGCTGCCTGTGGCTGTTTCCGCCCTGTTCCTCTGTATCGTCTGCGCTATCCTTGCCTCGAGAATGGGTCGCGAGTTCATCCCGAGTCTGAACGAAGGCGATATGACGGTACAGGCTTTGCGTATCCCCGGAACAAGCCTTACGCAATCGCTCGAAATGCAGCGAACCCTCGAACAATCCTTGAAGGCCTTGCCCGAAGTGGAGACCGTGTTTGCCCGTATTGGAACGGCGGAAATGGCATCCGACCCCATGCCACCCAGCATTGCAGATACCTACGTGATGCTGAAGCCGCATGAGGAATGGCCCAACCCCGATAAGACCAAAGACGAATTAGTGGCCGAGGTCCAGGAGATGGTCGAAAAACTTCCGGGCAATAATTACGAAATAACCCAGCCAATCCAGATGCGATTCAATGAAATGATTGCGGGCGTGCGCAGCGATGTGGCTGTGAAATTGTACGGCGACGATCTGGGTGTCTTGCTGGCGACTGCGCAGGAAGTCGGCGAGGTTATGGAGATGGTGCCAGGCGCTGCCGACGTTAAGGTGGAACAAGTGACGGGCTTGCCGATGCTGAGCATCACGCCCAATCGAAAAGCTATCGCCCGCTTGGGACTCAACGTTGCCGATGTGCAGGAAGTCATTGAAGTTGCTGTGGGGGGAAAAAGTGCGGGCGAGGTCTTTGAGGGTGATCGGCGCTTCGATCTCGTGGTGCGGCTACCAGAGGAGCTCCGGTCGGATATTGAAGCGCTAAAGCGTGTACCCGTGCCGTTGCCCCCCGGAACAGTCGGGGACTACGGGGAAAACCTTACTGAAAGTGCAGCCCCGTTATCGGCTGCGGGCTATGTGTCTCTTGAAACGGTAGCCGATTTCAACATTGCGCCAGGCCCCAATCAAATCAGTAGAGAAAATGGCAAGCGACGGATCGTAGTAACCGCCAATGTTCGAGGCAGGGACATCGGGTCGTTCGTGGGCGAAGCAGAGGCCAAAATTAAGGCGGGCGTCAAAATTCCCGCCGGATACTGGACCGATTGGGGCGGTCAGTTTGAACAATTGATTTCTGCCGCACAACGGTTGCGGATCGTGGTTCCCCTCTCGTTCTTGATGATATTTGTATTGCTGCTAATGATGTTCGGCAGCGCCAAAGACGCCATACTTGTCTTTACCGGCGTACCACTCGCGCTCACAGGCGGCATCATCGCGCTTTGGATTCGCGATATTCCCTTGTCCATATCCGCAGGTGTCGGATTCATCGCACTTTCCGGCGTGGCCGTACTGAATGGATTGGTCATGATCTCGTTCATACAGAAGTTACGCGAGGACGGTATCGGCATTGACCAGGCGATTTCCCAAGGTGCCATAACTCGACTGCGACCGGTTTTGATGACTGCGCTGGTCGCATCCCTTGGATTCGTGCCGATGGCGATCGCCACGGGCACGGGCGCGGAAGTTCAACGCCCCTTGGCTACCGTGGTAATCGGGGGCATTATATCGTCTACTCTGCTGACACTTGTCGTGTTGCCTGTGTTGTATCGTATCGTCTACGCAAGTAGTGCTTCGGTAGTTGAGCCTGCCCCGAAGGGCATATCGTGAAAGGTAGAGCCATGAGTGAGGAACGCAGCGCAATTACCAAGCAGATTTACAAAATATCTGGTATGGATTGCGCGGAAGAAATAGCCATACTGAAACGTGAAGTTGGGCCACTTGTGGGAGGAGACGACAAACTTTCTTTCGATTTGCTCAACGCTAAGATGATAGTGGAATCTCCAACGCCCTTCGCCGACGATGATGTGATGAGAGCTGTTATCCGCACCGGCATGGGTGCCCGGCTTTGGAGTCCTTCAGAGAAGTTGGAGCCACTTTCCTTCTGGTCCAGACGCGGCAGGCACATTATGACCATGGCAAGCGGCGTGAGTCTAACTTTGGCGTTCACGATTCACGTAATTTCGCATGGCATAGGGGACGCGTTATCCCCAGAAGGCGATGACACACACACATTCCCCGCGATATCCATTTTTTTGTACCTCGTTTCTGTCATTTGTGGAGCGTGGTTCATCTTTCCAAAGGCCCTATTTTCCCTACGCAGTCTTCGTCCTGACATGAATCTCCTAATGACTGTTGCTGTCGCGGGCGCTATCGGAATCGGGGAATACTTCGAAGCGGCGACTGTAGCATTTCTATTCGCCGTGGCGCTTCTATTGGAATCTTGGAGCGTGGGTAGAGCACGTCGGGCGATAGCGGCACTGATGGACTTGTCCCCGCAAATAGCTCGATGTGTTGAAGGCGATGCCGTCATAGAAAAAGCGGCGGTCGAGGTGCCAGTTGGAACGCGAATTCAGGTCAGGCCGGGTGAACGAATTCCCTTGGATGGGAGGATTTTGAAGGGTTCAACTACGGTCAATCAGGCTCCTATCACGGGCGAATCTATTCCTGTGAGCAAAGAAACAGGCTGTGAAGTTTATGCTGGTAGCATCAATGATTCTGGCGCGTTTGAGTTCGAGTCTACTAAACCAGCCAACGATACGACCCTAGCGCGAATTATCCATATGGTAGAGGAGGCGCAATCACGCCGAGCGCCCAGTGAACAGTGGGTCGAAACTTTCGCACGCTTTTATACTCCGGCAATGATGCTGTTGGCACTCCTCGTCGCTTTACTTCCTCCCCTCCTATTGAGTCAGCCTTGGGATGGGTGGGTTTACAAGAGCCTAGTTCTTCTCGTCGTTGCCTGTCCCTGTGCGCTCGTAATTTCCACTCCGGTAAGCATTGTGGCTGGGCTGAGTGCGGCCGCACGCGCGGGTATTCTCATTAAGGGGGGTACCTACCTTGAAGCACCATCAAAATTACGTGTCATTGCGATGGACAAGACGGGCACTTTAACCAAAGGCCAACCCGAGGTCCAACGATTGGTAGCGATTAATGGTCATAGTGAAAGCGAATTGCTCGAACGAGCTGCTTCGCTCGAAGTCCATAGTGAACATCCGCTGGCTCGGGCTATTTTACGACGCGCCGAGGCCGAAGGGATCAAAGCTCCTCCCGCCGAAAACTTTCGCGCCGTGAAAGGAAAAGGCGCGGAGGCGACGATTGAAGGAGACCTCTTTTGGATTGGTAGCCATCGATTCCTCCATGAAAAAAGTGACGAGCCTGAATCGGTTCACCAGGAAGCTATGCGCCTTGAAGCAGACGGACACACAGTTGTGGTGATTGGAAATGAACAGCACATTTGGGGCTTTATCAGCATCGCCGATCAAGTCCGCCCCGAGTCACGAGACGCGCTCGCCCAATTGAAAGCAGTGGGCATCGAAAAGGTCGTCATGCTCACGGGCGATAACGAGGGAACCGCCCGCTCAGTCGGATCACAAACGGGGGTCGATGATATTCGCTTTGAATTGCTCCCGGAAGACAAGGTGGAGGCTATCCGCCAATTGGTCCAGGAATACGGTGCCGTTGCTATGGTGGGTGACGGTGTCAATGATGCTCCGGCGATGGCAACGGCGTCATTGGGAATTGCTATGGGTGCAGTCGGAACAGACGCCGCTTTAGAAACTGCGGATATCGCGCTCATGTCGGACGACCTTTCACGACTGCCTTGGCTTATCGGTCACTCGCAACGCACGCTGAGGATCATCAAGCAGAATATATTCTTTGCGCTTGCGATCAAGGTGATCTTTATTGTGCTCTCACTCTCCGGCAATGCATCCCTCTGGATGGCTATAGCAGCAGACATGGGCGCATCCTTGCTGGTCATCGCAAATGGTTTAAGACTTCTGCGCTAGGAATCAATCAATATTCAAGGCTCCAGGTGACCATACAGAGCATAAATACAAGCGAATCTAGGTATCCTCCCCCTTACAACCACAATAACTCTGGCGATGGTGGATGGGAGGAGGTGCCGAGACTGCAACCGACTGATACGATCACGATCTACTGTCATGAGGGTACCTCTCCAACTATTCAGTCGATGAGCATACCAATAGCGGAAATTGTCCGTAAATTCTCACGTCCAACGAGATCACCCAACCTTCCCCCCACAACTCCCCGCCACTCAACACATAGTCGCTGAACAAATGCACTTCACATTGATTCTCCAGCAACCTGGCTCTACCCACCGCCTGCACGAGCTCACGTTCCACGACGGCAAATTCAAGCGCTTAAGAAAAACATCGTCACTCACGCACCACAATGACACCTCAAATTCATGACGGCGGACGGTTCGACAGTCAAATTCGAATTGTATTCCATGAATGGGCACTCCAACCGCATGTGCCAGTAGCTTCAGTGCATGCTCCGGCCAATGAGGGGTTCCGACTACGCCAATTCGTTTCCCAGCGGCGCCATTGAAGCCCTCAGTGGCACCAAAAGTCGAGACTACCTGAACCTGGCCCTTGCTTCCTTTCAGAGCTGCCTTAGCATCGCCCATGGTGACAAAGTCCTTGTGGGTGATGATTCCATCCAATTGATATTCCTCAACGAATCCTTCGACAGCGGGTACAAAGTCTTTCCCCATCTCAAGAACACTGGACTTGGAGAAACTACGCTCTCTGTGTAGGTATAGTTTCCCTTGTAGTTCTACCGGTGAGGTGTCCACAAAGTTCACTCGGTCTCCATACGCTTTTTGGTAAAGGGGAAGAATGGGAGTTGCACTGGCGATGACGTATTTGTATTTTTCGTCCAATGGACGGTGTGATATGCAAGCGACATCCTTAAGGGCATTGCCAATTTCGAACTGCGGCTTTATATACCCGGTACAATCCAAAAGACTTCCAACTGGACTTCATATACCTGCCCCTGGATGAACTTATTGAATGCAATTCTGCCATAGGTAAAATCCTTTGGAATCACCAAGGCATTGGGTTCTGCTGAAAGTACATTCTCCAGGCACTCCACCACTTCAGGCATTGTGGGTTCGGATTCGGCTAAACGTGCAATTACAGTCTTCACATCCTCTAGGTGGATCTGGTCAATTTTGAAAAGGGACTTCATGGGTTCTTCATCGAACACAAAGGTCGAAAATAAGCCCGTACCCTTGGAGATCAACTGGGCCGTCTTTGCATGAGTGCGGAAAACTCGGGATTGGAGGAAGTCCTGGTCATAAGCTTTCAAAAAGTGGGATATTTCACTTTTCCATCCGAGGCCCGGCTCACATCAGCTCTGACCTTTGGTGGCACCCAAAAAACCAGCCTCCTTGGGCTCCACTTCAAAACACACCCCCTCCCGTTAAATTCACCAAATACACAATGGGATCCGCCAATTTGCCTGGTAGATTTTCCATCAAATCGGGCACGTGCATATTTCGGCACGAGTAGGCCACCGAATACGGTCGCGCGCGAGCGGGTGAAACGGTTTTGCGCGAGCAGGGATTGCGGGGTGGCGCGAGCGGAAGTCCGCAGGAGGGGGTGTTGGGGGATATGTTACGATGAAGTTGCGGCCCCTGTTGTAAATTGAGGGAAGCCACATGGTGGCTTCCCTCGGAGCGTAGCGACGGTGGGCCGTGTTAACTTTCTTTCTTGTTCTTTCTGAGAGAGTCTCCTTTGAGGGGGATCTTGTGGGCGTTGTGGACCAGTCTGTCAAGGGCAGCGTCGGCGATTGAGGGGTCACCGATGACGGTATGCCATTTCTCGACCGGGATCTGGCTGGCCACGATGGTGGAGCGCAGGCCGTGTCGGTCATCGAGTACTTCGAGCAGGTCGCGGCGCTGTTCCTCCGTCAGGGGCACCAGCCCCCAGTCATCCAGGATAAGCAGGTCCAGCCGGGCGTAGGCCGTGAGCAGCTTGCGGTATCGACCGTCGGCCTTGGCCATGCTCAGCTCTTCGAAGATTCTGGAGGTCCGGACATAGAAGGCTCGGAACCCTTCGCTGCATGCCTTGTGGGCCAGGGCGCAGGCGAGGTAGCTCTTTCCGACGCCCGTGGGGCCGGTAATGAGACAATTTTGGTGCTGGCGTATCCACTGGCAGGAGGCCAGGGCAAGCACGGTGGCTTTGTCGAGCCCGCGTGGATGGCGATAGTCCATATCCTCGATGGTGGCGTTTTGTCGCAGCTTTGCCTTCTTCAGGCGCAACTGCAAGCGATGGTTGTCGCGCACTATGGCTTCTCGATCCACGAGCAGGGCCAGCCGCTCCTCAAAGCCCAGTGTGTCGTATTGGCGAGACTGCCGCTGCTCTTCGAGGCCCTGGGCCATGGCGAACAGGCGCAGCTCATGCAGTTTTTCTACGGTGGGTTGGTGCAACATGTGGGAGGTCTCCTTTCCAGCCTTAGCTGTAGTATTCCGGGCCACGGATGTTGTCGTGCTCCAGCGGCGGAAGCTCTTGCGGTTTCTGGGGAGGAGGCAGCTTGTCCAGCCCTCGCTTGAGGATGGAGTCAATGCTTTTGAAGTTGATGGTGTTCGTGGCCAGCGCACGGGTACAAGCGCCTTCCAGACGTTCCGGGCCGTACTCCTTTCCCAGCCGCATCAGTCCGAGACAGGCGCGAAATCCCTGCTGGGGATGGGGCCGTGCCCGCAGGATGGCCTCGACCACGCGTACCGTATCAGGCCCCGTCTTCTCCGCCCACCGCACCAGGCGCTCCGGGGTCCACTCCGCATACTGCTGGTGGCTTTTGGGCATATGGCTTGTTACGGTGGTGTATAGCCCGCGCTGATGCGCCCGCAGGTGACTGGCGACACGCCTGCTCTTGTGAAAGCATTCAACGGCCGTGGCGGTAAGACGAAGATCCAGCGTCTCATTCACGAGTTGATAGGGGACGCTGTAGAAGTGACCCTCCACCGCGACATGGTAATCGATGTTTACCCGCGCCTTTTGCCATTGGGCGTATTCGTAAGGCTGCTGCGGGAGCGCTCGCAATGCGGGCCTGTCCAGTTGCTCGAAAAGCGACCGTCGGCTTCCGGGCAGCTTCTGGAAGGGCTGCTCGTTGTATTGCAGGAGCAACAGGCCGATGGCCTCGTTTAATTCCTGAAGGGAGAAGAAGCTGCGATTGCGCAACGCCGCCAGGATGCGCCGCTCCACGTCCTGTACGCCCTTCTCCACCTTGGCCTTGTCCTTGGGCTTGCGCACGCGCGCGGGAAGGATAGCGCAGCCATAGTGCTCGGCCAGCTCTTCGTAGCTGCGGTTGAGCTCCGGCTCATAGCGATGGGCCGATGTTACGCCCGCCTTCAGGTTATCCGGTACCACCAACGCGGGAACGCCACCAAAGAAGGTAAAGGCGTGGACATGCGCCATCAACCATTCCGGCAGGCTCTGGGTCCAGCATGCTTCGACGTAGGTGTAGTTGCTCGCGCCCAGCACCGCCACGAAAATCTGCGCCTCGCGCGACGGGCCGCCCTTCGAGTCACGCACCGCTACGGTATGGCCGCAATAATCCACGAAGAGGCGCTCGCCCGCCGTGTGTGTCTGGCGCATCGGGAGGTCCAGCGTCTCCCGCCAGCGGCGGTAATGTACGCAGAACTGCGTGTACTGCAAGCCATCCGGGCGCGTCTGTTTATACTCCTCCCACACCAGACGCAAGGTTACCCCTTTGCGCCTGAGTTCCCGATGCACGTGCGCCCAGTCCGCTTGAACCCGTGGTCCCCGCGCGGGCTCCACCAGACCAGGAAACATGCGCCGAAACAGATCCTCGTCCGTCATTCCCTCCGGCAGCGGCCACGACAGCCCAACCTCACGAGCCCTGCGCACATACTTCGAAACCGTGCTCCGCGATACCGAACACCCCTGCGCCACCGCCCGGTCCCCCAGACCGCACGACCACTTCAGGCGCAACACTTCCCTGATTCTTCGCATAGACCTACTCCTTGGCACGATATGCCCTTGAAATTCCAACCACCACGGCTGGAACAGGGACACACCATACCCAAGGCAGGCCAAAGAACAACTCCCCCAAAGCAACGTGCTCGCCCACCGAAATCGGCGCTCGCGAGCAACCGTATTAAGCGCTCGCGCTAAACCGTCCCCACTGCCCGCGAATCACCGGATTCACAAAGTGCTCGCGCCCGAAATATGCTCTGACCGACTCCACGCAGTTCCACTAGACACTTTTGAGCCCATTGTTTCCCTCGTCGCACAGATACCCAATGAATATGAGGGTAACAACGATGGCAACGTTACCCCCTCTCACTAGTGTCCGGTTAAAAAGCCTAATGATTTCAATGCCTTAGTCAATTGGGCCTATCGGAAAGTGTATTCGGCGCTCAAAAACGCCTGTAAAATCGCACCTTTTTCGAACAATACGATGATTAAAAACTGTAGAATTGT
>JBHEKR010000339.1:0-5228 GCA_041859365.1 Candidatus Hydrogenedentales bacterium
TGCCCAAGCTCGAGACCGCCGTCCGCGCCTACCTCGAGACCGCGCCCGCGCCCGACGGGTCCGCCGCCCTGCGCCTCGCCGACGGCATCCAGCCGACCGCCCTGCTGCACCGCGTCGCCAGCATGGCCGCCGCCGCCATCCGCGTCGGGGGTATCCATCTGTGTCACTGCCCCGCCGGCATGGGCCGCACCACCGCCTACCGCGCTTACTTGGCCGGGCACCCCTCCGCGCTCGGCCTCAGCGTCACCGTGGCCCGGCAAAATGCCGCCCAGATCGCCCGCGAGCTCTACACCCAGTTGGCCACCCGGTCCGGGAGCAAAGGCTATGCCGACCGCTGGGCCTTCCTGGTCGCCAAGCTCACCGGGACCAATCGCCTCCTCCTCGTCGACGACGCCTGGCGCCTCACCTCCGGGGCCCGCGCCTGGCTCTTTGACCTCCTCGAGGCCACCGGCTGCCCGGCCCTGCTCCTCGACGAGAGCCTCCTCGAGAGCGCCCCCGGCGTCCCCGAGGACCGCGCTGTCTACCATCCCCGCCTCCTCGACCGCATCGGGGACGACCGGCGCCAGCTCCACCGCATCGGCTACGCCACCCGGGGCGGCTGGGACGCCAAGGAGGATCTGCGGACCCTCATCCTCGACCTGGCGCGGCCGTATCTGGGCGAGGCCGCCGTCGAGATCCTCCCCGAGGCCGAGGCCCTGCTGCGCCGGCCCGGGAGCGGGCACTTGCGGACCCTCAGCCAGCGTCTCGCCCTGGCCCGCGACCTCGCTGAGCAGGCCGAGACCCGCAGCCGCCAACTCACCACCCGCCAGAGCTGGCAGAGCGCCGCCGGGGCCATGCTGGCGTGAGGGGTGAGCCATCACACCCCACGGACGATTGACCTATGAGCACCGCAAACCAGACCGCGCCCGACGCGGAAACCAACTCCGACAACCGCGCTGGTAACGGGGTTGATGATCGGCCTCTTGTTCGGCGCTTTCAGCGATCGAGATGGTCCCGCACGCGCCGCCGCATGGAAGCCATGGAGCCGGGCGACGTTCTGAAGCTCCCTCTGAGCGAATACTACAACGCTCACTCGTCAGCTCTGCGACTCTCCGACGCCTACTCGGACCGCCAGTGGAAAGCGTCCCGACGCGGGCCGACCCTCACAGTCTTCTGCGATGCGCAGAACCCTGTGGTAAGCGGCGTGCGTAGCACGTCCAGCGCGAAAGCGCGTGCTTGACCACGTTGTTATACGTCATTTTAACTCGGAGGATTTATGGATTACATAAGATTAGTTTACGGTGTTCCGGCCAAGCGCGGCAAACGCGTTAAATACTGCAACACTTTCGGAACTATAACAGGAGCAGATGGCGGTTACTTGCGCATAAGACTTGACGGAGAAAAACGCTCAAAGCGTTATCACCCGACATGGTGCATTGAGTATGACGTATAACGATAAAACGCAGGCACCGACATGAGCGCACTGGACGTAAAAAAGCACGGAGGACTTGACCGCTCATGGCGGTTGTCCTGCCGTGCCTTGTTCTGGGTCTTGGTTGATTCAGTCACGCCCGCAAAGGCTCCACGCCTTCTTGAATCCGTGGCGGGCGCAAAGCTCGTCAAAGCCCGCGTCGGCGGTGCCGTCCTCCTTGCCGCTCATGGCATCCGCTACAAGCTCCTTGGTGGGGCGTCCGCCCTTCTTGCCGTTGGCGCGTGCTGCGCTGGCCTTGGCTTCCGATGTGACTTTGCCGCCGAGGCGGCCCAGTGCTGCTGCTGCTTTGTTCTTCATGGCGCGGCTAATAAAACCGAACCGCTTGGGTTCGTCAAGCGGATTCTTCATTCTCCCCAGAACGGAGAAGTGAGCAACAGCGGGCAGAAAAACAAATGAGCAACGCCATTACAGAAGAACGTCGAATCACCAGCGATCCCGCTGTTGGCTCCACTGATTTGTTACACAGCCCGATACTAACTGGCCGTGTCGGAACAAATGCAGACTTATTTCCGTGCATCCTGAAAATGTATGTGAAGGACGGCGCGACCGTGGCGGATGTGACATACGGGCGTGGCGTATTCTGGCGCAACGTGGAGGCTGGAAAATATCAGGTCAAAGCAACCGACCTGCAAGACGGCGTGGACTTCTGCGACCTGCCGTATGAATCGGGCAGCATCGACGCACTGATACTCGACCCGCCATACATGCACGGTGGCGCGACAATCAAAGACAGCATAAATCAGTGCTACAAGAATCAGAATACCAGCCATGAAAGCGTCGTGCGCCTCTACGCTGGCGGAATACTCGAAGCGGCAAGAGTGCTGAAAAAGAAGGGGCGCATCATCGTAAAAACTCAGGATGAAATCGAAAGCGGACGCCAACGGCACACGCATATCGAAATCATCCAAATGCTAGAAATCTTCGGCTATCGAATACTCGATACCTTCGTGCTGGTGCAACCGACCATGCCAGCGATGAGGGAAAAATACCAACTGTCGGCGAGAAAAAATCACTCCTATGCAATCGTCGCGGAACTCCGACGCTAGGCTGTGTAACAACGAGTTAGATAGATTACCAACTAAGGGAGACAGACATGGGAAGCATGAAGGGCAAACAGGAGAAGATTGATGCAGCATTTGGCCGGCTAGCAGATATGATCCAGAGTGGGCACTTGCTGGCCAGCACAGACCCGGTTGGGTTTCTTGATACTGTGGCGGCAGAACTGAAAGACCTGCGAGCGGAGAACGTGAAATTGAAAGGGACTGCGAGCATAAAGCAAGACCGCGTGAACAACCTGGAAAAGGCGCTACGCGACGCTCTCCGGCAATTGGAAAAGGCGATAAATGGAAACGCGATGGATGGCGACTGGATCGCCGCAGAATTGCACGGGCGAGAATGCCTGTATTCTCAAGCATAACGCTAAGCTATCCCACGGGGATGGCGAAAAAAGATCATGAATACAAATCAAACTCCACCGCCATCCCCGTTGGGATCAGCGTCTTGTTATGCCTCTTCGTGTGGGCGTGCGAGGCTGTATCTCGGCAACTGCTTGGATCTACGAAACACCGTTGGGCAGATTGACGCGATCATCACCGATCCTCCATACGGAATCGACTATCAGCATTCAGGCGGGGGGAAGCTGGAACATCTGAATCGTAATCTGGACAAGATCATGGGGGATAAAAACGCCTTCGATCCGCGCCCCATGCTGGAAAAATACGAAAAGGATGAAAGCAAACGGGGCGGCGCGGGCGCTAAAATGCCGATAGTCATCTGGGGTGCGAATCACTTCTCGGACAAGCTGCCGCCTGGCAACTGGCTGTGCTGGGATAAGGCGTGTGGAATGGGGCCGCATTCTTCATTCACCGATGCCGAGTTCGCGTGGACGACACGCAAAACACCCCGCTCTGTCTTCCATCATCTGTGGATGGGACTCTTGCGGGCCGGAGAAGATAACAGCAACGCGACTCGCCGCTCGCACCCATCACAAAAGCCTGTGGAGTTGATGCTGTGGTGTCTGGAAACCGCCCGCGTGGGAATCGGTAAAACTGTATTCGATCCTTACATGGGGAGCGGATCAACCGGAGTCGCCGCCCTGCGGACTGGCCGCAAATTCGTTGGGTGCGAACTCGACCCGAAACACTTCAAGACCGCAGTGCAACGGATCGAGAGCGAACTCTCCCAGGGGGATCTATTCCTTGGGCATAACAGCCAAGCTCAGACGCCCAACGGGTCGGCCTGAGCGCCCTGTTCTGCCCCGCCTCGCCCTCGCCACCCACGCCACGACCCATGCCCGACGATCACCAACTGGAGCTCCCGCTCGACATCTGGACGACTCCCGGCGTCCGGGTCGTCCGGCTGCCCGGCGGCGTCGTCCAGCTCCGGCCCGCGCCGATCGAGACCAGCGTCTCCTTTCGCCAGGCCCGGGGCCTCCTCCGGGGCATGAGCCACCAGCGCCTCCGCGAGCTCCTCCAGGACGGCGTCATCCGCGCTTGCAAGCCCAACCTACGGCCCGAGGGTGACAATGCCCAGAACATCCGCTGGCGCATCGACCTCGAGAGCCTCCTCCACTACCGCGACGCCATGGACACGGCGGCCCGCGATGACACTGAGCGCGAGTCCTAGAGAGTGAGTCCAAGTTGTACCACTCTCCCGGGTTGATTCGCACTTGGCGTGAATCCCAGTAGCTTGCGGGCACACTCAGTGTCAAAGCCCGCCGAAAGCCCATGAATAGGCTCAAACTCTGGATTCCCCCAACTATTTCATTATCAAGCATGCGGCATTCCCGCCGCCGAAAGCCCATGAATACGCTCAAACTCTGGATCATCCGCCAATTAATCCCCAAGCTCGCCCGCTGGGTCGTCACCGCCCTGGGGGCCAAGTTCGCCCTCGACAACCCCGACCTCCTCGGACTCCTCACCACCCTCGCCACCTGGGCCATCGTGTCGGTCTGGTCCCTGGTCGCCAAGACCCGACCCGGGGACAGCACCATCCAGTTTGCGACCCAGGGCATCGCCGCTGCCGTCTCCAATGCCCTGCCCATGCTGGCCGTCTGGGTCGCCTCCCACGGCTACACCGGCGACATCAACGACGTCGTCGGGCTCCTCACCTGGGCCGGCGGCTTCCTCCTGAGTCTCGCCTCCCGCCCGGACAAAGCCGACACGCCGGCCAGTAAGTCCGGGGCCCATCTCCTCGTCCTCCTCGCCCCGCTGCTCCTGCTCAGTTGCGCCGGCACCGGCCGGGCCACCGAGGGACCCGCCTCCGGCTGGATCGTCCAACTCTGCGTCCCCATCCCGATCCCCAATCTGGCGAGGATCACCCATCTCGGCGGCTCGTCCGCCGACGCCGCTCCCGCCCCTTTGCCGGCCGCCAGTGGCAGCCGCTGAAATGCCCCCCAGAGAGCCCCTTGCAAGCGCGCCGCAAGGTCCTTGCCAAGGGCCCCCCGCCTGACCGCCTCAAGCCATGAAACCTGCCTCACCTTTCAAGCTTTCGATCTTCGCCGCCCTTTCCGCCTTCCTGGGCTGCGGCATCATCAACTCCGTGCGCTCCTTCGCGCGCCCTGCATTACGCCCCGTGCGCCTCCGCAAGTATGGCGGCCGCTCTGGCCGCAATGCCAACGCGCATTACATCCCGCCGCGCACCCTGACCCGCGACGGTCGGCCGCGCCCATTTTCCAAGCACCGCGACGGCGTCGTCCCGCGCCGGGCTCCCAAGCCGATCCCGGCCACCGCCACCCGTCTCCTCCCCGCCCGACCGC